>JAAOMR010000028.1 GCA_018853935.1 Acidithiobacillus ferrivorans
GGCGCGCCACGCGCACCTGGGCGATTATTTCGTGGGTTTCCAGGTTGCGGCTCAGCCCTTGCGCGCCGGTGGCGCAGAAACTGCATGCCAACGAACAGCCCACTTGGGAAGAGATGCACAGTGTGCCACGGTCCTCTTCAGGAATAAAAACCGTTTCGATCGCATTGCCATCAGGAAGCCCCAACAGCCATTTGCGGGTGCCATCTGCCGCCAGTTGGTCAGCGATAATTTCCGGTTCATCCAGAATGGTCTCCGCGGCGAGCCGGGTGCGGAGGGTTTTACTGATGTTACTCATGGCCGCGAAATCCGTCACCTGACGGGTATGCAGCCATTGCAAAATTTGGTTAGCACGAAAGGGAGACTCTCCCCAGGTGCGCAACAATCCGGCGAGGGACTGGCGATCCAGTCCCAGCAGGTGTGGCCATGCGGCCTTGGTAACTACAGAAGCATCGCCTATCATTCAGCGCGAAAAAATCTCCCGTTGGCCAAAAAAGTAGCCAATTTCCCATGCTGCGGTCTCAGCACTGTCTGAGCCGTGCACGGCATTGGCATCGATGCTGTCGGCAAAGTCTGCACGAATCGTCCCCGCAGCGGCATCTTTGGGGTTGGTAGCACCCATCAGATCACGGTTTTTGGCGATGGCGCCCTCGCCCTCCAGCACCGTAACCACTACCGGACCACTGCTCATGAAATCGCACAGCTCGCCGTAAAACGGACGGGCTTTGTGTACTGCATAAAACCCTCCCGCCTCATCACGGCTGAGGTGCATCATCTTGGTGGCAGCGACATGCAGGCCCGCCTGTTCGAAACGGCCAAGAATGGCACCGATGGCATTTTTCTGAACGGCGTCGGGTTTGATGATAGAAAGAGTACGCTCAACAGCCATAAATTCCTCAATGGGGGTAGAATTAAAGTCGCCATAGGCTAGCATTCTGCGGTTTCTCTGGCAATCCGGGGGCACAATCATTATCACGCCGGGCGCAAAATATTCGGTATTGCGAGCGCAATCCCTAACGGGCGTTTTTCTGCTGAAAATCGGCGAAAGATTGTAACAACTGCGACGCCGCATCCCCCTGTGCGGGGTCAAGGTAACAGTGCGCTGATTCCCTCTTAAACCAGGTATCCTGGCGCTTGGCCAGTTGGCGGGTCGCCGCCAGTGCCGCCTGATAGGCCTCTGCGGCACTGTAGCGGCCGTCATGCCAGGCGAAGTATTGGCGGTAACCCACGGCGCGCATGGCGGGCAATTCCGGCGCGTAGTGACGTTGGCGCAGGGATTCCAGCTCTTCCAGAAAACCCTCTGCCAGCATGGCATCAAGGCGCTGGGCGATACGCTGATGTAACCAGGTCCGGGGCGGCCGCAGGATGATCTTATAGAGCGGACCAGGGAACGCTCCCTGCCAATGGCGATGAGCGCTGATCGGGGCGCCAGAGCTCAGAATCATTTCCAGCGCGCGTTGAATGCGTTGCCGATCATGGGGGGCGATACCGGCAGCGGTTTCCGGATCCAGAGTCGCGAGGCGCTGGTGTAGTGCGGGCCACCCTGCCGTCTCTGCTGCCGCCATCAGACTCTCGCGCAAGGCGGGATCGGCGGGAGGTAACGCATCAATACCGCGCTCCAGCGCGCGAAAATACAGACCCGTGCCACCCACCAGCAGCGGGATGCGACCGCGTTCCCGCGCCAGCGCAATACAGCGCAGGGCATCTTCCCGAAACAGACCCGCTGAATAAGGCGCATCGGGCTCCCGGATATCGACCAGTGCGTGCGGATATTGCTGGCGCAGAGCCGGGCTGGGTTTAGCGCTGCCGATATCAAAATGGCGATACACCAGCAACGAATCGACGCTGATAATGTCTACCGGCAGCATATCGGCCAGACACAAGGCCAGATCGGTCTTGCCACTGGCCGTCGGGCCCATCAGAAAAATGGCGGGAATCATCGTCCGCGCAGAAAGAGACGATCCAGATCGGGCAGAGAAAATTGCACGACCGTGGGTCGGCCGTGATTGCACTGTCCGAAACGCGGAGTGGCTTCCAGTTGGCGCAGGAGGCTGTTCATTTCTTCCAGGCTGAGGCGACGACTGGTTTTAATGGCGGCACGACAAGCCATATCGGCGAGAGCGGCATCACTGTCCTTCGCGGTCCAGGTCGGCTCCTCGGCCAGGAGGTCGGCGACAATCTGCCCGTAGGTGGCGGCAGCAATGGCCTTGGGGGCGGCATGAATCGCCAAGGTACCGGGACCGGCCACACTGATTTCCAGTCCGGCAGCTTGCAAAGCATTCTGCTTTGCTTCGAAGCAGGCCATCTGTGTCGCTGTTACATGCAGGTATTCTGGAATAATAAATACTTGTTTATCATTTTGTTGCACCGCTATCTTCATCTTCTCGTAGAGGATGCGCTCGTGGGCGGCATGCTGGTCGATGAGGATCATGCCTTCCCTGTTCTGGGCGAGTATAAAGCGCGCGTGAATTTGCGCCAGGGCCTGACCAAGAGGGTAGTCCGGGGCCAGTTCCTGAGGGGCTGCCGCAGGCATGTCAGGGGTCGGCACAAAAGTCATCGCGGGCGCTACCAGTCGTTCCCAATAGGCTCCGGATCCATCCTGCACCGCGCTCAGCGGTCGCTGGGTCGGGTGTGGATAAGCCTGTGACCCCGAACTTTGCATCGCAGGCGCTGGGGATAGGGGCTGGACCGGTACCGTCACTTGTGGATGCTCTCCCCCTTGTTCCGCAATCACCCGCCGCAGGGTATGGAAGAGAAAATCGTGTATCTCGCGGCTATCACGAAAGCGCACCTCGGCCTTGGCGGGATGCACATTAACATCTACCCGCTCGGGCGGCAGTTTCAGGTAGAGCACATAAAGCGGGTGGCGATCCTGAAACAGCACGTCATTATAGGACGCACGCAGGGCGTGGGTAATCACCGGGTCGCGCACCGGACGACTGTTGACGTAAAAATACTGTTCGTCCCCGCGGGCACGGTTGTAAGTGGGTAGGCCCAGCCAGCCGCTGAGGGATAGGCCTTGATCTTCCTGCTCGATATATAACGCATTGGCGAGAAAACCTTCCCCCATGATACTGGCCACGCGTTGTGCCCGGCTGTCGGCATCCAGGGCCGCAGGAAGCTGCACGAGCGCGCGGCCGTTCTGGAAAAGCTGAAAGGCCACCGGAAAATTGGCCAGAGCGATCTGTCGCAGTACTTTTTGATTCCGCGACAGTTCAGCGGACGCACTGCGCAAAAACTTGCGCCGCGCGGGCACATTAAAGAATAAGTCCGCCACCCGGACCGTGGTGCCCGGTGCCCGGGCTGATGGCTCCGGCGCGCCTGTAGCACCACCGGTCACTTGCAGACGGGTAGCCTGCTTCTGGCCGTGTGCCCGTGACACTATTTCCAGGCGCGAAACCGAAGCAATGGCGGGCAAGGCCTCGCCACGGAAGCCCATGGTATGAATCGCCTGAAGATCCTCCCAGGTCGCCACTTTACTGGTCGCGTGGCGTTCCAGGGCCAGGGCCAGGTCGGCGGGGAAGATCCCAACGCCGTCATCCTCAACACTGAGGAGGTCGACCCCACCCCCCTCCAGATGCATCGTGATGCGCGTCGCTCCAGCATCCAGGCTGTTTTCCAGTAGCTCTTTGAGGATAGAGGCGGGACGTTCAACCACCTCACCCGCGGCTATCTGATTGGCCAGGGTACTGTCCAGGCGATGCACGCGGGGTGTTTGATCAGCCGACATCACGATTACTCCCGCCGGAGGGGGGTGGCAAAAACTCGGTCCAGTCCTGAACACGCGGCTGATGCCCCTGCCATTCAAGACGGTGACTGCCGCTGTCCAGAATGCTGAGGTTGAGCGACAGATCCGCAGAGGGAAGGAATCCCGTGCCCCGCTCCGGCCATTCCACCAGCCACAGGGCGGACTCGGCCAAGTAATCCCGAATGCCAATGAATTCCAGCTCTTCAGGCTCTAGCAAGCGGTATAAATCCAGATGCAGCGCGGCTCCGATGCGGGTTTGATATGCTTCCATTAAAGTATAGGTGGGGCTCTTAATGGACTGGGTGACGCCCAGCGCTCGCAACACGGCCTGGGTCAAGGTCGTCTTACCGACCCCGAGATCGCCCGCAAGATAAATGACCGCCGGGATATCGATGCGCAGGGCCAACCGCTGCCCCCAGTCCCGGCAGGCTTCAGCATCGGCGAAATCCCAGTACATCAGATACCCGATTCAGGGCTTCAGCAGATGCTGGAGAATGTCCGAACGACTGATAATGCCCAACAGGAGGCCGCTGCTGTCGACTACCGGTACGGCATGCACGTCTTTCCGCAGTAATTTTTCGGCAACCGCATCCACATCCTCCTCGGGGGCTACGCTGATGACGCGGGCCGTGGCCAACTGACTGGCGGTCACCGCCGTCACCTTGCGCAATTCTTCTTCATATTCATGCATGCCGCCGAGCGGAATCAGCCCGTCGAGAATCGTGAGCATGGTGGGCAGATGCACCTTGCGGTGGGCATCAATCAGATCCCGTTCACCGATCATCCCGACCAGATGACCATCGCCATTGACCACCGGGAGGCTGTGATGCCCGGAACTCAGGAACAGCTCACCCACCTTCTGCACCGAATCATCCGCCAGCACGGTAATGGCCTCGCGCGTCATAATATCTTGGGCCGTTTTCATCAGGATCGTCCTTCCGCCATGGCGTCATATAATGTGTTGAGGATAGTGTCTATTTCCGCTGCTGTCACCGACAGCGGCGGGACTATGGTGAGGAGATCGCCGAGGGGGCGGCTGTAAACGCCCATTTCCCGGGCCCGTCGGCACACCGCGTATTCGACGCGATCGGCGTAGGGATAAGGCGCATTCGTCCTGGGGTCGCGCAAGGCGATGGCCGCCATCAAACCGAACTGGCGAATCTCGCCTGCCCACGACTGGCCGTGAAAACGTTGCAGCCCGGCGCGCAACTGGGCGATTTTCCCAGGCAAAGCCGCCAGCACACTGCCTTCCGCAAAAAGGGCCAGGTTCTCCAGCGCTACCGCACAGGCCAGAGGATTGGCGGTGTAGGTATGCCCGTAGTAAAACTGCCGGGCTTCCCCGAAAGGCGCAAGGAAAGCGGCATAAACATGTTCAGCAGCGAGGGTTGCAGCCACCGGCAAGTAACCACCGCTCAGCCCCTTACCCAAGGCCAGCAAGTCTGGTTCGACCGACTCCCACTCACAGGAAAAAAGCTTGCCGCTGCGGCCAAAGCCGGTTGCGACCTCATCAATGATCAACAAAACCTCATGGGCCCGGCACAGACGTTGCGCACCCGCCAGAATGCCGGGAGGGAAAGGCAATATGCCGGCGGCACCCTGCACCCCGCCCTCCAGAATCAGGGCCGCAATCTCGCCGCTCTGATCCTGGAGCGTCGATTCCAGCGCCGCCAGCCATGCGGCTGTTGCCTGCGCCGGATCTCCCTCGCAGTCTTCCCATTGCAATACATAGGGGCTCGGCAAGCGCAAAGTCGGGAACAGGAGATGGCCGTATACCGCATGAAACAAGGGGAAACCGCCCACCGAAACGGCGCCCACGGTGTCCCCATGATAGGCGTTGTCCAGGGTCAGGAAGAGATGTTTTTCGGGGCGACCCAGATTACACCAGTATTGAGCCGCCATTTTGATGGCCACCTCGACCGCTTCCGAGCCGTCCTCCGAAAAGAAACAATGTTGCAGGGAGGCCGGAGTCATTTCCACCAGTGCCTTGGCGAGGCGAATAGCCGGAGGATTGCTCGCGCCCAGCGCCGTGCTGTGCGCGACTTTACCGATCTGCGCGAGCAGAGCGGCATCCAGTCGGGGATGGCGATGGCCATGGATATTGCACCACAGGCTGGCAATGGCATCCAGGCAGCGATGGCCTTCCGTATCGTACACGTAATTGCCTTCGGCGCGCGCGATGATCCATGGATCATCGTCTCCATAACACTGCATCTGAGTGAAGGGATGCCAGAAATAACGGCGATCCCATTCCCGCAACACTTCAGTTTCCGTCATGATTTTGCGCTAACTCCTGTAGTGCGAGGGGTACTGCTGCCAGGATATCCCTGGCCAGCAGGCTGGCCTCGCCCATCTGCGCGGCAGCGAGGTCACCCGCGCGGGCGTGCAGACATACGCCGAGGGACAAGGCCTTGTCTGCTTCCAAATCCTGGGCGAGCAGACCCGCGAGTATACCGGTGAGGACATCCCCGCTGCCGCCCGTCGCCATACCGGGATTGCCCAGCGGACAAAGCCAATGACCAGCACCACTCAGTAACAAACTATGGTGACCCTTGAGCACCCAATGCCCGCCATAGCGGGCCTGCAATCGGCAGATGGCCGCGGCACGATCGGCCTGAACGGCGGCGACCGTCACCCCTAACAGGCGCGCCGCCTCCCCAGGATGGGGGGTAAACAGACGCGGCGCATCGGCGGCCAATAATTCCGGACCAAAACGCGCGAGAATGTTCAAGGCGTCGGCGTCCCAGACCTGGGGATGGGAAAGCGTACCGATCTCCAGCAAAAGATCATGGGCGGCCAGACCCTGACCCAGTCCCGGGCCAACGGCCAGGACCGCTTGCTCCGGCAAATCTCCAAAACGCGCAGGCCAGTCCCGCCAGGTAGCCTCGGGCAGATATGCCGCCAGATAAGGGATGGCCGAGGGATGGCCGACGGCCGTCACCAGTCCGGCACCCACCCGGTAGGCAGCCGCACAGGCCAGCGCCAGTGCCCCACCCATGCCCGGCCCTCCGCCTACCGCGAAAACGTGCCCGAAGCTCCCTTTGTGCGCCTGCGGGCTACGCGCCGGCAGGATTGGGACTGTCTGCCAGTTCAGGGCAACAAAGGCTTCATTCATGGTCACGCCCTCTCGATATCCTCTTCAGGATATGCACTGACATGGTGCAGGCTCAAATCAGCACCTGCATACTCCGCCTCGGGATCCAGACGAATCCCGATGAAGTACTTGATGCTGCCGTAGACGATGCCGCTGCCCGCCAGGGCGACCAGCACGCCCAGCGCGGTGCCCAGCAACTGGGACCAGAAACTGACCCCACCGGCGCCGCCGAGGAACTGATGTCCAAAAATGCCGACGGCCAATCCACCCCACACACCGCAGACGCCGTGCATCGGCCATACGCCAAGCACGTCATCCAGGCGCAGGCGATGCTGCACAAAAGTGAAGAGGTAGACAAAAATAATACCGGCAATAGCGCCAATGGCCAAAGCACCAATGGGTTGCACCACATCGGAACCGGCGCAGATCGCGACCAGACCCGCCAGAGCGCCATTGTGTACGAAGCCCGGGTCGCCTTTCCCTACGGCCAGTGCCGCCAGCATACCGCCCACCAGCGCCATAAGCGAATTGAGCGCTACCAGACCCTGCACCGCCACCAATTGCTGCGCACTCATCACATTAAAACCAAACCAGCCGATAATCAGAATCCAGGAACCCAGCGCCAAAAAGGGAATATTGGAGGGTGGCATGGCATGCACCACACCATCTTTCCCGTAACGCCCCTTGCGCGGACCCAGCAGCCAGACCGCCATCAGCGCCATCCACCCACCCATGGCATGGACCACCACCGAGCCCGCGAAATCGTGAAAAGGCGCCCCAAAAGCGCTGGCAAACCAGGCCTGAATGCCATAATGGTTATTCCAGACGATGCCTTCATAAAAGGGATAAACCAGCCCCACCAGGAAGGCCGTCGCCAGCAATTGAGGATAAAAACGCGCCCGTTCGGCGATACCACCGGAAATAATAGCCGGCACCGCGGCGGCGAAGGTGAGCAGGAAGAAAAAGCGCACCATCTCGAAGCCGTGATTACCCGCAGTCAGGGTTTTCACATCACCGAAAAAGCTGATGCCGTAGGCGATGTGGTAGCCTACAAAAAAATAAACCATGGTGGAAATACCAAAATCGCTGAGAATTTTGACCAATGCGTTGACCTGACTGCGGCGCCTTACCGTACCCAGCTCCAGAAAGGCGAATCCGCCGTGCATGGCAAATACCAGAATGGCACCCATCAGCAAAAAAAACACATTTCCGCCTGGAGGCGTGGCGCCTGTGGCTGTCATGATCGCTGCTTCCTCTCAAAATTTAATGGTTTTTATGTTTACGAAATAATGGGTAGGGCCTTATTCATCGAGCAAGCGGCGACCATGCAATGCGCGCCCGAGGGTGCTACGATCGACGTATTCCAACTCGCCGCCCACCGGCACCCCGCGGGCGATACGGCTGATGGTCATCCCATCGGGAACCAGCCCGGCGAGGAACTGTGCCGTGGCTTCCCCTTCCAGAGTGGGGTTGGTCGCAAAAATCACTTCCCGCAAGTCTGCTTCACCCAAACGCGCGCTGAAGCGATCAATGTGCAGGGCTTCGGGACCGATGCCGTCCAAGGGCGACAAATGCCCCATCAACACAAAGAACTCGCCGACGAACACCCCCGTATCTTCGATAGCACGCAGATCAGCAGGAGATTCCACAACGCACAAGATGGAACGGTCCCGATGTTCAGAGCGACAGACGGCGCACAATGGTGCTTCGCTCAGATTATTGCAGCGCTGACAAAAACGGACCGTGGCGTGGGCCTGCTGTAAGGCGGCGGCCAGTTGCGGCATGAGATCGCGCTTGCGCACCAGCAACTCATAGCTGATCCGTTGCGCCGAACGCGGGCCAATACCCGGTAGGCGGCGGAGCAGTGCCGCCAGGGCATCCATACTCGGAACCTCTGCCATAAATGCCTAGAAAGGCAGGTTCATGCCCGGAATATTCATGCCGCCCGTCACGTCCGACATCCGCTCCGCGCTGACCTTCTCGGCATTGCGCACGGCGTCATTCATGGCCGCAGCCAAGAGATCCTCGAGCATTTCCTGATCGCCATCGGCCAGCAGGGAGGGATCAATACGCACCCGGCGTACGTCGTGCCGGCAGGTCATAGTGACTTCTACCAGATTGCCGCCCGCATAGCCGCGCACCTCTACCTGTGCAAGTTCTTCCTGCGTCTTTTGCAAGCGCTCCTGGAGCTGCTGCGCCTGCTTCATGATATTTCCCAGTCCACCCTTCATCTTTTCATTCCCTCTCTGTTGACTCTTCACTGTGAGCTGACGGCACCGCCGTTCGCAGCGGGCACCATAATTTCAATGGATTCCACATGGGCCTCCAAGACTTCCAGGAATGCGCCTATGCGGGGATCCGCAGTGACGCGTGCCACTGCCTCGGCCTGCCGGGATGCCGCGCGCGCTTTCTCTTCCTGCGCCAGGCTCCCCACCCCGGCCGCTTTGGTAAGGGGTACGATGCTCAGACGCGGCTCCCGGCCAAAATACGCAGTAAGCGCCTGATGTAACGCCCTGCGGGCCTCGGCCTTGACGAGGAATGGCAAATAATTGGGCTCCACGGCTAATTCCACCGCTTCCGAATCGCAGCGCAATGCCTGTCCATAGCGCAGGTACTCGGCAAGCATGGGCGAAACCGTCAGCGCCTCCACCACACAACGCCAGTCCGTCGAGGGCGCCGTCTCAGCCACCCTATCCGGCGTCGCTAGCGGCGGTGCTTCCCGAACCGCGTCCCGCGAATGGTAGGAAAGCGATGGTGCAGACAGGTGCGATGCCGGTGAAGTTACCTCTGCTTTCGGCGCTGATGACTCAACGACATGCGCAGTACCCGGACCCGGAAGCACCGCGGGCGGCAAGCCTGGCGATGCCGCTCCGGAAAAGCTCAATACCCGCAGAACAGCCATTTCCAGTGCCATGCGACTGTCCGGATAAAGCGCAAAGTCACGGCGTGCCGAGAGGAGCAAAAAATACCAGGACTGCAAGGTAAGCGGGCTGACACGCCCACGCAGGCGCGCGATCAGATCTGCATCATCGCGCGCCGAATCCACCGGAAGAAATTGTGCCAGGCTGAGACGATGCACGCCCTCTATGACCAAATCGAGCAGGCCGGCGCCATCCATACCCCGCGCCAAATGATCATCCAGTATGGCAAATACCTGCGTAGCATCCCGATCCACCAATGCTTCGACCATGCCCAACACGGCATCGTCACTGCTGCGCCCAAGCATCGCGAGCACACCCTCACGCTGAACCGCGCCACCACCATGAACAATAGCTTGATCCAGCAAACTCAGGGCGTCGCGCAGGCTCCCATCGGCAGCGCGTGACAATATCTGCAGTGCGGCATCCTCGGCGGGTATCTGTTCGGCCGCCATGATCTGCTGCAATCGTCCCTGAATTTGTGGAATATCCAGCCGCCGCAAATTAAACTGTAGACAGCGGGAGAGTACGGTTACCGGCAGTTTCTGCGGATCCGTAGTCGCCAGCAGAAACTTGACATGCTCCGGCGGTTCTTCGAGGGTCTTCAGCAGTGCATTGAAGCTGTGCGTGGACAACATGTGTACCTCGTCGATAAGGTACACTTTGTAGCGGCCCACCGTCGGCGCGTACTGCACGTTGTCCATCAGGTCGCGGGTTTCATCCACCCGGGTGCGGCTCGCCGCGTCCACCTCCTGCAGATCAACAAAATTTCCCGCGGCAATGCCACGACAGGCACTACACGCTCCGCAAGGATTGCTGCTCACGCCACGCTCACAGTTCAGGCATTTGGCCAGCAGCCGCGCCAGCGTCGTTTTACCGACTCCCCGCGTCCCGGTGAACAGAAAAGCATGATGAATGCGACCGGAATCCAGGGCGTGGCGCAAGGCAGCGACCACAGCCTCTTGCCCTACAAAATCGTCAAAGTGTTGTGGCCGCCAGCGGCGGGCAAGCGCGAGGTAGGCGCTCATGCGGACCTGAAATATAGGGTGGCGACGCCAATCAGCCGCACCCCGGCACCTGGATCACCGGTTGCCGCTGCTCCCTTCCGGGCCTGACGGAGTTCACCAGCTACCACTGCGAGGGGACCGATCTTTGTCGCCATAGAAAAACCTGAGACTGTCCGCTGATGGACGGTGATTGGCGGAGAGGGTGGGATTCCGCCCTCCACTCATATTTAATATTTACTTTCAATGAGTTGCAAACAACCGCCTTGACCGGATAATTATAGTGATTAGTTACAAATACAGTACCAAGCCGCTAAGCTATCAGAAGCGTGCGATGTTTTCAATATTGCTGGTGTCAATCAGTGTCAAGCAATGACCATGTATCAGCCCCAAGTGCTTACTACGCAACGACAGATCATGAAGTTCACTATCTGAATGAAAGGAAACAAGATTTACCGCATCATGCCCTGATCTTTGGTGGTCAACCTTGACGCTGTTTCTCAATCATAAATGACCGATCATAGGCGCTGATTGACATACGATAAAACGCATAAATTGGTATTATCTTCTTTATCGTATATACTTATTTTATTCGGTATATCGAATGTGCAGAGGCGTTTTTCATGACCGTAACCATCAGGAACAGCAGAGAGCTTGGGGAAGCCATTCGGGCCGAACGCCTGAAAAGAAAACTGCGTCAGGTCGATCTGGCGAGCATGGCTTCGGTAAGGCAGGCCCTTATCTCCAATCTTGAAAACGGGGCCAATAGCGCACGCGCAGACACTTTTCTCAAGGTCCTGGCCGCGCTCGACATGGACTTGGCGCTGGTGCCGCGCCGCAAGGCCGAATTCAATCCGACGGAGTATTAGGAATGGGGCGCAAGCGCAAAGCGCGGGCCGTGCAGGTCTATGTCGGCTCCACCAAGGTCGGGGTCTACTCCCGCACTCCCGACGGCTCCACCCTGTTTCGGTATGACCCAGTCTGGCTGGCTTCCGAGCGCGCTTTTCCGATCTCCCTCTCGATGCCACTATCCGACCGGCCCTGGAGCGGGATGACGGTCAGTAGTTTTTTTGACGGCCTGCTGCCTGACGATTCCACAGTCCGGGACAAGATTGCATCGCGCGAACATGCTGAGAGTGCCGGGACGTTCGACTTGCTCGCCGCCATTGGGCGAGATTGCGTCGGCGCGTTGCGTTTCATCCCAGAAGAGATGGATCCCGGTGATTCGACCAAGATGATCTACAGGCCGGTCTCGGACGAGGAAATCGCGGCGCGGCTCGAAGCACTCGGGACATCACCACTCGGCATGAATGTTGAGGAAGACGACTTCCGCATCTCGATTGCCGGGGTGCAGGAGAAAACCGCCTTCCTGAATATCGATGGAAAGTGGAATCTCCCCCTTGACCCGACACCGACCTCGCACATCTTCAAGCCGGCCCTCATGCAAGGCCCGAACAGTGCGGACTTTTCCGATACGTCGTGGAACGAGTGGCTGTGCCTGGAGCTCTGCCGTGCCTTGGGTCTGGAAGCGGCGAATGCGAAAGTATTGCTGTTTGGCGGAAAGCCGGTGTTAGTGGTCGAGCGCTTTGACCGACGTTGGCAAGACGGGGTCCTGTATCGGTTGCCGCAGGAGGATACTTGTCAGGCGTTGGGCGTATCCCCGACGCGCAAATATCAGACTGACGGCGGACCGGGTATTGAGGACATTCTCGCGTTTCTCAACGGGGCAGTTGCGCCTCGGGAAGACCGCCTGCGCTTTATGACGGCGCAGGTAGTATTTTGGCTTCTGGCGGCCATCGATGGGCACGCCAAGAATTTCTCCGTCTTTCTCACGCCGGGTGGCTACAAGCTCACCCCGCTCTATGACGTGATGTCGGCTTCACCCTATCCGCAACTCTCGCCGCACCAGATCAAACTGGCCATGGCGGTTGGCAAGAATCGCCATTACCGCATCACGGACATCCAATCGAGGCATTTCTACCAGACCGGTCAGGCTGCGGGCCTGGGCAAGCAGGATATGGACGGCATCTTTTCCGGCCTGCTTGCCCGGATCGAGGCGGCTCTTGCCGAAGTCGAGGCGCTGGCCGCCAAGGCGGGTGCGCCTGAAGCGACTTTGGTCCCGATCCTCGATGGCGTTGAGAAACGTGCATCCCTCATCAAGTAAAGGAAAACCGGCCCCGCTGCAACTGGAAGCCGAGATTCGGGATCGGGGACTGAAAGAAGCCAAAAAGCAGGATGTCCGGCAGACCAAAGCCAAGCCCTTGGTAGAGGCGTTGGCGAAGCATGCGCGGAATGCGCAACCGCATCGCCCATGGTTACTTCGACATCAATCTCGACGTGGTTTGGGATACCGTACAGACGGCGCTGCCGGAATTGGCGGCACAAATATCCGGTGTTGTTCGCTGATAATGAATTATCATCCCGGGCGCATGTCCCCAAAAGGCCCCTTTGCAGCGGACGTCCAGAAATCGGTGGTCAGTACGCGGCGCGCTTGGGTGATGTTTATTAGGCATAGAAAGACAGACGAGCTGATTGACAGATTCAGGGCCAGAAATAGCCCCAAAAGTGTCATGCATATCTACATTACTGGATTACTGGGTGCGCTATCACCAGGCGATGGCAGTGGACGGCATAATTCGCGGTAATCGCCGCATAACCGTGCTCGGTTACCATCCGGATCAGCTTAACCGTTATGGTGTGGCCTCCGACCCCAACCTGGAGAAGTTCTATTGTTCTGGGAAGGGCGGCACGTTGCATCCGGATCGGGTGGCTGAGGCGGCGCCGGTAGTAGCCGATATGAGGCGGCTCTGGGCATCTTTTGGGGTGGATCTGCCGGGGGTTGTAGACGAGGTGTTGTGATTTTATGTCACACTTGTGGCTTGTGCAGCCTGGCGAGCATATACCTTGATATATCCCAGCAGCAGACATATATTTCGGTATCTATCCTCGCAGGAGTGGCAGCCATGAGCCAAGTAGCCAAACTATTCACCAATGGCCGCAGCCAGGCGGTGCGTTTGCCGGCCGCTTATCGGTTCGATACCAAGGAAGTCTTTATCCGCAAGGACTCAGAAACGGGCGACGTAATTTTGTCTCGTAAACCGGCAAACTGGGATGACTTCTTCGTTGCGATCAAGAGCGCCGATGTGCCCGCCGATTTTTTGGATGAGAAGGAGCGCAACCAGGGGACGCAGGATCGTGACCCCTTTGAGGGATATTGCAAGTGAAGTTGTACATGCTGGATACCAATACGGTAAGCCACCTACTCAGAGAACATCCGGTCGTGACTAAGCGCATAGTGGCGGTACCGATGGCGTCCCTTTGCATCTCTGCCATCACCGAAGGCGAGCTGCTTTTTGGTCTGGCCAAACGGCCGACCGCCAAACGTCTTCACGTTGCCGTACGGCAGTTTCTCCGGCGCGTCGATGTGTTGCCCTGGAACAGCTCCACGGCAGAGCACTACGGGATTGTGCGGGCTGATATGGAGAAACGAGGCAGGATACACTGGCGTCACTTGACTTGCTGATTGCTGCGCACGCGCTAAGCGTGGATGCGGCACTGGTGACAAACAACAAGGCTTTCAGCCAGATGGCTGACTTACAGATCGAAGACTGGTGTACGGCTGAAACATAGTTGTATACTGGCCAGCCATGCTAATCAAACGGTTAGTGCATTTATGGCAAGCCTGGACGGTGATGGGGTTGTATAATGTATACCAGCCATTGTTTACGGACAAAAAATATCACCCTGGTCTGCGCAGGTTTTCTATCCCCGGTGTGCGGGTTACTTCCAATGACAGGATCGCAGCGGGAGCAGTCGTCCAGCGGACTGACCATCATGTTCTCGAAATTCGTCACCATGGCTGTAAACCGTAGAAATCTTTTGAGAATGGTTTTCGAGAATTGCAACCATTTGCCGCCATCTGAAGACTCTCGAAAACAGACGGTTGCGAGAGTCCGTCAAGGCGGCTATTTTAAATTGCTGTCTGGGAGTTGGGGTCCACTACATGGCACCCACCGCTCTTAATTGCTTCTGACATTCGCGCTCTGCTTCTGTGAATAACGCCATCTCAAGCTCGTAACGTTTTTTGTTTTGTAGCTCTCTTAGGCAAGTGGAAAGCACCTCATTGTATTTTTCATACGTCTCATTTTTTTTCAGGCCTGACCACCCAGCTATGGTGAGAGAGTCCTTAGAAAATTGTGGAGTCTTTGTAAATCCACAATTATTAACGTAATTTCCGACGATGTTGTTGCGGCCTGGCACATAGTTGAAGCAAACCCCTTGAATATCGGCATTTAGCTGCACGGCATTCAAACAGGCTGCAACGCGCGCATCATATATTGCATACTGATCCGGTCGCGCAATTGAAAATATCTTTGAATAGCTGGCAATGCCTTTCAGAGGAGTCTCTGGATTCTGCTTATCTATCGCTTCAACGTATCCCGCTAAGGTTTCTTTCTTGTTCCCCTTGACTCCACCCCAGTCGCTAACGATAATTTTAGAGATTTCACATTTTCGTTCGTGAGATGCTGATATCCACTGATTGTTTAGGTGGCGTTTTAGTTCGAGGTTAGCGTGATAGTTGCTAGTCTCTGATGGGATAAATCCATCAATTCTTGGAATATTCCAATGGTATGATTTAGCCAGGTTCGGGATTTCTCGCTCAAAAAATTCACATAGTGTTTTGATAGTTTGGTTCAAGGCTAGATCTCCATATTTAGGTGATTAGTTTCCATCATTTTAGGTCCTACAGTTGGGTGAAGTCTTGTACGATGGCTGTACGTTCTATGCTACAGTCACCCAAAAGCATTGCTTATTTCGCCGACCTCATGCAATTTTTTTACAGAGGCGCATCCATGGACAGCAACCGCTCAGCGACAATCAATGCATCTACGAGCCAGAATGCTTTTGGTCGTGGGTGAGCAGTTTTGGACATGCCCGCGATTGGCCGGGCGCTTAATATAGCCCTTGTCCACTGTGCAGGTAAGGCATTGGCACCAAAGCAAGCGCCGAGCAGGGCACCGGTGATGGCTGCGTTGGTGTCTGTATCACCCCCCTGCCTCACGGCGTCCCGAATACCCTCTGCAAGGTCTGTCGCATGCAGGAGCTGATAGTATGCAATATGTAGCGATAGTAGTACCCAACCTTGTTTTGAATAGGCATCCTCCGGCAGAGACTGCGCGGCATTTTTTAAGACCGAAAGGATCGCAGGTTCAACTCGAGCGGAACCCGCCCATTGAATGGTCTGCTGGTAGGCTTCCATGGGTGGTACGCCCCGTAATAAAAGGACGAGTGTGACTATGAATACTCTGTTGGCGTCCACACAGACAGGGTGTGCGTGGGTCAGTTCTGCATCCATACGGGCAACATCAGCCAGTAAATCAAGGTCTTTTCGAAAGCCCCACAACGCCATTGGGGCTATGCGCATCAAAGCCCCATTAGATTGCGACTCTGTCGCCCTCGCTGCTTGGCGCACAGATCGAATCCGGTCAGATCCTGATTTGTTGACACCGGCAGACAGCGCGACTTTCGTGGTGTTTCCTATGTCAAAGGGATCGCTCCGGTACCAATATAGATAAGCATCCAGGGCTGTCTCCGGATCATAGCCCCCCGCCCGAAGCAGACTGCGTCCCAACATCATAGCGAGTTCGCCGTCATCCGTAATCTGTCCGGCCATTAGATTCCAGACGCCGCCATCCTGCAAATGCTCAAGGTTGACGTCAGCGATATCGTCCCGATGCTGAAACTCTACACCCGCTCCCAGCGCATCCCCGGCCAAAAGCCCCATTAATAGCCCCTGACCAGCGTTCAGCAAACGGGAGTCCCCGACTATTTGCTGTGGATCGGGCCAGCAAAGGCCCCACTCTGCTTCCCGCTCCCCGTTCTTGCGATAAATTTCCTCCCACGGCTGCGCAAGGAGTGCTTTGACGGTGGATGGGGTCCCGCCCATACAAGCCCATATAGATTGAATTTCCCCATTTTTAGGGTCATGCTGAAGTACTTGCAGGCTACCATGCTCAGATGCTTTGCCCATTACCGTATTTCCTCGTGCACGCAGCAGCGCCGTGCCAGCGGCTACATCCCAACTCACTGGAGAAGCGAGGGAAAGTCCCGCATCAATTTCTCCTACTGCTGTAAGTGCCAATCGGTAGGCAATACTAGCCACGGAAAGGAAACGATAGGAACCGCACAAGGACTGGTTCACGTTACTCGCCCGGTCGGCTGCCTGACTGACGCCGACCACGCCCGTCGCCGGCAACGATTCAGCAATAACTGCACCGTTTCGAGTGAGAGGCCCACCCTCGTACCAGCAAATCAAATCGCCAAAGCCTGCCCGTGCTGTGGGCGCATAGACGACTCCGAGAATGGGAATACCGTTCCGTAGCAAGCCGATGGATACCGCAGAGCCACGAAATCCCCCCAAGAACGCCGAAGTCCCGTCGTTTGGATCTACCAATATTAGATATTCCCCCTTCTCGAGACGATCTAGGCTACCCAGCTCCTCCCCAATAATGCTGCACTCAGGGAGATGCAATTGCAGATGGCGACGGATGATCCGTTCAGCCTCCTCGTCGGCAACGCAATGTCCGTCATGTCCTTGCGGCCCACCGGCCTGATAGAAATGATCGGAGATGACTTTCCCTGCCTCTAGGGCCGCTGCTCTTATTACGGCCAGTGATCGCTGCATATCCATGCCTATACCCCTCTTTCACCGTTCGCCTAGATTGACCCTGGTGTTGGGTTGCATTATAACCAGACACAATAAGTCTTATCAACAGGTATTTAACTAGCAAAATAATCGGTTTTTATGAAAAATATAATTTATTAAGACGTATTGTGTCTAACTAGAGGTCGTGCTAGCATCCTTATGTCACCACCCACCACCGCAGCCGGAATGCTGGCGGTGGTGGCAGACGGCTGAAATGTGCCCGTTCGTGTTGGGGGTCTGGCTTTAGGAGATAATCAGGAGAATGATATGAGCAGAGGCGATCGTACGACGCAACAGGGGTCTGGCGGATCTGGCGACTTTCTAATGGTGGCTACTGCTTTGATAATGGCCGCCACCTTCATCCTCGCTAGTCCAGGCTTACTCATTCTCTCATTGGTGAACCGGCTGCTTGGTGGATGGGTCACAACATCTTGGGCGGGTAGCCAGATATTAGTCACATCCCTAATTATCTCTGCGATACTCTATGTAATCCTCTACAGCCAGGACGAACGGGAAAGGGGGTATAGATGGCGCTTGGCAATATATGCCATGACCACCGCCTGGTTTCCGTTCAGTTATTATGCTTTGAAAGTTCACTATTTCTGTGGGTTCCTTGGCCACATAGATTGGTACTATGTTTTTCATTATTTTATGTTTGCAATGCTGCTGGTTATTTCCATGTTCATACTGGGGACAGGCATGTTAATAACAGGGATATTTTCTGTTGCGTTGGGTGCATCTGTTGATTTGTCGCAGGCATGGTCCTGGGTCGTGATCACTCAGGGTGCGGTGTCATGGTTGGTTTCACTATCCTTTGAAAAAAGTCACCTATATAACAGATTCAAGAATACATGGTTTCAATTAAACATTATTGCCATGATATTGCTGTGTATTTTTCGCTATGAGTTTCTCTGGCACTGGCCGAACGAAATGATGCAGCATTTTTTTGATAAAACCGTTTTAGAGCGAGAATAGATCGTGGATAAATTCACAGATGATCAGAAAGATGGAAAAGTCAGTGGGACAAAAGATGGACCCAATGAGCAGGAACTAGCTATCCGGCGCATTTTATATGTCGCAGAAGCCCTGCCGCCATGCATGCCACTATTCCGTCAGCATTATCGTGGTGCAACAGTGAGCGATATAGAATATTACTTGGGTGAAAAAGGCATTCATGTGAGCAGACGCACGATACAGCGTGACCTGGATCTCATCAAGCGGATGTTTCAGGATGGCATCCAAGAAGACAAGGAGCGCGGGCCGCGTGGTACCGCATGGTGTTGGGCGCCCGTATCACCATTTGGTTGGCATCTTCCCAGTCTCAATATTGAGACCCGATTAGCATTGTTTCTTGGTCGCCAAATCCTGTCAAAAACCTGGCCTACATTTCCTTTTCAGGAGAGTGGAGACAGCTGGAAAACCATTCCCATGATGGGGAGCACGGATTGGCAGTGGTGGACCAGGATTCGTGTGATTGACGCAGGTATACCGCGTATACCTCCAGAAATGAATGATAGAATTGTTCAGACGCTCCTCACAGGTTACCTGTTAGGGAAGAAGATCGAGATATCATACAACACAACCGATCCTGCTTATGCCGGTCAGCCTTTGCTCGGGATAATCGATCCCTTGGGAATCGTGATTCGCGATGGTCGACTGCATATGGTTTGTCGATTTGGAACAAGCACTCCGAGATACATCAGCTTTCAGCGTGTAGGGGAAGCGAAAATTACCGCTGAATCCGTATCCACTCCTGAAGATTTCAATCTGGATGAGTTTATCCAGCAGGAATTTCTGTTCCCTGTTGACAAGCAAAAGCGCATTTCCATGCTCCATGTAGTACTCCGATTCACCAAGGAGGCCGCCAGGACGGTCCTTGAGCGGCCGATTGGAGCAGATCAGGAGTACAGGGTAGATCCGAACAAGGGGGATGGGTATCTCCTGGTGAGCGCTACGGTCCATGACACCAAGGACCTGCGTTGGTGGATCAATGGATATGGTCCTTCGGTGGAAGTGCTGGAGCCGCAATCTCTGCGGGAGGAGGTTATGGAAAACGCGCGTCACATGCTTGAAATGTATAGCTCATAGAAACCTACTTTTTATCATTTACTAAGCAGTATTACTGAGGATACACAATATGACCACATCCAAAAAAGTCGCCAGTTCGGCATCCAAGTTGTTACGTTCTAAAGGTTCCTCAAAAACAGTAAAATCGGTCGCTGGATCCGACCTTTCGCAAAGGCGAAAAAATAAATAAATTTTTTCTTTACTTTATACGACCATAGAGACCAACCTATTGATTATTTTGGTCACTGTGGCTTTTAGGACTGTTTCTGAACGCTCCACTCAGCATCATATATCCTCCCCTTGTCCCTTGACATATTTCGCTGGCTAACAATATACCGTTAACCGGTGATATCCTTCTAAATACTATGTCACCAATATTTTTCCCATAAACCTTGTGAGCTATGATTCCTTCCACGCTGTCCAAAGGAAGGCCATCGTCCCCTAGTCTGTTGTTATAAACGTTCCCTTTTATGGCTTCCCCGCCTTTCTCAAGTAGCAGACCAACTGCCACATAGAAGACTTCTAGCGGCAGATAATTTGAATTTGTTCTCCTATCTATGGGAGCACCGAGATTGCTGACAATAAATCCACTCCTATCATCGCAAACACGGGCTTCAAAGGTCTGTCCACGCCTTTGCAATGGAATGCAACGTGGAGTGTGTCCATTGAAGATGTTCATCAACTTTTTTTGTATAATATTATGTTCTTCCATTAGCTGCTCCTCCAAATGTGATCCCCTAGATTAAATAGTATAACATCTTCTTATGGAACTGACTCATCGTCAGATTGGTTGGGTAGATCCAGTTCCCATGGGACAAAGTAAGGGTAGCAAAGGAGAGCGTAGGACGCTGTATGGAGATCTAAATCGATCCTGAACGTACCTTGTAGACCCAAATCATTTCCGGTAAACGTGTAGTCCTGTGACTACGCTTTACTTATCGGACGGAATGCCTCTATTTACAGCCAAACCGCTGAATGATTCAACGACCGCAATCAGTCTTAAAGCGCCATTGGCCGATGCCGATAAGGTTTTGCGGTGGTCGGGGCGTACCTCCGACATTGAAAACTGGCGATATGAAAGTTGAAGCTGCAGGAGTGGCTGGTGGCTCAGGGTATCAAGATCTTATTCGTGGTGGTGCCACCAGTCTTTGACCCTATCCGTGAACTGGCGCCCGTGTTCCCGGCTGGTGGCGACATCCCCACCCTCACCGGCCAGACGCCAGTCTTGATCAAACTGTATTCGCAATTGCGCGACCTCACGACCACGCAGGATCAGTCCCATTTCCCGGTTTTCCTCAAGAGAGGATGTGCTGTAATTTTCCGACCCGATGAAAGCCTCATCCCCAGCGATTTCCGCCTTGGCATGCATGTAGATGGGTGACTTGGGCAATAGCCGCACCTGCACGCCGTGTTGCTCCAGGTCAGCGACGTTGCGTTGATCTTCGGCACTGATGCTGGCGGGAAGAATCACCCGGGCCGCGTGACCTTTTGCGGCAATGGCGCTGAGAATGGTCCGGTCATCGCCCATCTCCTCGCTTTCGATGTCCACCGGCCCCGGCTGATCAATGACCGAAACCATTTGTGCGGCACTCCCGGGAG
>JAAOMR010000280.1 GCA_018853935.1 Acidithiobacillus ferrivorans
AACGGCTATCGCGCTTATGGCCTCGCGCATCTGGAACGGCTTGCCTTTATTCGCCACTGCCGGGCGCTGGACATGCCACTTGCGGACGTGCAGCGACTCTTGCATCTGCTGGATCATCCGCTGGACGATTGCCTAGACGTGGATCGGTTGATCAATACGCATCTGGCTCATGTACAGGGACGGCTCCAATCGCTACAAGCGCTGGCGAGGCAGCTTGAGCAACTGCGCGGACGCTGCCACGGGCGGCATACCACCGCCGAATGCGGTATCCTGCATGAGTTGGTGGCCGCTGCCCAAGGGGAAGGGTGTGTGTGCCACGACGGTTCGGCCCCGAACAGCCCAGAGGTCATAGAAATCTCCTAAGGCCTTCATTCATGCAGATGGTGCATATTGGGAGTGTGAGGGTGGCCGTGGGTTAAGGGTTGGTGACGATGCGGGTGCCGGTGGCGGATTCCGGACGCCATCGGGAACGGGTGCCCATGCCGTAACAACCAATTGATTTTTATGCCGATTTTGGTGGTTAATCATTTAGGCTCAAAGGAGCTACGTGTGACGTAAAGTAGTTCACGACATCCCCAACTGTCCCGATGTCTGTCGCATCATCTGGCATGTCGCAGTCAAATTCTTCTTCCAGCGCCATCACCAATTCCTCGGTATCCAGCGAGTCGGTGCCCAAATCGTCCACAAAATCGCCGCATCAGTCAATTCAATTGCTAACGCCCTGAATATCGCCAGCATACGCTTTCGGGTTGCCGGTATCGACCGCGAGAAAGTTCACGACGACCTTGCCGCCATGCCACTCTCCCGCTCTCTCACTGTCCCAGGAAAATCCACCGATGGACAGCGCGTTTCCCACGCTCCCTGATTGCCCCTCCCCCAGATTCTAGCCGTTGGCGGAAGGTGTTGGTGGTTTGACTGAAGGCCGCACCCAATATAGGGTTTGCGGCCTTTTTATTGAAGAAAAATCTCCGCCGATGGCAAATCCGCTGAGAACCAAGCTACGAGTGGGTTTGCGGGAATCAAGGCACCAGAAACCCACACCTTTCGCCAACGGCTAGAGCTTGCTGCGGGGATTTTTATTTGTCGCATCTACCGTGTTCCCGCGGCCGCCAGTTCACCTCCGAAGCCTTCACGGGTGTGCTCAAGGGGCATGGTATCCAGATCAGCATGGATGGTCGCGGTCGGGCCTTGGACAACATCTTTGTGGAGCGGCTCTGGCGCAGCGTCAAGTACGAGGATGTCTATTTGAAGGGCTATGCCAGCGTGCCGGAGCTGATGATCGCGCTGACGACGTGCTTTGAGTTCTACAATGGCCGCCGACTCCACCAGTCCCTCGGCTATGCCACGCCGGACCATGTCTATCTGACCGGCCAGGGCGGCGGGGCCACCCGAGTTCGACCAGTACCAAAGGCTGTTTTCCATGGCCTGTGCTGCCGCTTCGTAGTTGCCTTGTTGCAGGGCAGACAGCATTTCATGAAACTCCAGCAACCCGTCAATGCCCATGTTGAAAGCCATGTTCACCAGGACGAAAAACCTTACCACAGAGAGTTGGACACCGCCCAAAGAACGTGAGAAGCCACCGATTCCCAGGCCCGTTCGATGTCGCAAATTCATCATTTCGTAATCACGTTTACGTTTTATCGGTGCATGTTTTTCTAGTCAGAAAATTAAATTAACAACGGCTAGAGCAATTGCTACAGAGAAAATCCCCACAAAGTAGGCAAAGTTTAAAACTATAACGATTACGGAAGTCTCGCCAACGAGATATTTTAATCTTGATTTTTGTATTAAACGAAACAAAATAAATATGGTTGCTGGCACCAAAATATACCACAGCTCAAAAGAAATTATCTGATCGCTCAGCGCATATCTAAAATACAAAAAATGACTTAGTCGGTTATCCTCTACAATATATGCCCATCCTGTAGAACAGGCGGACCAAATAACTCCAAAAAGTTTACTGTATTTTTCTTTTTCAGAAAGAAACATTATGCTCGTATACCCTAAAAAAAGAACCCCACCGCCGAAAACTGCAGGGAAAATGCTTCCCAATATGCGAAATACTTCGATTTTGATCATAACGCACAAATCCTTTGTGTATTCTCGTTGGTCAGGCGCTGCCAAGGGCTGTGCGAGTCGGCAAAGGTCCGTTGCGAATAGATAATCTCCGTAAGCAATAACACAGGCCCAAACAGTCTCCCGACAGAACGCATCAAGGTCTTTTCTAAGGCTGGATTCTTACCGTTTGCTTATATCCATAATATGCCAACCCTCCGATAAAGGTAAATAAAAACATGGCGTCCCATGTTATTTGTTTTTCTTGTTTTTGGCGTTTTGTGATATAATAATTAGTACCGTGGACACTTATCGTGGCCACTATTCCTGTCTGTGGATGCGGGCTATTATAAGCGACAGAAAACACATAAAACTGGAAAAAAAAACAAAACGTGGTGCCAAAAAGGCACGTCGATGATAATAACCATAACGATTTTTTGCGTGTAACCACAAGGTTAATCTCTCATGCTAAAACTTTAGAACCGGCACAATCTCAGTGTATGTGATAGTGGAAGTAGCGCCCCCACCGGCGCCGTCGTATTGATAGAGTTTCATCTGAGGTATGAGACTGCCGCCGATGTCGGTGGCACTAAAAATCTGGCGCATATCTCACCCCCCCCTTAGAGCAGCGTGAATGTAATCGTCAACAGTAACGATGTTTTTAAGCTTATTCTCATCAACACCATACTCCTTTACCAGTATTAATGCAGCATCATCCAACTCATCAGAAGTTAAAACATCATTTACAGTTATATCTGATAACTTATCTGTCGGATCTATTAGCTCGGACGATACTCCTAGCACTCTAGAAAGTTCGGATATCACGACCATAAGCTTTGCGCGCTGGTACTGTGGATAATGACCGATCCAAAACTTTTCGTCATGATATATTCCGCGTAGTTCTAAAAAATTAGTCAACCTCTTTCTTCGGATGTGATAATACATCATCCACAAAATGCTTGGCATAACAATAAGTAAGTACCAACAGCTCATCGTGTTTGCACGCATTTATATATACAGTAACCTTCCATTGCAAACAGATAATCCCCATAGAAAATAAACAGAGGCTCAAACAGTCTCCAGACAGAACGTATCAAGGTCTTTTCTAAGGCTGGATTCTTACCGTTTGCTTTTATATCCATAATATGCCGATCCTCCGATAAATGTAAACAAAAATATGGCGCCCCATGTTATTTGTTTTTCTTGTTTTTGGCGTTTTGTGATATAATAATTAGTACCGTGGACATTTACCGTAGCCACTATTCCTGTCTGTGGATGCGGGCTATTATAAGCGACAGCAAGCACATAAAACTGGAAGAAAAAACAAAACATGGTGACAGAAAGGCACGTCAATGATAATAACCATAACGATTTTTTGCGTGTAACCACAAGGTTAACCTCTCATGCTAAAACTTTAGAATCGGCACAATCTCAGTGTATGTGATAGTGGAAGTAGCGCCCCCACCTGCGCCGATGCCAAGCGAAAATCCCGTTCCTGTTATGATACTTTTCCCTGCTTGCCCTTCAATGATGGCCTCCTGCTAGAATCAAGATAGCGATGGGAGAGGAAAGGAGCACGTTGATGATTGAAAAATAGCTGTATATGACAACCCGCCTAGCAGATAGGTCATGCTGTTCGCACCAGTCCCGGTAACGATTGAGCACATACCCTGGATTTCCTGCACTACTGTGTGGGAAGCGAACACCCCGAACACGCAGCCAAACTACAAGTGCAAAATTGCCAAGAACTGCGTTCGAAAATGAGATGGCAAACCACAAAATCACAAGCACCCGTGCCATAAGACTTTACTCGTGACATTGTTAATGCCCCTGATGACTTTAATTGAAGTTTTGCTGCTCATGGTGTCTCCGTTTTCTAAACTCAACGGCAATAACATACGCGGTCGCTAAAAATCCGACAGCCATAGCATATACGTTGATATTGCAATTCAACAAAAGCGCCACAATCAAAAATATATAACACATACTGACGGCGAGATATAACACTTTCCTGGTTTGATTGTGGTTTCCTGCTGATTTTATATACGCTCCACAAAAAATTAAAATTAGACCACAAATTAAAGTCCACGTTACATTATCACTTTCATGGCCATGAAAAATGATACTGTAAATACGAAAACAAACGCGCCGACGAACAGGAAGAGTCCGCTGTTATAACATAACCATGGAGACAGTTGCTCTTGCTAACATGGATGATTGTTGGCGCAAGAATATACCATAGCTAAAAAGAAACCTTCAGTGTTGACATGAGTGATCACCGCTTGGCGATTTGTGAATAAGCGCGTACCCGATTAATACAACTGTTGAAAACAATAAAACAACACCAATGGTCCATCTTTCAGAATAAACGTAATGATCTAAAACAAGTATACAACTAAGCGCTATCAAGGTTACCACCGAGCCGGCAAGAAAACTTGCAGAAATTGCACATATGGTTCTTTGTTGGATTGCGATAAATATAGTTAAAAACAAGAATGTGATCAACGGGAAAATGAATAACACATTATGAATCAAAGGAAAGTACGGATAGATAGGAGAAAATACAGTAATCAGCACTGACGAAAAAAATATCATCAATCTGGATTTCTTTGGTATTTTGCTAACAGTAAAAACAGAATATGCAATAAGCGGCAAACCTGCTACCGAGATAACGAATGACAAAGAAGCTGGAAAGGCTGTGCTTATCGCCCAGAAGAAACCTACAGCATAAAAAAATAGGCACAAGAAAATTTTTGCCGCGCTCCCCCAAAAAAAACTCATCGTGGAACGTGAATGTTCATTATTCACTTCCACTGCTATCACCCGTCCCGTACGTGCTTGCAAATTTTATGCACCCTTCAAATGTAGAGTATGGCCTTATAATCTCGCAGGATTGTGGGTGACCATAGAAACGTGATTTAGGATTCTTTGATACAGCGATACACTCCTGCCGTGTTCTTTTTTTGTTTTGCCCAGCTAATATTAACTCCGAGAAACATTGTAGACCTGGCACTTGCGAAACCAACTCATTTGATATCCAGTTTTTTGGTTGCGCACAGAATTTAATAGCCTTATGCAATTCGTATTTTGCGAACCCTGCCAAGCTTGGACTTAAGCCTAAACTATCATCGTTATTTATTGGATCGCTTGCTACGTAAGTATATAGATTAACCCCTCCATCCTCCCCAATCGGGTCTCTGCTAATCCACCGCCCCGCACTCGGGTCATAAGCCCGGAACACTGCGAGATACAGCCCGCTCTGCTCATGGAAGAACAGCCCCGCATAACGATAATCCGGTGCCTTGCCGATGAGGGGCGGCAAATGGGTCTTGGTTTCCCCGTAGGCCTTGTAGGTCATCCTGGACGTGATCAGATGATCCTGATTCACCGTCTCACGGACTGAACCCAGACGGTCACAGACGCAGTATAGACTTTCTTCGCCGTGGATCTCGCCCTGTGGGTAGTAGCTCTTGATCTCGCTACCCGCCTGGGCTATGAGCAGGTCGGTACCATTCCAGAGGAAGGTCGTGGTCTTGGATTGGGTGCCCTCCGTCTCCACCATCACCGCACGGCGGTTGAGACCGTCGTACTGGAAGGTCGTCTTTTTCTCGGTGTCGGCGACATAGACGATTCCCACCAGCCGGTTCTCGCCATCCCAGGTGTAGGCCCGCACCCCATCATTGGTGAGATTTCCATTGACGTCATAGGTGTAGAAAGCGTCGTTACGCTCCACAACCTCATTCACATCGTCGTAGGTAGCCGTCCAGGAATCTTCCGGGGCCTGAATGGCCAGTATGTTGTCGGCGGGATCATACTTGAAGGTGGTAAGTCCACCAGGCAAGGCATTCTCTAGCATCAGGCGGCCCGCACCGTCGTACTGATAGTGCTTCCACTTCGGAATGAAGCTGCCGCCGATGTCGGTGGCACTCAGAAGCTGGTCTTCCGCATTGCTCTGGTACAGGAAGTCCATCGCCTGCAAGGGGAAGGCGGCATTGTGCGTAATGGCCCGTAGACGCTGGTCCTCTTGCTGCGGACCGTAGCGGAAGTAGGTGTCGAGCATACCATTTTCGGGCAGGATCGCCGTGGGACGGTCACTTTGTCCCAGATATTCTACGGTGAACATAGCCAGCGGGTTGCTCTGTTCGATCACCCGACCAATGGCGTCATAGGTGAAGGTTTCTTCTACATCGCCTATCCGACGGCTGGTACGGCGGCCTAATGCGTCGTAGCCAAAGTCGATGGCGCCGTGTGGCGTGGCCTCTGCACTCACCTGGCCCGCGCCGAAGATGCCCGCCGGGACATAGCCATAACTGGTGATGCCGATGCCGTCGCTGCGGCTGACGATATGGGGATAGTCCTGACCATAGGTGAATGAGACGTTGGGTGTGAGTTGCAGCGCATCGGTGTAGCTGACCGTACCGATACGCTCGTCAATGGTGTAGGCGTAGTTCTTCACCTGCCCCATGGCGTCGGTGACGGTGGCCAACTGGCCGGTGGCGGGATCGTAGGTGTAGGTCTCCTTGGTGCCGTTGGCGTAGACCTTGGCCGTGACGCGATTCTGGATGTCCCGCTCCCAGGTGGTGACGTTGCCGTTCGGGTCGGTCAGGCTCGTGAGATAGCTTGACTTGTTGTAGCCATAGCCGGTCACACGTCCTATGGGATCGGTGACAGCGATGAGGCGGCGCAGATCGTCGTAGGTGTATTTCGTGGTCTCGCCCAGGCGATTGGTCTGTGCGGCAAGATCCAGATTGTCGTAGGCATAAGTCCGGGTCGTCCCATCGGGGTAGCGGACTTCCGTGAGGCGATTCAGGGGGTCGTACAGGAAGCCCAGCGTATATCCCTCGGCGTCGGTGACACTGGCCACCCGTCCATAGGCGTCATAGGTGAAGCGGGCCGCTGTGACGTCATTGGCGTTGCGGACTTCGGTCAAGTAGCCCTGGGCGTCATAGACGTAGGTGGTGATCTGCCCCAGGGCGTTGGTGACGGTCAGCGGCTGGCCCGCCGCGTTATAGGTGAAAGTAGTGGTCTGGTCCGCCGCGTCGGTAATGGTCAGGGGCAGGTGACGATGATCATAGGTGGCCTGGAAAAGGATGTCCTGACCACTTTGCGTCTTCTGGGCCACCTCAATAAGGTCGACACCGTTGGGGGCATGGGTAAAGAACGTTTCCCGCCCGGTGGGGTCGGTGAAGCTGGTCATGTGCCCATACTCCCCGTAGCCCATCTGCGTGAGCTGGGTGGTCCCGTCTTCGAGTACCCGCCCGATGATGGAGGGCAGGTTCAGCGTGCCGGTGGCCCCGCCCCAGACCTGTCCGGGATAGTTGTACCAGACCCTGCGGGTCAGCGGGTCTTTCTGGCTTTCCAGAACGCCGGAGGCCAGGCTGGTATCGGGGCCCCAGTGGAGCCAGTGGTACAGATGCGCGTTGGCGTAGTCTTCCCCGCCCGCCGCCCAGGCATGGGCGTCCCAATAGAAGCTATTGCGGTCCGGGAGATAGGCGTTGAAGAGATTCATGCCCGTGGGGGCGATGGGGTCGCTGAAGGGAATGCCCGGCACGTTCTGATTGAACTCGACCCGCTCGGTATTGCCCGCCGCATCCACCATGTTCAGCCAGATCTGCGTACCGCTCTCGCCATAGCTGAACTGGCTTTTGCCATAAGGGGTGGTGAGGCTTTCGATGAAGTCACCACTATCGTAAGAGAAAGCGGGGGAGACCATGCCCAGAACATCGGTGACGGAAACCAGCCGCCCCGTGTCGTCATAGGCCAGCCGCGCCGTGCGGCCAAAGGGATCGGAGACGGCGGTGACCAGCAGCGCGTCAAGGGGGTCACCGTAGGTGAGGGCGGTTTTTTGCCCGAGGGCGTCGGTCACGGTCGTGAGCCGGTTTTGATCGTCATAACCGAAAGTGATCGTGTTGCCGGAGGCGTCGCTGATGGTGCTCAGCAGCACATAGCGCGTACCGCTCGTCGCTCCATTGCTCTGCGCATAGACTTCATTGCTGCCGTCCGGCTTTTGCAGTTCGTAGCGCACGGGGCTTTCCGAGACCAGTACCAATACCGCGCCGTCGCTGGTCTCCGGGGCAAACGCACCGGTAGCACTATCGTATCCGGAATAAAAGACCACGCCGCCGGCGGGCACGTAGCGCATGACGCTGTTGCCGGGTTGCCCGGGTATGTCCTGTATCCAGCCCATCCAGTGGTGGCTCCACTTGGGACCGACGTTAGAGAAGGTGAAGTTGGCGGGCTGATAGGCGTCCCGTTGGTTGTAAGTCAGGTCGAAGGTGACGCCTGGCCCTTTGGGCGGCGTATAGCCGATGGGATTATCGTCAATCTTCAGTCCGGCAATGGCCGCATAAGCGTCGTAGGTGGCCATGCCCGGTCCACACTTGGATTTCTTGGTGGTGGGACTGCTGGGGTGCCGGTCCATTGACATATCCGCGCCCGGTGATTCGCGTCTTTTGCTCGGCTTCCGCCGCAGCGAATCCCGCGCGGCTTGGGGTTGCACCCTGCAGGGGCAGCAGGAAATACCCGCTGCCCTCTTCGGCAACGGTTTCCGCGTCAATCCAGCGATCTTGAGGATACACGCTGTCGCGCAGCAGATAGCGCCCATCCCGATGATCCACTAATGCGCCAAAGTGGCCGACTTTCCAGTGGATGACCGCAGGAGTGGGAACCTCCGCCATAGTATCTTCCGTGCTTATCCGGTTGTCACAGACAGCCACTACATATTGTGCCTTTGGCCAGCCCCAGGAATGCATGAACTACGCAGGTTTATTTCCAACCCGCGTTCCGTTTCCACCCCACTTTCCCATTTCAACGCCTTCATCTCCCTGATTCGCATCTCCGGCCATGTCATAACGCCCGCAAATGTCCACCTTATTTCGGCAAATCGCACCGAACTACATATAGTGGTTGTCTGTGACAACCGGATAAGCACGGTATCTTCCCGGCGCATGGCGTGAAGAGATAACCCGGCCTCATCCGCCAAATTCTCCAGGTCGGCGAGACTCAGGCCGTCAGGGCCAGAACGTGCACTTTCCAGTAGTTTCAGCGTCGGAATGGCAGGCATTGCATCCTTGGCCAGCAGGACACCCTTAACCGCCGCCGCCCCGCAGCGATGCGCCACACCCGTCTGATTGCACAGGCTCCACAAGGCCATGCGGGCCTCCGTCCGGCGTTCCGTCGCGGCACCCCGCAAATGCCGTTTATCCGCCGCACGCAACCATTGTTCCAGCGCCTCGATGTTGCCCAGCTTGGCATGCAGATGCAGTAACTCGCCCAATACCCGATCCATAAGATTGCGTAACCGAAGTTCTTCAACGCTCTTACCGGACGCAAAGGTGCGCTCCAGCAGTTCCAGCGCTTTGTCAAATCGGGCATGCGCAGCAAAGAGAATGCCCAGGTTGGCTTGCAAAGCCAGGTTCCATGCCGACTGCGGGTGTTGCTCCAGATAACTTTCCAAAACCCCAAACGATTCAGGCCACCCGCTGCGTTCCCATGCAGTGATGGCGGCCTGAAGTTCGGAGGTCTCGACTTCCCCCGGTGTTCCATGAGGAATCAGGGGTTCGGGAAAAGGATGGTGAGCGTCGTGGAGCAGAGCGATATTCGGATGGCTGGGCATATGAGCTTCTCCTTACGTTAGGCTTGTCAATGACTTGAACAAAAGAGACGAACCACAGAAAAATACAAATGAACTTTTTGTGACAGTCAGGGCGCGTACGTCTGTTCTGTCCAGAAAGCCGAAGGTGGTTGATCTGAGGCACATACACAAGGAATTATTATTTTCAAAACCAAACACAACATGTTGCGATTTTGGGAAGCGAATAGCGGCCGCGGTTTCTGGTGCCGTACACAACAAATTACGAATACTCCAGATAAATGCAGCAAAGTTACTATCTTTATTTTGTAGTTACCAACTTTATTTGGCTCCTACAACTTGGGCAATAGCCGCACCTGCACGCCGTGTTGCTCCAGATCAGCGACGTTGCGTTGATCTTCGGCACTGATGCTGGCGGGAAGAATCACCCGTGCCGCGTGACCTTTTGCGGCAATGGCGCTGAGAATGGTCCGGTCATCGCCCATCTCCTCGCTTTCGATGTCCACCGGCCCCGGCTGATCAATGACCGAAACCATTTGTGCGGCACTCCCGGGAG
>JAAOMR010000281.1 GCA_018853935.1 Acidithiobacillus ferrivorans
ACACCAGGGGCAACGGCCCTCGTCTTACCGACCGCCAGTATTGTCATGCGCGGCGCCCGCACCGAGGTATTCGCCGTCCGCCACGGGCAGGCGGTCGTGGTACCCGTCCGCATCGTTGCCAGCCGTGGCGATCGCACCTGGGTCAGCGGTGATCTCCGGGTTGGCGAGCCCGTCATCCGTTCCGGCAATGCCCGCCTCGTCGCCGGCACCCCCGTGCAGGTCCAAAAGCCATGAAGCGTTATCTGGATTTTCTCTGGGAAAATCGCTTCAGCATAATCCTCGCCACCCTGTTTTTGCTGGCAGCCGGCTGGTTTGCCTTGAAAGGCCTGCCGGAAAGCGTGTTTCCCAACGTCGATTTTCCGCGCGTTGCGGTACTGGTCAATGACGGCAGCCTGCCGGTCAAATTCATGGAGGTCGAGATCACCCGACCGCTGGAAGCACTGGCCAAGGGTCAGCCGGGCGTCCGGATGGTACGCTCGCAGACCGGTAACGGGCTGACCAAGCTCAATGTCTACTTCAATCCCGGCGTCAACCCACAGACCGCTTATCTCATGCTGCAGGCCCGCCTCTCGCAGGTCCGCTTACCCGTTGGCGCGCAGATGCGGGTGACGCGCATGGCACCCTACACCTACCCCTTCGCCGAATATGCGCTGGTCTCCAATCAGCAGGATAGCTCGGCGATGATGCCGACTTTCGCCTTCCAGGTTCGCCCTGCCCTGCTGGCGATTCCCGGTGTCTATCAGGTGCAGGGCACCGGCCGCGGCTGGCCGCAGGTGCATATCGATCTGAACCCGGTGCGCCTGGCGCAATATCACCTGACGGCACAGCAGGTGATTGACACCCTCCGCCTCGCCCAGGGGCCTTTTTTCTCCGGCGTTCTGCATGCCTATCACCAGCAATTTATCGTCGCCACGACGCCGCGGCCCGTGGACACCGCGCATCTGGCCACCCTGACCCTGCCCCTCGGCCCGGCCAACGACGAAGGCATCCGCGCCCCGCTGGCGTTGGGCGCGCTGGGGCGGGTGCAGGTCGGTCCGCCGCCCTTACTCA
>JAAOMR010000282.1 GCA_018853935.1 Acidithiobacillus ferrivorans
TAATCTCTACCGGCGAAACAGACGGCCGGACCGGCGCCAGAGTGACCGGCAAAAACCCCTTGGTCCCATGGACCATTGGCCGCGGTTCTACCGCATCGGCAAATCGCTTGCGCCAGTAATGCAGCGTGGCTACGGCGAGCCCTTCCTGCGCACAGTAATTCTTGACGGAAAGACCGCTCGCCTGAAATCCATCTACTTGTTGCCGCCAATAAGCGGCCTTCTCGTTCTTCGTCATATCCACCCCTCCTCGCTGAACGCGGATCAGGATCGGTCAGGTCAGAAAGTTTGGGAAGGTGGGTTGCCT
>JAAOMR010000283.1 GCA_018853935.1 Acidithiobacillus ferrivorans
CCCCCCCATTGCCCCCTGGACTGCCATTACTGCCCCCGCCCCCAGCGCCATCTGTCGTCACATCTGCACTCACGGCACAGGAGGGTACCGTAACCTGATAGGTTCCGGGCGTTGAATAAGAGACTGGCGTACCACACACCCCACTATTAGTCGGTGCCGTAGCCCCCGCACTCGCCCCCGCCGACAACCCCGTCGCTGGCAGCACATTCACCAAATCCAATAAACTCGGAAATGCAGTACTGAACTGTGGATCATTCGTGGACATGGTGAGTGCTGTAGCGGCATAGGGCAGCAGTGCTTGCGTGTAAGCGCCTGTGCCTCCGTTATAGGAAATCGCGGCAACGTACTCCGGCGCGTTCTCCTGCATGGCAGACAATTTCTCTGCCATTTTCATAGCCACGCCCTTTTCTGTTCTGGGTATTACGGGCATGCCATAGAGTGTGTTCGGCGGGTTCTGGTAATACGCCGCAAGGGTGCCCGTACCCGTCAACGCTATCAGGGCCTGACCAAAGGGATTGCTGGCCGTGAATGCGGTGGGTAGATATCCAGCGTTCACCAGTTGCGCTACGGAAATCGTTGCACCCGTACTGACACTATTGGCCGTAACATAGGCCCATGCGGCAGTAGTGAACGAATCCATCTGCTGGGCGGATTGCGTCTCCATGACCGACTGCGCCACCTGGAAGGTCGTATTTTCCTCCTGCTCCATGTGGGCTAAGGACAAAAGACCGAACAATCCTAATGCCATTACAATGCTTAACAGTACCCACATGGCCAAAATCCTTTTTTTAATGAAAATGAAAAACGTTCACGACGTCCTCGCAAATCGCTCCTGCTTTACTCGTTCCCGATCATACAGTCGCCAACCTCCCGCCGTGCGCCGATCTGGAAGAAAACGATTTTCTTCTTCCCATCGTCGCAACGTATCGGCCGACACCCCCAAAAGGTTCGCTGCCTCCTGAATGGTGACATAATCTATGCGCCCTATTTTCGTCTCAGCCATAGTTTTAGGTCGCCGCAGACGCGAGAAGATTCTGTGCGATGAGCGGCGTCGAATAAGAAGGGGCGTTCACCAGGCCGCTTAAATCATATTGTTGATGGTTGACGATGGATGTCATAGTGGTACTGCCCATAGGCAAAACACCCACCACTACATTGGACATTGCCGCAACTTGCGGGCCGATGTCCTGCGCGACATTCCAGCTTATTTGTGTTTGCAGATCATTCTCACGAGATGCCAGCGACCCTTTTCCCGCAAGGTTGGTGAACGGTCCACTTAAAAGCAAAATAATGACATTCTGTCCGTTCGCACCACCAGAACTCACCTGACACCCCCATTGCGGCCCAAGCGGTGTATTCTGCGCATAGCCATTCGGCAGATACCCGCTGGATACTAAATTGGCGACGGTGTAGGCCCCTGCAGTCGTTTCTTTCTCACATGCGTTTAACACCTGCGCACCCTGTTGCGCGGTAATGCGCACAGTATCTACCGTGATATGGCGGTCTGTGCGGTTGGTGGCGCTCATCAGGTGCGTCAGGAATGCGCCGGCCGCCAGGACAATTAACAGGAGAACGAAGATGATTGCGTACATTATGGGGCCTCTTTACTGGTTAAAGGTTATCATTGCGACGCCGTCACTGCCCGATGGCGTTGGAGTTCCAACTTGTATATTAGTGGCCTGCCCGTAATAGCTGGAGCCGCCGTAGCCGGGAGTGCCAGCACTCCCGCCGCCGCCGTAGCCGCCGTAGTAACCGCCGCCGCCGCCGCCGGTGGCTCCAGTGGAGCCGGCACCGCCACCGCCGCCGCCGTAACCGCCATAAGCACCGTAACCGGCGATTACGGAGCTTATCCCCCACGAGCCGCCGCCGGCGTAGGCAGTGCCGGCCGTCCCCCAGCCGTAGCAGGTGGTGCCAGCACTCCCGCCGCCGCCGTAGCCGTCGCCGC
>JAAOMR010000284.1 GCA_018853935.1 Acidithiobacillus ferrivorans
TATTCATGTAATCATACGTTTTCAGCATTATAATCAGCACGTTATAAATTTCGATGTAATAATGTATTACATTTCTGGCACCCAGTCACCGACCATTTAAGTGTAATAATGTGTTACATTTTGGTAGCCCCGACCCATACTGATATTCATGTAATCATACGTTTTCAGCATTATAATCAGCACGTTATAAATTTCGATGTAATAATGTATTACATTTCTGGCACTCAACCACCAACCATTTTTGAATGTAATAATGTGTTACATTTTGGCGGCACAGACCCATGCTGGTACTCATGTAATCATATATTTTTTCACACTACAATCAACGTGTTACCAATTAAAAAGTAAGAATGTAATACATTATCACATTCTTACTTTTGATGGATGATGCTGAAGCCACCCAAGCCTGCTGCTCACACATACACTCTCTCTGCCATCATTCGCTTAAAAAGTGAACTAAATCCCAAATCACAGGGTGCTTGTTTAATGGACTGTACAATTGCCCGGCCGGCAGCCTCATCAATGTGGTCGCCAATCACTTTCAGCCGATGAATTACAACAGGCAGTCTCATGTCCAGCGGCAAATTGGCAAGCCCATTATCGACCTCCATCCGGGTAGCATGGTCTTGCCATATGCTACTTTTTGGGTAGTACACCTCCAGCGCCTGACAGCGAGCTATGGGCACCATGGCACCTTCAGTGTGCAAGTCCACGTCATGCCCAGCAATAATCACATATGTGCGGATGCCCCCGGCAGTCATGGCGGATGCAATGGCTTCGTAGGTTTTTTTAGTGTGCGGTTTAAGTTCACCGGCATAGTGGCGGCGGTATTTAATGTCAATCAAAATCGCACACTTGAGAGTGTGATCTACGTGCAGGCCATCGATGTCACCAGAATAGTCATCGTGGCCTTCAGCCTGGTGGATAACCGCAAAATCGATCGGGCGCATCAGGTACTCAGGGTGTTCAAGCCGCCAAGGCTTATGCTGCTGCTGGGCATATCTGGTCATTTTTGATTACTCCATAATGTTCAAAAGTGGATTTTGTCTAAGTGCTGGCTACTAAAGTGACACCTCCTTGTGGGGCCGGACCACCCAGCCCCTCTACCCTTGGATTTGCCGAGACACAAGTCATTTATCCGGTTACTTGCTACTCCGGTATACACTTCATCAGGCTGTTCGCTGCGCCCATAAAAACATACCCGTCTGATAACGCAGTAAAAAACGCATCGGCATCGGCATCGCTGTTGTTACAGTAGTTTTTCGCAATAAAATCCATGAATTTTTGGTATCTGTCCGTTTGCGCATCTTCAGTGTTTTCCGCCCAGAACGCATAAACATAGTAATCATCACTAAACGACTGATATCACTACAAGTGTGCACAGCCCAAAAAGTACAGCAACTTTTGCTGCAAAATACATTACTTCCATTGCCATTGTTTCGACAGCTTTATCCGTGTTTTCCATGTCTGAACCCTCAGTTACTTCCTGTCCCGGTATACTCTCTATCAGACTGTTCGCTGCGTCCATGAACACATACCCATTCGATAGCGCAGTAAAAAACGCACGGGCATCGGTATAGCTGTTGTTACAATAGTTTTCTGCGATAAAAGCCATAAACCTTTGGTATCTGTCCGTTTGCGCATCTTCAGTGTTTTCCGCCCAGAACGCATAAACATAGTAATCATCACTAAACGACTGATTGGCCCGCTGGATAACAATGACGTGGTCGTCGCTTATAGCAAAACCTTCAAAAGATATTTTAGTGTCAGCGCCTATATCCAGAGGGTCACCCGAGCCATAAAACTCAACCACAGGATCACTAAATGCAATTATACCGCCTGCAACCAGTGCATCCACAAAGTCAGAAACGCTCGTAAACTGATCAATGGTAATTTTGTGTTTCATTTTGTTCTCCTTGTGGGCGGGATATCCGCCCCCTCTTACCTATGGATTTGCCGAGACAACTTCCGATTTCGGCTTTTCAACGACGTCTGTCGTCATCATCCACATGTGTCCAGACCTCGTCCATTTTCCACACAATTGAATTTACCTGCCCCTGCAGCTTAAAAATAGGGTCTGATATCGGCACATCTCTACATTGCGGCATCTCATCCAATCGTGATTGAAACGCAATTTGCGCATCAGAAAGCGCAAGTCTGAGTGCATTATACTCCGACATTTTTGCACGCATGTTTTTGTTTTTGCGCTGCTCTATCCAAAACTTTGCTTTGCTAAAGATCTTGTCACATGTAAGCAGTTCAACGCTGTCTGGATTCGCAGAAACATAGTTTGCACGCAGCGTTTCTGCCCACGCTTTTTGTTTCGTTGTTCCAGATAATTTTGGTAAACCAGCTTTTTTAGACGCCACTTTTGCCGCAGCCGTTGCTTCCGCCCGCTCAGACTCAATAAAGGCCCTGTGTGATTTATTTTGCCGGGATGCGGATACAAGACAGTCGGGGCGCCGCTCTTTTTCTTCTGCGGGAAAAGGCTCAAAGTCGTCGTCATAACCATCAATCCGTTTCGGTGTCGGTAGTATAATAATAGTCATGTCAAAAACCTCTTGTGGGGCAGGATATCCGCCCTCTTACCTATAGATTTGCCGAGACAAACCACCGCTTTCAGTGAATCCACCAATCGCCAATGGCCGTCTCAACTTCAATGCCGACCGGATCCAGGACCGACCGTGCCGCATCCAGCATGACCTTTTCCAGTTCTGCGGCATACTTCTCAGCATCAGCTTCCGGCACCTCCAAAATAAACTCATCGTGCACGAACGCCCTCAAATATGGAGAGAGTTCCCCAATATTTTTAAGGGCTTCCATGGCAATATCGGCGCCCGTGCCTTGGTCCTGATAGTTCAACAGCTTGCGTGCATCTGTAGTAAAAATTGGTCGGCCAGACAGCGTTTTGCTGGTAAAAACTGGGCGTTTTGATGCAGTACCCATATTTCCGTAGTTTTTGCTAATCCACTCACTGTTCGGCCATTTGCGGTATGTGAGCTTGCTCCAGCACTGCCAGAACAGGATTTCCGGGTACAACTCAAACCACGATTCACGTTGCGCTGCGGCCTCTTCCAGGGACCAATCCAAGCCGTAACCGATGATGCCATAACGATGCAACCCATTGATTGACATACCATAAAGGAGCCCGAAGTTACAGTTAGCCACCAGCAACCCCTGGACTGTAAATCGGTGACGTGGGCCAGCATTTACGATGTCATAGACCCGTGCGTACTTCTTTTCTGGCGTGGCCTCCGTGCACCCCTGATGACTTATGTGTCCCCGACCAAACGCCGCCCCGACGGTGACAGGATGCCCACCAACCTCAGTTTCCAGAATGTGTCCCTTTCTTCTGGCGATTTCCCCGAAATATAGACTCTCTTCGTTTGTCGTGAAGCACTTGTGGTCTGGTGTTGCAGTAAGTCCAGCATACGTAATTACCTCCTTAACCCCTTTATATATCACGCCACAATGATCAACCCACTCAACGCCGTCCCACAATCTGTGTCTCGGGGTGACGTGTTCAATAGGAACCATGCCCTTATCCGTAAGCACTACCTGCCCCCCAGCAATACAGGCCTTCGCCGATTGCCGTTGTTTTTTCATGCGCTTTTTCAGTGCATCACGGTCTACCTGCAGCATGTCCTGCAGCCACTTGAGCGGATCCACGCCTTCCGGGGCGGCACCAGAAAGACCAACTGCGGTCAGCAAGTGCGCATCGATGCCGGAAGCAAACCCTTCGGCCAATCGTGACCGGACGCCAGACAGCTTGATTCTGGACAAGGCCCAACACATATCGTGGAAAATGGCACCATCGAAGTCTTTATTGGTGCGTTTTTGGAAATCAGGTTTTGTCTCAAGACTCAAAAATAAGGTCATTTTTTTTAAAATTGCAGGCAATATTTTGTGCAGCCAAGTCCCCGTACCACCGTTTTTATCTCTGAAAAAATCAGGGGTGCCTGAGTCTTTATTGCTCGCAACCAGCTCATCAAGTGCCCGCAGAGCCAGGCGTGCTGCAATGCGCATCTCCACGGCAGAGTAGTCGGTTGCGATTATTTTGTACCCAGGGCGAGCCGTGAAGACCTCACGATATTCAGGCTCATGCGGGATTTGCTGGTCATTCGGGCTGCTTGATGCAGTGCGGCCGGTGTCCGTTACTGAGTTCACCAGAGAGTGTATACAGCCATCTTTTCTTGCATAATTGCGCCAGTCCAGAAGCATTCCGATGCGTTTTTTGGCCTCACGAACGTTCAGGATTTCATCGATTATTTTGTCATGGGCAACACTTTTGAGGATCATGTCCGGCTCGCCAACGGAGGGTTCCCCGTCTTTTCCGGTGTCCAGTTCGACACTCAGAGCACGCAGGCAGTAATCGGCCATCGCCCGCTTAAAGTCCGCCTTTTCTGTGCTTCCGGTGTCCATTAATGCCGATGTAAAATCAATGAATTCCGGTACTGCAGTCACCAGCGGAACCCCGGCATGGATACGTGCCAACTCCTTTTCCACCAGCGCAGCTACACGGTCAGGATTTACATACATGCCGCTGGCGTGTTTTTCTGCCAGAACCCCCGTTGCGGCGCTGTACGCACAGTACACCTGGTTTCGGTTGAGCTGCTCGACAGCTTCAGGGATGGAATCGACACCCAGGGCGTCCAAAATAATTTCCCCCGGGAGGGTTATATCGCCCAGGCAATAATCCAACTCGGCGGGCATTATCAGGTCCGGCAGCATCCAGTTTTCCGGCTTCTGCCAGCTTTTATCCACCGGAATCTTAACCCCCTTCCGGGCACTGTATGCTAATACCAAATCGGCCAAGGAGTAGCCCAGCTTGCTGCCAGAGTCGACACGCTCATAACAGCCCGGCTGCAGCGCCGCATGGCCTGCACTGATAGCCTTTACTTTCCCTGCAACCGTGGAGATAGCATGCGTGTATGAAGGCTTGCAGGTGCGGACAACGAGCATCGCATCCAGCAAAAAAGGCTTGGCGGGGAACCCATATGCGTGATACCAGGACAGGTCAAAACCCAGATTTTGGCCTATCCAAACCGGGCAGGCGGAGGTAGCGGAAAACAGTCGGCCAGCATCGGCGGGGGTCATCTTATCGAGATCGAAGGCCATGCCACGGCCGTCCGGCAGGCCGATGGACACAACCCGAATGCGGGGGCGGGCTTCAGTGAGTGTGATGGCCCGACCAAGCACGGCCTTCATCGTGCGGCCGTCGCCGATCTTCCGTCCGCCGGTGGGGGCTTCTGTGGGGCTGTATGCGGTCAGGGCAGTGGTTTCCAGGTCAAGGGCGATGTAGTCGGCAGACCGGATGTCTTGCTCCAGATTGATGGGTAGGCTGGTCAAAAAATGGGTGGATTCTGTGTTTTTCATTTGTTTTCCCCTGTGTCGGTGTCTCCGACGCAATGCACACAATGTGCTACTGAATGTCATGATATATCATAGAAAGGTAAAGTCAATAGCCAGCAAGACTACTACAGACTCATGCTGTCGCCCTATTGAAGTCATCAAAATATCTATACCACTTTGAGCCCAGTGCATCTGCGGATCAGTATTGCTATCCATCCCTCACACATAGATTTGCCGAGACAAACACTGGGCATGCCGGGTGTGATCATGGGCAATAGACAGGCGGCACTGCCGCCCTGCCTGCTTTTTTTACGCAGCGGGTACCGCTGCAGGGCTGTTCAACGCTTTTTCATATGCTCTGCCAGAGCCATCGGCCCGATTATCATCACCTAAAAAACACCAAAAACATGAAAAATCGCAATGCGGGACACGTCAGAAACATAAAAAACCCATTTTTCGCCCCTGCTACGTCTCTGCTACGTCTCTGCTACGTTTCTGCTACAATTTTTTTGTAGCAGCTAGTTTGTTGTTTTATTTCACGAAAATGACCATTTTTAGGGTCTGCTACGTCTGCTACAATTTTTTACATATAGAGAGAGATATATATGGCTATTATGGCGTTAATGAGAATGATTCTTATATGGAACCTAAATACTTTTTTTTCAGCTTACTTATGAGTCCAAATTGTAGCAGAGGCGGAAAATTGGCGAATTTCTGAGACTTATCAAATGGTTAACCCGCTACAAAGCACTTGTAGCAGAATTGTAGCAGAGCCGTAGCAGGAGGATTTAAGCAACAGTCATGCCACACCATGCTAAAATAACTGCAAATGATTCTCATTTGTATATTGTAAAAGTGATGTTATATCATTGATAAATATGTTGTTATTAGCCAAACCGCACGATTTTTGTATCATTGATGTTTTTAATGTGGTTATAATTTAATTTAGTGCATATAGAGTGACGGGCACCGTAAAACACCACACAGTCCATTTTTAAAAAAAAATAAAAAAGGCGTGGCTCATATAGTGCTGCCCATGCTTTCGACGGCGTTTAGAATCAGATACTTGCACAAAGAGCAAACAGTCATTTGAGTCGTTTTCACGGTTTTGCGCAGTAACCAGACTGGTCTTACCATTACCAAAATATATGAGTAAGACTTGTTCCTGGCGCTTTCGCAATAGTCACAAAAACCGTGATCTTTCCTCAGCTTACCGTAATTTGATGCTTTCCTGATTAAAGACGTTACTCCGTACAGGCGTTATATCTACTATAGTAGCATAGTGTTTCATAAAGTCAAGTCTTTTATGGTGTTGCCTGTGTATCTTTTAGTGTGCGATAAGTTAAATTAAACAAGCAGAACCAATAAAAAAGCCCCTATTTTATAGGGGCAATATGCGAGGTACTACAAAATGAAACAAAAATAAACAAAAAGAAAGAAAGTGGTGCAGTGTTTGACCCAATCAATAAAATGTCAGATGTCAAAATCAACCATTTCATCAACCACTACGTCATAGATAGTATCAGGTGACACAAGGACTCGCACTGATGATGTCACACCCTCCGGCCGCCTGACAGATTCTATCCATCCAGCATCGACCAACGCCTTGCGGACCCGCTTACTGTCTTTGCGGATGCTGTGCGCCAAGGCAGACACCCCCGATGACGTAAGCCACACTGACCCAGCAGGGCTATCCTGGCGATCTGACTGAATCATCCACCCCCAAGCCTGCCCAGACGCCGGGGTCCGCATGAGGTCCCCGCCAAAAAACCGCCCCCGACTGGTGGCCAGAGTATCGCCAACCAATCGCAAAATTTGGTCGGCCTCTGTGCCCGTAGCCATGGCGTTCAGGCCCGATGGCATCATGGTCCCACTCACAAAGCTCAACGTGTTTCCAGTAATCGTAACGGCCTCTTCCGCAGTCGCACCAACGCACTCCAGCAACAGCCCCAGACCGACCATCACGGCGGCGCCATGCTTTCCCCGGCGGCGGGCGATGTTGCTGGCATCGGCGGGCATCGCAAGCTGCAAGCCATGCTCATATCGGTCGTAGTCGCTCTGCAGCGAATCCTTTTTAGCAACAATGACACTCAGCAAGTCTTTCCAGATATGCCCAAAATTGGTGGTAGCCAGCCGCTCGATGGCTTCACTGACTACCTTGCCTTCGATGTCACCCGGCTTGCCAAATTGGGCAACCAGCGTAGGCACCAGGCCGACCGGCGGAATCGTCTGCAGTTCCTCCACGTTTAACTCAAAAATTCGTGCATGCAGACCGCCGGAAATGTCTTCCCCGTCAAAGCTCTCACGGGCCTTCGCCATTGCGGACTCGGTGATGGTGCCAGCAATACTCTTTTCCCCGGAAGACAAAATCTGAACCCGCCACCGAAGTGCCGCACGTTGAGTAATATCCTTCGTCATACGCTCTTTCCCACGGCCATTGGTGGCCATGTAAAGCGCCTGAACCAGCTCGGTTTTATCGGAAAGCATGTGCAACTCGTCTATAAAAGCCACGGCATCATTTCTTGCTGCTAAAGGTGCTTCAAGCCCGTTGTCGGTAAGCCTCCATGACAAAATCTGGCTATCCTGTCCTGCCGAAGATTGACCATTGCCCATGAGCGATGCCGCCAACTGTAAAACGGTCGTTTTGCCATGGCTTGACGCACCATAAAGGTGCAGCATGCAGCGTTCACTCTCCCCGATCCAAAAGAGCGCCGGAGACGAACACGCCAACCCCAGGATGGCGGCAATCGGCGGATGCTTCACCAATTCACGCAGCATTGCTTTTTGGATATCGGCATCACCGCCAGAGGCGACGGACCGTGCAAATGCAGAACCGGCCCCGGAAACGGGATCGTAAATCTCAACAGCAGGGCAGTATGGGGTAGCGTATGCCCGGAATGACTGCCATGCGTAAACCGTATGCTTCTTGGCGTTGTGCTCAAAGTTGACCCACCCCCGGGATGGGGTGGCCAGATACACAGGTACTTCTCCGGCGGCAATACGGTACCGGCCCATCTCCCGATACGCTGTCAGTCCCTTGGCATCGACTCCACGGAACCCGTGTGTCAGCCACGATTTAACGTCAGTCATGTACTGTGCATCCAACTGCCACCGCACAGCCGCACCGTCATCGGCATAACCACAAGCCACATCCAAGACCGCAGGCAGACCTTCGATTTCGTGTGGATCACCGATGATCCTGTACTGCCGCTCAACCCAGGCCGCCGGAGCGGTCGGGTGTGTTTCTGTGATCACGTGCCCCTTTTTTTCATCAAATTTTTCAATCTGCAGCACGGGAATTTCGCCGACCACTGGCCAGCGAATCCCCATTTTTAGCACCTTCCCAGATTGCTGATCTTGTGCCCATTTTAGACCTTTTTCTATTGCTGCCACATCTGGCAAACTGGCCGAATGCTTTGCTTTTTTAACAAAATCACGCAGGTCATCAATGGCATTCCATTTTCCAGTCATTAAAAAAGCTTTAAGCGACTCTGCTGCAGCAAGATGAAAAGATTCCGCTTTTTTTGGGTCGTCTGGCAAGCTCTTCGCAGGATCTGGATAAACCCCGGCCCGGCTGCCAACTTTCCAGTCCATAAAAACTTTTGGTGCACATGTTGCAGTAGCGATGGCAGATCGCACGTCATCATGATCACGGGCCAGCAGCCAATCGTCCAATCCCGTTTTGCCGTCGCCCGTGTTTGGGCAGGACATATAGTAGACGTTGCGCTCAATCTGGTGGCGAATGGCCTGGGCCAGCAACAGCAGACCACGCTTTGCTTGCCATTTTTCAGGCTGCTCAAGATCGCTGTCCCCAAGTACAAGGATACTCCACGGCTCAGGCAGGTCCTGCAGCATGCGGATGATGGCAGCTATTTCCGGATGGATGGGCGTGCCAGGGTTGATTTTGTCTGTGGTTTTTCCATCACAATCGACTTCCCGCCGATGTGCGGGGTCAGTCCACATCCACACCCCAGGTATCCCAATCGTCGGGATGCCAGCATTACAACCTGCAATCGCTTTTTTCTCTCCTTCTGTTATCACCAAAACCTTGGCCTCGGCGGATTTGATGACACTCAACAGGCCAACAGGCATATACACATGCGAAGGGGTGCCAGGCCGGGCGGCATATCGCTGACCACGTGTACCCAGCGGCTCAAAATACCGCAAACGGGCATGGGGAGTACCGTCCTCGTCGATAAGTGCGGCACCGGATAAGTTGTGATATGGCATCAGATAGCCGTCCCCACACGGGGCACCCCGGGGCACGCCAAATCGTGTGCGCATGTCACCCGACATGCAAAGCGTCATACCCTGCTTTATAGCGTCATTTTCACTTAACCCAGACCGTTTCAGATCTGTCAAAATTCGTGTGTCCATTTTAATACCTCGCATGTTTTTCATTTTCAGGCGGCCCATCAAGTTTGTGGGTCACTCTGTTGCTTCCAATTCGCACTTCTCTTGTCTATAGATTTGCCGAGGCAACCACAACAAGCTCAGACTTTCCCACTTGCCAGTATTTTGTGCTTACAGATTAGTGTGTTGTGACTGCAGCCTGCTTGCTTATCAGTGTAAGCAAGTGCAGCGTGCGGCGAATGCCGGACTCGGTTTTCAAAGCCCTCAGCGTAGCATCACCGAGCGGACGGCCGTCCTCCAGGTGCCCAATTAGCACTTCCCCCGCACGCATCAGACCGACGTTGTATGCGCCCCGGCTTTGTACATAGCGCTCGCCGTAGGTGCGGCACCCATATTCTGTAGCGGCGGCGGTGTCATGTATGACCTTGGATACATGGGCCATGGCCTCCAGTCTCTCATTGCCATCGGGAAGCGGGTGGCCGTGATTTATAATGTTTATGCGCACCGCTGCGGAAGATTCGATATTCGTGTTCATAATAGTCCCCTTGGGTTGTCCGGTTGTCCGGCGGGAGGGGCCACCCTCCTCTATTGTCTATAGATTTGCCGAGACACACATCACCAACACACACACACTACCACAACTTGCACTGATAAGTCAATTGTCTAAATCTAACAAAAGTTACCAGTGCAAGTTATAGTTTGGCAGTGATTGTTGTTTTTAATGTAGAAAATACAGAATCACACACTATGACATAAAGCCGGATTTGTATGTGTGTGAACCGCCAGAGTGTGATGTGCGTGCACAAAATCCAAGCGAATCATTCGACTGTCGACCATAATCATCATCCATATCACACATCAAAAGTGCTGACAGACGACGATCTGCTGCACGCATCACTTGATCTTCGTCCAGACCACCGTGGATTGCACGTGATGACAGATTGTTGATTTCACGCTCAGTAAAGCATAAAGCCAGCCGTGCTAAAAAAGCAGATTTGTCCATTTTTACCATGATACACTCTCCTTGCCAGAAGTTGTCGATGAATACTTAAACCCAATACTACCATTGACTTTTGTAAAGTCAATACTCAAAAATGAAGAAATGAAGAAAACTCAGATATTACCATCCTCATCATCACCATCATCGTTGTTGCTACATATAAGATCACGCACATCACAAATAGTAATCCTCCACTTACCGGGGTTATTGACCGCTTCAATAATATCATCAAGATCCAATCCAATACTGTAGCTGCGCATAGTCGATTTGATCTGAAAAAAATCACTGCTGCATGCATACCTGGGGTCATAAGAAGGTAATGCATGCAGTAAATCAACGACGTCATCAAAAGTGCCAATGTGCTGACCCTTTGAATTGTGCAAAACCGCAACGGTCAATGGCAGCACACACTGCTGTTTCATCGTTAATGGTGGCGTCGATTTATTTGCGAAGCGCATAGTGTATGCAAACATTATTTTAGTGTCCTTTTGTTATCAGACTTGCTGCAGCGGCTATTGCTGCAGGCATAATAGACTCGCTGTGTGCTTGTGTTCTATGTCATTGTTTAGATGCAATGTAAGCCATGACCCGCTGTTGCATCTGTACCCTGCATCTTTGCTTTATCCCTATTTTTGAGTATATATACCTAATAGTTCCTTTGCCCATATTTACCCAGCGTGCACTTTTACCACATAAAAAAGTGTGGCAACGCACTGTACGATTCCATTTTTGAATGGATGCAAAATAATTATCACTAAGCAATACAGCCGCTAGAGCGATTGCAGTGCTACTGTCAATCGCTATCAAAGCTTTGTGTGCAATACATGCGTCTTTACTATGCGTGAGTAATACATCCTGCCTTTTGTAATAGCAGATATTGCCAAGATCCGTCACATCCTCGCTATCTGGCACACCATACCGGGCTATAAATGCTGCGCCCAATTTGCGAGCACAAGATCCATCTTTCTCAATAAACTTTCCATACCGTATCCATCGGTACTGCTGCCGTTCCTGATGGCGTTGCTGCTTGGATAGACACTGTTGTTGGTGTCTGTATTTATAGCCTGGAGAGAAAACCCCATCTATGCTACATCTCACAGAGTCAAGTACCCCTGCTTCAGCTTGCCCAAATACACACCCAATGGTGAGTGCTGATGACAATAAAATTGTATGTAGTTTCATGGCAAATCCCCTTTGATTATTGCTTATGACCAAATCATTGACTGCTCTTACATGGATACATTCTCCTGTTTTAGCGTTTCCACGTGTCTCTAGACGCACTAGCCATACAATGACCCATAAAGACACCAACTACATTTAAACAAATGGCCATAATTGCCGATACAGTTAAACTATAGCCATTTATAAAAAAACCACAAAAAACTACAAGAGTCATCAAAAAAAAAATACAAGAATAAAGTAAAACATGTCAGCATTCCTTTTTATGATTGCCAAGGGTTCCCGCTTGGCCAGGTGGCAGAAAATCTGCCGGGTGATTCTTTTTTGAGAGAGAGATTGTCTCCCCTTCATACCTATGGATTTGCCGAGACAAGTTCCGATTGCTCATCTATTGACTGCTGTCAATTCTAACTGCTATGTGTGATGTGGCGTGGGTTCGCCAGCTTGCAGGGGCCACCCCGGACAACGGGCCTGATGGTCAGGACTCGTTGTCCGCTGCACGCTGCCTGTGATGCTATTCAGTGATCCAGTCAAATTTGGATTCATTCTGTCTGAGCCACTCAAATGCTGCTACGATCGATACAAAGCCATTAGTGGCATCATCCGTTTCCGCAGCAGCTTCCAGCTCATCCCAGGTGCCTTCCGGCACCCATGCGTGGCGTAAAATACCCGCATTGTTATCATGAACATCCAGCATTTCCAGGCCGTCGTGTGAGTAACACTCGATCTCATGACCGCCAAGCGAGCAGTGTGCATTAACCGCCCGCACACCTTCTTCACGCATTTCGTCAGGATCGCCTTCATCCATCGAGTCGTGACGTGTCTCGTATTTTGCTTCAGCGTCTGCTAAACCCGCATTTTGTATGCACTTAATCACCCGCCAATCATCACTAAAGCCGTCAATTCCGTATCTGTCACAGATCGCATCGATCAATCGATTAATATCGTCGTCTATGTCGTTGCGACAGAAATCTACCAACCCAAAACCATATTCTGGATCTTCTTGAAAATTTACCTCAAATCCCTCACCATCAAATTCAAGTGTTATCAGCACAGTGAATTGGTGGCCGTAAGAATTCCCCTCCCAGCATTCAAGATCACCCACATTTTTTACAGTGATCGCCTGCGTGATTTCTTCGTCAAGTTTTTTGTCGGTTACAGTCGTATTCATAGATCACCTCTTTTGTTGTTGAGCCGGGTTATCCGGCTCCTTATACCTATGGATTTGCCGAGACAATTCAAGCAACTCGTTGATATTGCGATTGTTGTTGTTGTTGTTGTTGTTGTTGTCCACGTTCGGGCCACTCATACCAGACCACTCCTGCAGCACTGTCATCGCCCATTCCATCGATATCATCAATCGCTGTCTCGATATCAACAGGTGAACCAGTGTCGCCGCCAGCAGCACCATACGTGACATATCTCACTCCATCTTCACGAGCTATCAGCAACCCCATCAGCCCCAAACCTGCCACCGATTCCACATTTTTTACTGTCTCCATGATACATTCTCCTATTTTAGTGTTATATGTCTCTATCCGCACCATGCTCACCCGTACAGACAATACTGACCATAAATGTAGAATAAAGAGTGGTCGAAATTGCTATCAAAACCGCTGTAAATAAATTACAGCCATCTATAAAAAAATAAGCATACAAACCTACAAGAGGCATCACAAAAAATACAAGAATAAAGTAAAACATGTCAGCATTCCTTTTCGTGACTGCCAGAGGGTTCCCGTCTGGCCGGGTGGCAGAAAATCCGCCGGGTGATTCTTTTTTGAGAGAGATTATCTTCTCTTTCATACCTATGGATTTGCCGAGACAACTTTCGATGTCCGAGGTCCAACCGGACTGATTTACTATGTTGTGCTACATCATGCGATGAGTATGGCCAATCTATTGACTGCTGTCAATTCGATAAGTCAACTTGGACAAGGCATGTAAAACAAATAAAAACAAATAAGCAAATTATTCCAAGCCCAAGCAAAGCAAACGTCCAGGCCATCACATTAAGAAGCACCATATCCAGTCTTTTTATACGGCGCATATATGGGCCAACCCAATTATCTGATCGCCCAACCATTGATCTTACAAAAGAATAATTCTCTTCTGGCTCCAAGCCTTTACAAGCTGCTGCCTGCAATTTAATGCGGTAATCCTGTTTAGCTTGCGCCTCTTTAATAGCATCCTCGTGCCACTCCGTCTTGATCATTGAAACTAAATCACTGTATTTGATCGGAAATTGAAATGCGCCCTCAGTATTTGAAGTGCTGACTACACGACCGTACTCACCTTTACGCCACCACCAGCTTTTGAAAAAAGTTTCGACTAGTGCTTGTTCATCAGCATTGAGTGATGCAATATCCGCTATAGATATCTCATCCTGACTGTTGCGGCATGTGTTATTGTAATCCATGATCGTCATCCTCTTGATTCTTTTTGAGAGAGAAGACATGTCTCTCTCATACATATGGATTTGCCGAGACAAATTCCGATGTCCGATGGTCCAACCTGACTGATTCGCTATGGTGTGCTACATCATGCGATGAGTATGGCCCATCTATTGACTGCTGTCAATTCTATAAGTCAACCTTGAATATGGCAAGCAATTCACCCACCAAAAAACACACCAACACCAACAACAACAGCCACCACCATCGCCATACCTGCCAATGGCTCCAGGGCATTTCCGGATTTCCACCAGCCCAGGCTCCAGCGACTGCGGGCCATGGGCATCAGGATGGGGATGCCGGTTGGGTTCGGCACGTCCATCAGCAGGTGCATGACGCCACCGGCGGTGAATCCCGCCAGAGCCATGCGCAGGACATTGCTGATATTGATTGTTTTTGATGCAAACAAGTGAATTTGTGGGGTATTTGAGATAAAAAGCGCAGAGGGCCAAAGCACTACAAGTAATGTCAGTACCAGCCACAAAGGCCACCAGTGAGTGATGGTCCGGTGCGGGATGACCGAGACCCGGACCCATTTCTGCCGTGAGCCGGAGAACTCTGCATGGGCAATTTCCAACCAGTCCGGCGCAGTGCCACCAGACCAACCAAAAGGTGCAGCGACTAATGAAGATGGTCCAAATGCATGCCAACCTGCTGCAGCGGTGAGGAGCCCGGCGGCGAGGCCGGTAAGATGGTGTCCAGTGCGGCCCATGGCAAAAAACCCTCATATGTGTTCTACATATATATGGATTTGCCGAGACACATGGTGTTGATTGGTGAGGTTTGGTGGGTTTGGTGAGGGTTGGTGAGGCAGTAATGGGTTGATGGCATCAGTAAAAAAATGCAATAGTTTGTTATGTTAAATGCTATTTATTTTTTTGAGATGGGTAGGTAATGACCAACCATTGGTGATCGAATACGTGCCTGGTGGGTGTGACCATGGGCAATAGACAGGCGGCACCGCCGCCCTGCCTGCTTTTTTTACGCAGCGGGTACCGCTGCAGGGCTGTTCAACGCTTTTCATGTGCTCTGCCAGAGCCATCGGCCCGATTATCATCACCTAAAAAACACCAAAAACATGAAAAATCGCAATGCGGGACACGTCAGAAACATAAAAAACCCATTTTTCGACCCTGCTACGTCTCTGCTACGTTTCTGCTACAATTTTTTTGTAGCAGCTAGTTTGTTGTTTTATTTCACGAAAATGACCATTTTTAGGGTCTGCTACGTCTGCTACAATTTTTTACGTATAGAGAGAGATATATGGGGCTATTATGGCGTTAATGAGAATGACTCTTATATCGGACCTAAACACTTTTTTTTCAGCTTACTTATGAGTCCAAATTGTAGCAGAGACGAAAAATGGGCGAATTTCTGTGGCTTATCAGAGGGTTAACCCGCTACAAAGCACTTGTAGCAGAATTGTAGCAGAGCCGTAGCAGGGGAATTTAAGCAACAGTCATGCCACACCATGCTAAAATAACTGCAAATGATTCTCATTTTGGTATTGTAAAAGTGACGGTATATCGTTGATAAATATGTTGTTATCAGCTAAACCACACGATTTTTGTATCATTGATGTTTTTAATGTGGTTATCATTTAATTTAGTGCATATAGAGTGACGGGCACCGTAAATCACCACACAGTCCATTTTAAAAAAAAATAAAAAAGGCGTGGCTCATATAGTGTTTCTTATGCTTTCGACGGCGTTTAGAATCAGATACTTGCACAAAGAGCAAACAGTCATTTGAGTCGTTTTCACGGTTTTGCGCAGTAACCAGACCAGTCTTACCATTACTAATATATGAGTAAGACTTGTTCCTGGCGCTTTCGCAATAGTCACAAAAACGGTGATCTTTCCTCAGCTTACCGTAATTTGATGCTTTCCTGATTAAAAACGTTACTCCGTACGGGCGTTACATCTACTATAGTAGCATAGTGTTTCATGAAGTCAAGCATCTGCTTTACGGACCTTTTTTTTCACGTCTACCGGTGGTGCTGGTGGTAGCTTTTGTATAGTGCCATCACTTATTGTCTTGATGGGTCTCAGCCATCTCTGCCTAAAATCCCTGATTATTGACTTTATGTACGATTCACGTATCATTGCAGTATGCGAATTTTCATTTTTCATTTTTTTTTTCATTTCTGATTCAAGTGGGGTTAATGATGGGTACCAAGAAAGTAGCAGTGTCACTCATGGATGAGGACATTCCAATTCTACAGGCCGAGGCGGACCGCCAGGGTATTTCCATGAATCGCCTAATCACCGATTATGCGATGGCTTTTTGTACGATTGCTGCGGCTGAAGAGCAAGGTAGGGAAATTGGGCAGCCCCTTTTTGACCTGCTGCGGGGGATGGAGCGGCGCATAGCAACCAGCATAGACACAATGGATGAGCGAGTGCGGCAGTTGTCACAAACGGTTTCCCTGTTTGCGGACATGCAGTATGAAGTTAGCAAGCTCGTCTTGGGCTCCATCGCTGATGGTGGTGGGGCCATTGGTGCCGCACGGCTGGACCGCATAGTGCGCAGCCTGGGGCATAACACCGTGTCCAATTTAGCCAAAGGAGGTGCGTAATGTCACCCAAAACCGAAGAATTGATGCACTTTTTGCAGGAGTCACGGGTGTCTGCAGGAATATCTTATCGCACCTGGGGGTTGCGCTTTGGGGTTACTCGACAACGCATGCACCAGATTATCGAGCATGGCACCGTCGGCCAAGCTATGGCACAGAGAATATTGGCAGACATGGTGCATGGGCAGGATAATCCGTTTCCGCCAGATGTGCGGGAATGTGCACGGTCTTTGATTTTATGATGGGACATTGATGGCGGCAGATAATGCGTGCACCAACTATTGACTTTGTGGGCGCAGCGTGTAGCATACACTGTTACGGCTGCTTCATGATATGTTTGTTGCATGGTGTGGTAGACATATTTACTTAACTTGGGGGTGATTCAATGACAACGATGGATATCAAATTGGCAATACAGAAGTGCAAAGCACAAAAAACAGTCACATTGGCGATGGCGGTTATGCTTACCTTTGCGCCCGGGGCTGCTGCATTGGCCGGAACATTTAAAGTCGTCGGCGAATCACAGTCTGTGTCACCTGGTGCTGGGACCTATGTATATGCCACACATGCTACCGAGCCTTATGTAAAATCTTCTGCTCATACTGCTGCAACACAGACCACTACGGCAACGTCCTCAAAATCTACAACATCTGCCCCGGCAACGTCTGTAAAGCCGTGGAAAATTGCAGGGTTGCCTGCTGCAGTGGATACCTCGATTCGTGGAATTCCAATGATTGGGAACCCTGATACGCTGGCTTCGCTGGTAATTGCCATGACTCGTCAGAGCGGGTTGGTGGGTGAGTCTGCGGTGGTGGATGTCGGATCGCACACTATTTTCTTCAAGACCAACAAAACGGTTGTTTCCGGTGCTTTATCTCCCTATTTAAATGATAAACAAGCACAGACATTATCCGGCATTTCAAAAAACAATCGTTTGATGGTGGCGGCGGCTGCAGCGCAAGGTGGGACCGCAGCCATACACATTGGTAATCCCGGAAAAACTGGCACAATACCTGTATCCGTCGGAGTGAATAACCCTGGAATTCGTTACTTTGGTGGTGTTTTATTGTCTTCGTTTGGTCCCCGTTATGCGGGCTCTGATATCGTTTCGGAGTACGGTTCGGTTCGTGGTCGTGGGTATAATGGTAATATCGCATTCACGCAGGGGCTGCCTTCCTGGACGCCACAGCAGTCGTTTGGTGGTTATTATTATGGTGTTTCTGGTGCGATTAATCACCCGACACCGTATGGTATCTTTGGCATTTCCGGCCAATTTGCTTATTACCAGGAAGGTGGTCAATCCAGGAATATGGGGATAAAAGGTACGCAGGGGCTTTTTGGTTTAACCTACGCTTATCCATTCAGCAGAAACTGGACGGTGGTTGAAGATTTGTATTATGGCTTGCAGACTGAGTCTTTTAATAGTGCGAATATGCATGCCAGTCAGGATTTTGTGGCAGAAAGAACTGGTTTGGATGGGATAATCCACACACACTATAAGCACGGTTTTATCAGCTTGAAGGCACATTTATGGGATGGTTTCGGTGGGCACACAACCGGACTCTTGCTGGGCAATCAGTCGTCAAATGCTTGGGAGAAAGGGACCATAAATGCGGATTTGATGCAGCCTTTGCCGTTTGATACCGCTGTGCAAGTGGAGGCTGGTGGTCAGTATGGTACTGGTGGATTGCCTGAACAGGAGTATTTTATTTTGGGCGGGCCGTGGCATGGTGACTCGTACTACACTGGGCAGGCTGCAACATCTTCCGGTATGTATGCCGGTGTCCGGTTTTATGCACCAGACATACATTATAAATTCCACAGCCACACCTACGCTGCACGGCCGTTTTTTGGATTTGATGGTGCAGAGGGTACCGCCGCTTACGGTCAACGGTTGGAGGCGGCCAGTGTCGACATGGGTAGCAAGTTCCAGTTTTCACGGCATCTGTCGGGGGATGCAGGTTATGCTTGGTCGATTGATAATCAAGGGCCACATAAGCCGGGTGGTCGCCTATTCTTTGATGTTACCGGGAATTACTGAGATGTCTACAGATATGCAAGTGCATATTATAGCTCGTGCCGATGTCGGCACGGGCGGGGTTAACGCCACTATTTTTGCTGGATTAATCTTACCAGTAGAATGTGCTGCATTGATAAATCTGGCTAAAACACATGAAAAACCAGCATTGATTTGTGATGCGGAATCGGAAAGTGGCGGTCTGCGTGTTGATGCAGTACGCACTAACAGAATGGCCTGGGTTCCACAAACTGATGCCTTAGTAATGGCATTAGATCGGCGCATTGCACAATTAACAGGCTTGCCGTTGGAGAATCAGGAGCCTTTGCAGGTTTTGCATTATATGCCCGGTGAAGAGTATTTGGCACATTTTGATGCTTTTCCAGAAAGTAACAAAGCAAAAGCACATTACGAAAAGCATGGTGGGAATCGCATTGCGACGGTGATTTTGTATTTAAATACTGTTGCACAGGGCGGTGCAACGAGTCTGCCAGAATTGGGCTTGTCCGTACATCCGCATCCAGGACTTGGGCTGTTTTTCAAGAGTGTTGATAGTGAAAACGGTCAGATTTTACAAAAGTCATTACATGCAGGTGATCCAGTTGTTAATGGTGAAAAGTGGATTGCTACAAAGTGGATTCGTGAACGGGCTTATGTTTGATTTCTTTCTTTCTCATTATTTCCATACTTCTTAATATTTTCTATTTTCAAGACTTTTTCTTTCATGTTTTCAGGAATACGAGGATTCAACCATGAATAAGATTTTTAAGTTAGTTCGTAGCTTTGCAGGTATCGCTGTTGTTTCTGAGCTTGCAAAAGGCCATCGTACGGTCGCCAGCGCATCAAATAGTGCAGGTGCAAGTAATGCCTCTGGGACCATTAAAAAGCCCAGGAAATTGACATTGATTTTCGGATCCATGGTCTGTGCACTTTTTGCCGGTCAGGCATTTGCATTGCCGGCAGGTGGCTCTTTTGTAGACTCGTCTGCAGGTACCTTCGGTACGTCAGGATCGACGATGACTATCAACTCAACAACTGCAAGCACGGGCTACGGCACAGGCAATGCAGTTATCGATTGGTCCGGTGGTTTTAATGTTGCATCTGGACAAACGGTGGATTTCACATCGTCAAATGGCGCTGTGAATAACGTCATCAACATTGATGATTCTGGCGCTGCATCAACGATTGCAGGTACAATTACGTCCTCAAGTGGCATCAGCGTTGTGTTGATTAATCCCGATGGCATGACGATTGATGGTACCGCTTCATTGCCCACTTTTGTCGGTGCATCAGGTAATTACGATGCAACAACTGGCGATATTACGCTAACTAATGCCCCGATTTCGGTCACCGGTGCGCCCACTTTTAATGATGCAGGGGCAACCAGCCCAAATAGCAACATGGGCATTAATGCGCTGTTGACCGATACTGCAAGTGCAGTATTGCCATATAGCGATACAATCCAGCAGAATTTGGCTGTTGAAGCTGCGACTGCTGGTAATACTGATATCGCTTTGACTTATCCAGCGTACAATAATTTGAACGCAACGATGTATGATTACAATACAATAACCGTATCCGCCGGTGCTGCTGCACAGTCTGTGACACTTTTAGCTGCGCCCAATGACCCGAATACGGGAACGCAAACATCTGGCAATGCGGATCAGATGACTTTCAATGCCGGTGGTGCGACTACAAGTGGTCAGAATATTGGCACTGTGTCATTGAGTACGGAAGGCGATGGTTCCGTTGTAGCAAATATTGCCGGGGGTGACTCAGGGTCGCTGAGTGTGTCTGATGGTGCACTTTCTGGGTCAACAAATAGTACGCTCATTAATGTCTCTGGTAGCAATCCAGGTTTGCAGATTGAGAACTACACGGGATTAAACGGTCAAGTCAATATTGCCGGTGCGGCTTCTTTAGATGGTTATTCTGAAACTGGCACGAATTTGCTGGATTTCAGCTCTGCATCTGCATCATCGCTCACAATAGGCGATGGCGGGATGTATTTGGTGGGTGTGCCACAGGATATGTTGGCTACTGGTAGTGCAAATCCTGACATCATTCTCGGCGGAAGTAGTGGTTTGCAAGATCAAGAGAGTGCATCAACGAACAGCCTCTTTGATTTTGCAAACTGGAATATCAGCGCATCCAGTGCTGCGTCCGGATTCGGTGATATTGTGTCGGTAGGCAGCCAAAATTATGCTGGGAATCTGACAGTTGAAAATTTGGCTGCAAATACTGTACAACTTGTCACTCAGAGTGGTGCTGGCGATAATGTTACGGCAGACAACAACATTGTTTATGGCATGGATGTAACTACTCTAGTAGCCTCGGATGCATCAGGTGGACCGACAGCAAGCATTACCGCTAATGGTAACACCGTTGGCAATGGCGGCTTGTATCTGCAGAATACTGCAACTACTACCATATACTCGGCAAGCGGTGGCAGCGTTACGGCTGATAATAACTACGTTAAAGGCACTGGCACGATGACTGTATGGGGTGCGGGAAATACTGGCCCGGCGGTAAACCTGTCTGGCGATCATGTTGACACAGCGGGCGGAAATGCGAATGTGTTCTCCGGTAATGGTGTTGACATTCTGCACTTTACCGGCGATTTAAGTATTAACGCTAATGGTGGTGTAATTGTGTCTGGCGTAAATGGTAATCTGCAGTCTCAAGACAATCTCATCACCGGCACAGGCGAGGTTTTGACCGGTAATTCGTCTGTTGAGGGGGTGAATGGGGGCGCAACAATTACAGAGGGCACAGGCAATGTAACGGCTGGCAATGTGAGCGGTGGTTTAAGCATTGATGAGCAGTCTGCGGGTGCAAATACGATTACTATCGACAACCCGGTAAGTGGTGCCAATGTGTCTATCATACAAGGTTTTAATGACCCATCTGGCGACACTGCTGCACAGATTATAAATGTCGATGCTAATGTCACTGGTACGTATAGTGGCAGTGGATATACCGGTACAGACGGTCTGGTTAACATACAGTCTGCCTATGGCACGATAAATGAGGCGTCTGGTGTTACGATTGCTGCACAGACATCAGCAGGTGGCGAGTCTGGAACTGGCACTACATATGTGGACTCTAGCAGCGTCAAGTATGGATCCGGTGCTTCTGATACAGCAACAAACAATGACACATCGTCATCGTCATCGCAGATAAC
>JAAOMR010000285.1 GCA_018853935.1 Acidithiobacillus ferrivorans
CCTGAGGTGAATTGCGCCATCATGGCAAGCGCCATCCACCAATGCAGTGCCCGCAGCAGCGGGTCCCAGACAGGGTGCAGGATATAACGGTTATCCGTTGTCGATTTCATACTTCCTCCAGGATCTGCGTATCATTAACCAGGCCCACAAATATCCGTGGAACAGCCCTCACCATCGCGCAGGGCTGACCCCGCCACTTTGCATCCAGATGGTCCCGGGGCCCTGTGCGCGGTATATGCCCCAGTTCGCTCCTGCGGCCATATCCGTAGAAAGCGATCCCAGTCCGATGGGTTCCCATTGGATCAAGGGATCACGAGCGATCCATGCCCCCGGATCCAGGTCCAAAGACTCCCCTTTTGCCAGTGTGAGTTTCCAGATATCGCCGTGACCATGCAGCCAAACCAACCCCTCCGCGTCGCCCGCCACGGAAAAGCGATCAATACTGGGCGCAGTGTCCCCTGTAACCCAAGGTCCGTCGCTTCCGCCGGAGAAGCTCTCGATGTGGACCGCGCCGCTCGCCGCCAGAAAGTGCGTGGCGGGTGCCAACAAGGTATCGCCACCATGGAGGGCCACCTCGAATATCTTGCCGACGCAATCCCGGCTGAGACTCAGTGATCCGGGTCCGGATGCCATCATCAGCCACGACGGACGGCCCCAGAAACTTCGTGCGCTTTTTGGCGACGTGGCCGAAATGGCTGTTTTCTGGTCTTTCCACAATAAGGTGTGATGCTCGAAGAGCACAAAACTCAAAGGGTCCAAGTCCAACGTCAATATCGGGGTTAATTCCCCCTCCAGACGGAAGCGGATCCCACCATGCCCCCCATCTTCCACCTTCGCTGATGTCAATAATTCCGGTTCCATCATCGATCCTCCATGCCTACGCTTCGTTAGTGTTGCCACGAACTTCTCCTTCTGCACTTCGCGCGCCATCATCACCGCAGGCCCAATCGCCGTTTCTGCCACAGCGCATAAAGGGCAGGAATCACCAGCAGCGCCAGTAACGCGGCGCTAAACATGCCGCCCACCATGGGCGCGGCAATGCGCTTCATCACATCGGCACCGGCGCCATGACTGAACATGATGGGTAAGAGGCCACCCACCACCAGGGTCAAGGTCATGGCCAGAGGCCGCAGGCGCAGCATGGTCCCCTCGATGACGGCAAGCTGAAGGTCATGCCAGGTCCGCAAGGCGTCACGGGCCTGCCGCCGGAGGAGTGCCTGGTCCAGGTAGAGAAGCATCACCACCCCGAATTCTGCCGCCACGCCCGCCAAGGCAATGAAACCCACTGCCACCGCCACCGAGAGCTTGTAATTCAGCCAATAGATGAGCCAGAAACCACCGACCAGAGACAGGGGCAAAGTCAGCAGGATGATGGTCACCTCCACCCAGTTTTTGAAATTGAAGTAGAGGAGCAGGGCGATCAGCAGAATCACCGCAGGAATGACCAGTTCCAGGCGCTTGGCGGCCTGCTCCATGACCTGATACTGGCCTACCCAGGAGACAGTATAACCTCCTGGGAGATGGACGGCTTTCGCAATGGCCGCTTTGGCGCGGGGTACATAGGCACCGATGTTGGTGCCCGGCTTCGGGTCAATATAGATCCAACTGTTCAGGCGACTGTTGTCGCTGGTAAGCATGGCAGGCCCGCCCTCGATCCGGAGATCGGCCACCTGGGCCAGAGGGATCTGGGCACCATCGGGAGCGGCGATGCGGCTTTCCATCAGGGTGGACAGGGATTGGCGCAGTTCCCGGGGGTAACGGAGATCCACCGGGAAGCGTTCCAGCCCTTGTACTGCGGTGGTCAGGACCTTGCCACCGATGGCCGTTTCCACGAGACGGTTCACATCCGCCACCGAAAGGCCAAAACGGGCGGCCTTGGCACGATCGGTGTGGATGACGATGTAGCGGCCGCCGGTGACCCGAGCGGCATAGGCGCTCTGGGTGCCGGGTACCTTGCGCAGGACGGTCTGGAGTTCCTGCCCCAGGCGGTTCAGGGTATCGAGATCCGTTCCGCCGATTTTAATGCCTAATGGCGTCTGGAGACCGGTAGTCAGCATATCCACCCGTCCCTTGA
>JAAOMR010000286.1 GCA_018853935.1 Acidithiobacillus ferrivorans
TACCCAACCGCATGCTGCGCAGCGGACGGCCAAATTCCGTCCGCTGCGCGCGCAGTGCTCCCTGATCATGATTTGGGATGGGGTCATTGTGACCAGCGCGGCATCCATGCAACAACGCCCCATCAGTCTCATCTTGCTCCCCATCATCACCGCTACGTTCATAGCTTTTGCCGCGCTGCCCATCACCCTGAGTATTTCAATAGTGTCTGCCATTCTTGCTGTTTCCCTAGGTGTGTCCTATTGTCTGTTACCGGAGCCACTGCGCGTTCGCATGACATTTTGGCGAAAACCTCCGCTATCCCCACACTTTTCGGAGTAGCAGCATGACTGCCCCTACTATGAACAGGATCAAAGCGGCCATCCGCAAAACACCTTTATTTGGCCCACTCAAGTGGATTGCGGCGCTGCTGGGACGTAGCAGCTATCCTCTACCGTTCTCTCACACGCAACCCGCAGAACCATTTCTGGAGCGCGCCATAGTGCGCGTCGGCCACGCTCCCGATCCAGATCGCCGTGAGGAACAGTTTTATAGTTATTTCAGCGAAATCTGGGCTGAAGGCTATGAACAGGGATTGACTCGGCAATACGCCGCCTACCTGCCTCGCCTTCCCAAAGGCAGCGATTTGCCCTTTCTGGATATTGGATGCGGTGCTGGAGAATTTGTCCAGTTCTTGAGCACGCATGGTATCCCGGCACAGGGGATCGACAGCAATGCCACAGAAGTTGCCAGGGCCAAAGAACGCGGCCTTGATATCCACTGTGCCGATGCCCTCAGCTATTTACACGAGCATCAGGGGTGTTTTTCCGGAATTTCCCTGATTGAGGTCATTGAACACATTCCCCCAGATTCTCTCGCCACGCTCTTGTCCGCAATCTACCGGGCATTAGCCCCGGATGGCGTAGTGTTGCTGGAAACCATCAATATTAAAAATTCTCTGGCGGTTAATACATTTTATACGGACCCGACCCATACTCGTCCAATTTCATCAGATTATCTGGCATTTTTAACGCAGTGGATGGGATTTGTGGATGTATATATTGTTTACAGCAATCCAATGGCATTCACCCACGAACAGGCCATTGACCCTTCAATGGCCTATTTAAATTATGCCGTAATAGCAAAAAAATGCTCGATTTAGCCACCATTGTTAACAAAACCTACGAAGATCTAATAACGCAGAAATGCGCCAGATGTATGCCGATAATGCGGCCCATCAAAGGCCGCGAGAAATCCAAAGAATGAAAGTGGGAATATATGCACAATACTGAAATATATATGGCGGTGGCGAAAAGTATATTTGCACGTTAGAAAAAATATTAAATGATAATTTAACTGTTGTTTTTTTGTTTTTGAAGATCTTGATATGCCTGGATTGGAAAGACGATTGAGTGTCAACCTTGACAAGGTAAAGGTTAAAAAGATAAATGTTAAGAAGTTGCTTAATAACAGGCTCTTCGTCAGATTGAGTGGGTAGGGGGTAGAGTGCTGTGGAGCAGTCGCGTCCTGAGTAGGAGTTAGCTGATGGTCCCGGAAGATTTGTTTTCTCTCGCGTTAGGATTGGTTCCGCCGTGGTTGGTGGATCATGTGACTTTCACAGTGGAGGAAAAACGCCTGGATCTGCACATCAATTTTCCCAAGGGCAGACGCTTTGCTTGCCCTGTTTGTGGTGAGGCGTGTCCGGTTAATGACACCCGTGATCATACTGCAGCAAGGGATCACCCAACTGGTCCAGTTTCTGCTGGTGGAAATCCGCAGCAAATAGGTCGGTTTTGATCGCGGTTTCATCCGGCATACATCATAACATTCAACTGGTTATATTTTGTCATTTACAGCCGAAATGGGAGGGTTTTTCGAGGCTCCCATAGGTAAGTTTTTGTGCAAGGTTGAATGGTATGACGTATGCGGTCACTGCGGCGGCGTTTATTTGTGTTGCAATCACAAATCTATCAATGATTGTCAGTAGCGGCGCGATTAGTGCCGCACCACTCATCCATCCCCCAAAGCGCAACAGCGGCCCGATTTCCGGCCGGTGTATGTGTGGTAGCCCATAAAAGGGTAGCGCGCGGGCCGTGGTCGCAATCATCACGGCGACGCCGAGCAGGCGTCCGGCGAGGGCTGCGGCCAGCAGAACGGGCATGGAGCTGTGGCCAAGCATGGCGGCGGCCAGGGGCAGGATTTGCAGACCGATGACGCCGGTCATTTGACTGAGATTGAGGGCGACGAAGGCCTGCCGGGCTTCTAATGCGCCTGCGAGCACTGAGATGACGGCGGTGAGCGGGACGATGGCGGCTAGCCAGGGGACGGCGTTTTCCATTTCCGGGCGGAGTTCGGCGGGGATGCGGAAGATGGCGGCGAAGAGCCATTGTCCAAGAAAATATAGGAGGATCGCGCCGATGATCCCCATGGCGACGGAGAGGAGAAAGGCTGTCCAGAAGGTGTGATTGCGGTCTTCGACGCTGTCCTGACGCGCTACCCGTTGTGCGACGGCGCGACCCAGGCCGAGATCGAACGCGCCGAAATAGCCGAGGAAGGTGAAGGCGAGCAGGAGGACGCCGTAGCGGATTTCTCCAATCTGGTGCAGGTAGAGGGGGACCGTAGCGAGGCCGACGACGGTAGGTACCAGCAGGCCAAGAAGGTTGATGAGTGTTGATCGCCCGATGCTGGGCCCGTGTTTGGGGTTTTCCGATGCCTCGCTGTCGGGTGTCGGCGCAGCGCGATCGGTCACACCGCCGCCTTGGGCAGCAGGCGGCTGGTGGTGTGAGCATGCGCCAGGATGACTTGTTCCGGAGTCTGGTTCATAGGGCCATGCTTGTTTCGTGGGAGACGGTAGTATCCTTTGACAATCTAGCGCGAAAGGGATCGCTCGTCGAGGCTGTAGAGGGCCGCATTGCTATTATCTCTGGCTACAGGCTACAATTCCGTAAATTTTTGCGGGGGTTAAAAATATGCGTTCTGATCTTCTGAAGGTGGTTGTTGCTGTGGCCGGGGCACTGACGCTGGCGGGATGTGCGCACAACGTGGGGAGTGGGGCTCCGACTAACGCCGGAGCGGTGGCTCCCGCCCACTCTGCAGCCACGGCCGGTTATGCCGGTGAAGGCATCAATGGCCAGAACCTCAATGCCAATGGCCCCATCGGCGGGGGCAGCAGTGGTCTGACTGCCGCTGAATTGGCCGCCTTGCCGCAGCATTTGCGGGTGCATTTTGAGTTCAATAGTGGTTCTATGGATGCACAGGCCCAGCAGATTGCCACCCAGAATGCGCAGTTCATGGTCGCCCATCCCCATATCCAGGTCCGTCTGGAGGGGAATACTGATGATCGCGGTACCCAGGAGTATAATCTGGCCCTCGGTGAACAGCGCGCCGAGACCGTGAAACAGTTCCTGGAATCCCAGGGCGTCAGCACGGCGCGGGTCAGCACCGTTAGTTTTGGCAAGGACAATCCCTTGTGTACCACGAACGATTCTGCCTGCTGGGCAAAAAATCGTCGTGTGGACTTTGTTTACAGCGGTGGCTATAAGGGCTGAACGCCAAGGAGAGTTTGCTGATGACACGCTGGCATCTTTTTCCCGTCCTTTCCTTACTATGCCTGAGTCCTTTTGCACAGGCCGAGTCAACCGGCGAGAAAGTGCTGCAGTTGCAACAGCAGATGGCGGTCATGCAGGGCGAACTGGGCAGCCTGGTGGCGGTTCAGCAGGCCAGCAAGGGCAGTCAGAGTGCGCTGGCTGACCTCCTCGTCCGGACCCAACGTCTGGAACAGGAAGTCCGCGATCTGCGCGGCGAACTGGACACCAAAACCCATGCCCTGCAGACTCAGCAGCAGGCATTGACTGCACAACTGGCGAATCTGACTTCTGCTACAGCCAGTACCAGCAGCACGGCTATCACCGCCAATAGCGCCGCGCTTATCAATTCCGCTGCGGTCATTGCCAGCGCCGCAAGTAACACTTCGGCGCCCACGATCCAAGGCTTGGGGCAGTCTGATTACCAGCGGGCTTTCGATCTGCTGCGCCAAGGCCGATACGGCTCCGCCGTAACCGGTCTGCAGGGCTTCATCCAGAGGCATCCGCAAAGCAGTCTGGTTCCCGATGCGTATTACTGGTTGGGGCAGGCGCAATATGTGCTGGGCCAGAATGACGCGGCGCTGAAAAGTCTTGATACCGTGCAGACCCGCTTCTCCCAAAGCAGCAAGGCGCCGGAAGCCATGTTGCGCATGGCGGAAATCTATCAGGCCATCGGTCAGCCCGGCAAAGCCCGCGTCGTCCTCGACAAGATCATCAAGCAATACCCGAGCACGCCATCGGCACAGAAGGCTGAGGCGCAGTTGCAGGCATTACCCGCCAAAAAGTGATGGAGGGGCGGCTCCGCATCACGGAAATTTTCCACAGCCTGCAAGGGGAAACCCGCAGTGTCGGGCGCCCCGCGACTTTTGTGCGTCTCACGGGCTGCCCCTTGCGTTGCCATTACTGCGATACGGCCTACGCGTTTCATGGCGGTGAATGGCAGCAAATTGCCGGGATTCTGGAAGCCGTTCGCGCTGGTGGCAATCGCTTGGTGGTGGTGACGGGTGGTGAACCGCTGGCACAGGCCGATGTGCTGCCGCTGCTAACGCAGCTTTGCGATGCGGGCTATGAAGTCTTTCTGGAAACCAGCGGCGCTCTTTCCGTGGCCGGGGTGGACAGCCGGGTGGTGAAGGTGCTCGATCTCAAAAGTCCTGACTCCGGGGAGTGCGAACGCAACCTCTGGGAAAATCTGCCCTTGCTTAACCCACAGGACCAGATTAAATTCGTGCTTTGCAGTCGCGCCGATTATGACTGGGCCAAGGATGTACTCGTGCGGGAAGCGCTGGCGGAGCGCTGTGAAATACTCTTTTCTCCCAGCCATGGTGCGCTTGCCTTGCGCGATCTCGCCGAATGGATACTCGCTGACCATCTGCCGGTACGTTTGCAGATTCAGTTGCACAAACTGATCTGGGGCGACCTGCCCGGACATTGACCATGCCAACGCCTGCCATACCTGCCATCGTACTCCTCTCCGGCGGACTGGATTCCGCCACCGTGCTGGCGCTCATGCGCCGGGACGGCTTTGCGGTCCACGCGATCTCTTTTGATTATGGGCAACGCCATAAGGAAGAATTGCACTACGCGGGACTGCTGGCACAGACCATGGGCGCCGCCAGCCATCGGGTGGTCAATATTGATCTGGCGGCCTTTGGTGGTTCCGCACTCACCGACCCGGAAATCAGCGTCCCCGAGACCGGACTGACGCCGGGCATACCCATCACTTATGTGCCGGCGCGCAACACCGTCTTTCTGGCGCTGGCGCTGGCGCTGGCAGAAGTGCTGCGCGCCAGAGATATCTTTCTGGGCGTGAACAGTCAGGATTACAGCGGTTATCCGGACTGTCGTCCCGAATTCGTACAGGCTTTTGAGGCACTGGCGCAGGTGGCCACCCGTCTCGGGGATGAAGCCCGCGGACCGCGTATTCATGCGCCCCTGCAGTTTCTCAACAAGAGCGAGATTATTCGTCTCGGCAGCAGTTTGGGGGTTGATTACGGCATGACCCGCTCCTGCTACCAGCTCGATGCCGAAGGCCGGTCCTGTGGCCGCTGTGACAGTTGCCGCCTGCGTCGGGAAGGCTTTCAAAAGGCGGGAATCGCCGATCCCACGCCTTATCAGGAGGTCTGAGCGCCGCGCCGGTTAATGGGACCAGGCCGGCTGGCTATCCTCCCCCGCATTACTGTGCAGAATGGCCATGGTCTTGCCGTCCAGACTGACCTCCGCCAGCACTTTGTGCCCGCCGCGGTGGGTACCGTAGAGGATCATCTGGCCATTGCCGGCGAAGCTCGGATGGTCGCAATTGCCCTGGGCATCCAGCACGCGCACGCCGCTGCCGTCCGGGTTCATCACGGCGAGGGCATAGACGCCAGCGGTGCGGTGAATGAAGGCGATCGCATTGCCCGCGGGCGAATAGACCGGACCGGCATTGTAGCCGCCGGCGTAGCTCAGGCGATGTATGCCGCCGCCACTGGCATTCATCCCGTAGATCTGCGGTCCACCGGCGCGGTCGGAGACAAATATGATCTGACTGCCGTCCGGTGACCAGGTCGGGGAAGTATTGATAGCGTCATCGTTGGTGAGCCTGCGGCGCTGTCCGGTGCGTAAATTCGCTACGTAAAGTTCCGTATGGCCGCCGGAGGAGCGGGCATATGCCAATTCTTCGCCGTTGGGCGAAAAAGCCGGAGCACTGACAATCTCGCCACCCGGGGCGATGGACTGGCGCCGTCCGGTAGCCAGATCCTGCACATAAATCACGGCCCGGGCATTGGCGTAGGTCGTATAGGCCAGACGGTGATTATCCGGCGACCAGACCGGTGAAAACACCGGCATAATACCGCGCACGATGGGGTGTGGATTCCAGCCATCGGATTCAGCCACCAGCAGTTCGTAGTTTTCGCCGGTCTGCCGGACATAGGCGATCCGGCTGGCGAAGGGGCCGGGTTTGCCGGTAAACGCCTGGTAGATGACATCCGCGACGTGGTGCGCGGTCATGTGCAATTCGGCGGCGGAGCAGGTGAAACGTTTGGCGACGAGTTCCTGCCCCGTGCTGACGTTGTAGACATAGACGTTGACCACATAGCCGCCGTTCAGCGGTTCCACAGAGCCCACGGCAAGGCCGGTGGCGCCCACCGTTGTCCAGTCGGCCGCCTGCACGCCGCTGGGCGCGCGGGGATCACCGGGGTAGCCCGCCGGGTCAATGACCCGGAACAAACCACTGTGGCGCAGGTCATTACGGACCACATCGGCGACGGATGGCTGTCCGGCTATGCCCGGACCAAAGGAAGGAATGGCGATAGGCAGTGCCGAGGCAACACTCTTGGTGATTTGCACCGTGAGCGCCGCCTGGGCGGGAAGAACGAAGGCCCATGCCAGCAGAAAAATGGCCAGGGTCCAGAGGCGTTTAGCCATGATTGAGATCCTCCGCATTGAATTTGAGATCGACATTTTTGTACAGGGAATAGGAAAGACCGATAGGCGGGGGAAACGGTGCCGCCTGCTCTACCGCAGAGATCACTGCCTGATCGAAATGTGGGTTGCCACTGGACCGGATAACCACAGGTTGCCCGACAATCTGCCCTTGCGGACTCAGTTGAATCTGCACAACACAGGATAATGCCGCCGAAAAGTTGGTGTCCCACGCATTATACACCTGGGTGCGAATTTTCTGTGCAAAGAGTCCTGTCAGACGCTGATTCTCCGCCGCCTGCTGAGCACGAACCGCCGCCATGTTGGCCTCGGCCTGCAGCTTGGCCCGGGCTTCCATCTGCTGCTGCAGTGCCTTGGCCCGCGCGGCTTCTGCAGCCTTGGCCTGCTGCTTGGCGAGTTGCTGCTTCAGCGCCGCAGCGCGCTGGGCAATGGCCGCTTTTTGCGCCGCCTGCTTTTCGGCGGTGGCCTTTTCTGCGGCCGCTTTCTGCGCCGCGGCTTTTTGTGTGGCTGCCTTTTGAGCGGCTGCCTTGTCGGCTGCCCGTTGCGCGGCTTTCTCATGCGCAGCGCGTGCCGCCAACTCCTCAGCCCGCCTTTCGGCGGCCTGTTTTTCGGCGGTGATCTGCGCGGCTTTCTGCTCTGCCATTTTCTCTTGTGCCGCCTTTTCGGCGGCAATCCGGGCGGCGCTGGGCGGGGGCGGTGTCGCCGGCTTTGGTACTGGTACGGGCTTCGGAGTGGGTGCGGGTACCGGTTTCGGCGCAGGCTTGGGCGCAGGGACTGGCTTGGCTAGCGGAACTGGCTGCTGTGGTGTCGGTGCCGCAACCGGTGGCATGCCGCTACTCAGTTGTGCCTGCATCGGGGTGTCTCCGGCGCTCGGCACCTCCATATGAAAACTCCAGAACAAGGCCACCAGTATCGCGCTATTGAGCGCGATGGCCAGTGCCAGCGGCCAGAACGATTTGCGTTCTTTCAATGGCCCTCCTGGCGGGTCAGCAGGCCGACATGGGAAATGCCCGCCTCCTGCAAACGCGCCATGACCGCCATGACCTTGCCGTAATTCACATGCGCATCACCGCCCACCAGCACTTGCACCTGATCATGGCTGGCGGCAGCAATATGCCGCACCATCGTCGCGAGCTCATCGAGGGCAACGGCGCGGTGACTCTGCTTGTATTGCACCGAGATACCACCCTGCCTGGTCACCGAAATCAGTACCGGCGGTGTCTTATCCGATACCGGTTTGGTCACCCCCTTGGGCAGGTTGACATTCACCCCCTGAGTCAGCAGCGGCGCCGAGAGCATGAATATCACCAGCAGCACGAGGGTCACGTCGATGTAGGGGACGACGTTCATCTCCGCCATAAGACGCCGTCGTTTCATGGCTGCGTCTCAGGCACCTGCCGATGCAGGATGTTGGTGAATTCGTCCATGAAAACCTCGTACTGCGCATCCAGCTTGTCCAGTTGATGGACATAGCGGTTATACGCCGCGGTTGCCGGGATGGCGGCGAACAGACCTGCAGCCGTAGCGATAAGGGCCTCTGCGACGGGGGGCGCCACCGTCGCCAGAGTGGCCTGCCCGGCAACGCCAATGGCCATGAAAGCCGTCATGATGCCCCAGACGGTGCCGAGGAGGCCGATAAAGGGGCTGACGGAGGATACGGAGGCGAGGAAGGCCAGATTGTTTTCCAGGCGTCCCACTTCGCGCATCTGGGCAACCCGCATGGCGCGCCGCGCGGCATCCAGGGCGTCACTGGGACGGATTTTATTGCGCTGGCGCTGGAATTCTTCATAACCGGCGCAGAAAATGCTGCCCGCGCCCGTCTCCAGGTTGCTGTTTCCGGAAACATGCTGATAGATCTGGCTCATCTCCCCACCGCTCCAGAAACGCTTCTCGAAGCGTGCCAGGGCCTTGTGTGCACTGCTAAAGACGGCAAACTTCTGGAAGATGATCGTCCAGGAAGCAACGGATGCGATGAGCAATATGACGAGAATAACCTGTACGACGCCGCTGGCGTGCATCACCAGATGGGTCATGGAGAGGGATTGGGTGGTATCGGCGACGGTATTAGGATCCATAAAATCTCACGGCTGAACAGAAAGAGGAATGGCCTGCAATAATGCCGCAGGAATAACGTGGGGACGAAAACCGGCGGCATCGAGGCAGACCACTTCCACCTCTCCGCTACAGAGTATCCTGTCCCCAACCGCGGCGACTTGATAAAAACCCATGCGCACGGGGCTTTTGCTCACGACTCTGGTTTCCACCCGGAGCAGGTCATTGAAACGGGCCGGAGCGCGGAAGTCCAGGCGGGCGCGGCGCACCGCAAAAATGATTCCTGCATCCTGCTCCAGTACATCCAGTTCATAACCCCGTTCGCGCAGCATTTCGGTGCGGGCGCGCTCCATGAAGCGTAAGTAGTTGGC
>JAAOMR010000287.1 GCA_018853935.1 Acidithiobacillus ferrivorans
CCCCGCCGATACCGACAGTGCCCTCGGCGGTAAAAGTGCGCGCGGGGTTGTATTTGGAGGTGCGCAAACGATGACGCGGATCGACCGGTACAGCGCAGGGCGCTCCTAGGTAGACGTCTCCCAGACCTAGCACCAGATAGGAAGCGTCGTAGATGGTGTCGATCACTTCCTGAACCGACTCCAGCCCATTGATACGGCGAATGAACTCGGCATTGCGCGGCAGCCAGGGTGCGGTATCGCGCACCGACTGGCGGTAGCGACTGACCGCGTCCAGAGTCGCGCTATCCTCGAAGGTGAGGGGAAGATGAACGATGCGTCCCGGCACTTGCATACGCTGGATTGGTGGAAGCCCGTCCTCGATCTCTCGTAACACGGCGAGCAGGCGCGCTTGATCAATGGTCCGGCTGTCATAACGCACCTGCAACGAACGCACGCCGGGCGAGAGCTCCTCAATGCCCGGTTCGGCGCGCGCTTTCAGAGCCTCCATCAATGCATGCACACGAAAACGCGCGCGCAGATCCAGAACGTTATCCCCATATTCGAGCAAGACATAACTGTCCCCAGCCTGACGATAGGTGACCCCGGGCAATCCCGACTGGGCAGGACGCAAATCCAGTACCGGTTCCCCCTGTAGACAGGCCGGAGGCTGATTCAGGCAAAGACCAGGCAGTGGAGTCAAGGTCTGGATGGCGCCATCCCGAAGCACTTCCAACTGACGGGCGGTGGCGAAATCCAGGGGCACAAAGCGCACCCAGTCGCCTGGCTTGACTTGTCCCATTTTCCACAGTTCAGCCTTGGCAATGGTGGCGGGACAGACAAAACCACCGAGACTGGGGCCGTCCTTACCCAGAATCACCGGCATATCGCCGGTGAAGTTGATGGCGCCGATGGCATACTCGGTATCGTGGATATTGGATGGGTGCAACCCCGCTTCGCCGCCATCCAACCTGGCCCATACCGGACGGGGACCCATCAGACGGATACCGAGACGATTGGAGTTGTAATGTACCTCCCAGTCGGTGGAGAAAAACCGGTTGATGAATTCGGGAGAAAAGAAATCGGGCGCACCATGGGGACCATAGAGCACACCGATAGTCCAGTGTTGCGCGTATTGGGGAATCATCGGTACAGGCACTTCAAGCATTGCGACTGCAGATACAGCCGTTCCCAGTGCCAGCATGTCGCCGGTGCGGATCGGCCGCCCGCCGTGTCCGCCAAACTGTCCGAGGGCAAAGGTGCTGCGGCTACCGAGATAAACCGGCACATCAAAACCACCGGCAACGGCCAGATAAGCACGGCAACCCGCCTCCACCCGCCCCATGTCGAGCAGCTGTCCGGCGCGCACCAAGATGGTGCGCCAGCCCTCTACGGGCTGACCATCCAGGGTGGCCTTGAGTGGAGCACCGGTCAGAGCGATGTGGGCCTCAACGTGAAAACGGATCCTCACGCCGACAAGGGTACATTCGAGTCCTGCCGCGCCCTTTGGGTTGCCGACCAGACGATTGGCAAGATCAAAGGCGTAGTCATCCATGGGTCCGGAAGGTGGCACACCGATATGCCAATAGCCGACCCTGCCGGGATTGTCCTGGATGGTGCTGTAGGTGCCACCCTCCAACACCTCGGCCACCCGGGGGTGATACTGGAAGTCGCTCAATGCAGTTGTGGATAACCGGGCATCGACAAACAATGATGCGCGGGAGATCTGGCGCAAGTAGCCGAGGTTACTGACGATTCCGCCGATGCGGGTCTGATCCAGGGCGCGTTGCAATTTTTCCAATGCCTGCGCACGGTCCTCGCCATGCACGATGAGCTTGGCGATCATCGGATCGTAGAAGCTGGAGACCTCAGTGCCCCCTTCGACATAGCTATCGACTCGCACCTCTTCGGGGAAATGGACCTCTGTGAGCAAACCGGGCGATGGCTGGAAGTCCTTGAGGGGGTCCTCCGCATAGATACGGGCCTCAATGGCTACTCCCCGCGATTCCGGACGCCGGGAGAGTTCTGGCGGGTTGCCTGCCGCTGTGCGCAACATCCATTCTACCAGATCGATACCAGTGACCATCTCGGTGATCGGATGCTCGACCTGTAGTCGGGTGTTTACCTCCAGGAAATAGAAAGCGTCACGCTCCGCTTCGTACATGAATTCAACCGTTCCGGCATTACGGTAGGATACTGTCCTCCCCAGACGTTCGGCCGCAGTGAACAACGCTTCCCGCGTTGCCGGAGGCATATTCGGTGCCGGAGTTTCCTCGATCACCTTCTGGTTGCGCCTTTGCAGGGAGCAGTCGCGCTCGCCCAAGGCCAGCACTCGGCCCTGGCCGTCACCGAAGATTTGCACCTCCACATGCCGCGCACGGGCGACGAAACGCTCCAGAAATACCCCGGAGTTGGCAAAGAAGCTTTGCCCCAGCCGTTGCACCGAAGCGAAGGCCTGACGCAGTTCCGCTTCGTCATTGCAGCGGGTCAGGCCGATACCCCCACCACCAGCCGTGCTCTTGAGCATGACCGGATACCCAATACGCGCAGCTTCGGCGCAAGCCTGATCCACATCGATCAATAGCCCGGTTCCCGGTGCGAGCGGAACGCCGGCTTCGATGGCAAGCGCGCGGGCCGTATGCTTGAGGCCAAACTGACGAATCTGTTCAGGAGTCGGGCCGACGAAGGCGATACCGGCCTGTTCGCAGTTTTCCGCGAAGTCCGCGTTTTCGCTCAGAAACCCGTAGCCGGGGATAACCGCATCGACACCGGTCTGTACGGCGATCTCGAGAATCCGTTCTGCCTGGAGATAGCTTTCCGCAGCGCTGTGGCCACCCAGTCCTACCGATTCGTCAGCATCCAACACATGCCGCGCGTGACGATCAGGTTCTGAATAGATGGCGACGCTCGCGATACCCAATCGGCGCAAACTGCGCTGAATGCGCACTGCGATCTCGCCCCTATTGGCGATCAAGACCTTGCGAAAGGTATCAGCCATGGTCCTTTTCCTTTGGATCGCTGGCAAGGCTAGCCAGATAGGCACGCCAGCCGCCTAGACGGGTGATGTCGCGGGCGCCCTTTTCAGCCAGCCCCTCGCAGATAAAGCCTTTCACCGCACGACCATCACGGAGAATCACCGTGCCGATGCCCAGCGGAGCATGAACCTCGCGCATCAATCCACCCAGCGCTATCTCGCTCATAGACCACAGTTCGACCTCGATACCCTCGTCGCAAACGTCCATGTCGGTGCGGATCAATCCCGGTTTTGGCGGCACGGTATCGGCGAGTGCCAAGAGCCGATAGTGCGATGCGGTACGGGTGGTCTCCAGATAGCTGGCCCCGCGGCTGGTGAGCTGGTGATTGAGGGGTTGACCGCGCAGGTGGGCGCCGACCACTGCCACCATAATGCCTGTGGGCTGAGGATCATGAATATGGGGCGCCGGCGCCATGTGGTCGCATATCCCCAGCTTCCAGGGCATGATTAACTGCCAATGGGTAGCAAAGGCCAGCAACGCCGCGTCCCGAAAGGCGGGCGCGATGACGGTGACACCAAAGGGCAAGCCATCGGCGCGCAGACCGGCAGGTAGAGCGAGTGCGCAGAGATCGGCGAGATTGACGAAATTGGTATAACGCCCCAACTGCGCATTCTTTCCAACCGGATCGGCCTCAACTTCGGCAATGGTTGGTAAAGTCGGCGCTGTAGGCACCAACAGTGCGTCCACCTGTGAGAAAATGGCTTCAATCTGTGGCAACAGGGCTTGGCGTTGATACTGTGCCCGAAAAGTATCGACCGCCGTGAATCGCTCACCGTCACGAATGATTCCTTCCACGACAGGATTTGCTACTCCTGTGTGCTGCGCAAGAAAATCTCCAACTGCGGCAGTGCGTTCCGCCACCCATGGACCGGAGTACAGCAGGGAGGCCAGCTCATAAAGAGGGCTGAAATCTACTGGAACGAGCTTCAGGCCAGCCGCTTGGGCCTGTGCGATGGCCTGGGACCATGCCTCGGCCTGAAGTTGATCGCCATACCATTCGGTGCCGTCCGGGATACCAAGAACGGTCGGGCTCAAAACTGGGATAGAAGGCGTTGGCCGTGACCAGATATCGCGCAGATCGTGCCCGGTGACAAGATTTAAAACATGATGGGCATCATCAACGGTCAGGGCCAGGATGCCTACGCAATCCAGGGATGCACACGCCGGCACGATGCCTCTCGTACTAATGCGTCCACGTGTGGGTTTCACCCCAATGATATTATTGAAACCCGCCGGAACCCGACCTGACCCGGCCGTATCCGTGCCAAGGGCAAAAGGCACCCAACCTCTGGCGACAGCAACAGCCGAGCCTGAACTCGAACCGCCCGATACGTACCTCTGGTCAAAGGCGTTTGGCACCGCGCCCCAAGGCGATCGGGTGCCTACCAGCCCTGTCGCGAACTGGTCCAGATTGGTCTTGCCAATCATGATAGCTCCGGCAGCCCGTAGCTGTTCGACCACGCCCGCATCTGCGTCCGCCTCGTACGCAAATTCACGGCAAGCGGCGGTGGTAGGCCAGCCGCCCACATCAATGTTGTCCTTGACGGCGAACGGCACGCCACGCAACGGCGCATCAATCGGCAAGGCATGAACGCGGGTGATTTCCATATCCAGCATTTCTCTACTGATCAGGCTGATCCAAACTGGATCCGAAGGATTTAGTCCAGCAACATGCCGCCGGAGCTGTGTGGCACCCTCATTAAAGTCCCTATCGAAGGTTTCACGCCAGTCCGTTAGAGTCAGGCAGGTTTTGGTATGGTTAGGCATCTAGTGTTCCTTCTGGTATACAAGAAGGAATGCAAGCAAGGCGCATGCCAGAACAGATAATCGCATTTCAACAGTGCAGCCATCGTGCCTATTGGTCACTCAATATACTGATAATAAAAGCCAATAATTCACAAATAGCTACTTGCTGGGGTGGCTTCTGGTGAGGAGACTGCAATTCTGCAATCCACCTTCGGAGTGGCTAATGCACTATTTTGGTGAGGTATGCACCACTACGATGTATGCACGGTTACACTTATTGACGAATTTATCTCAGACCCGGAATCTGCTGAATGCTGCTAGACCTCCAGCGGATTCTGCTCGGCGGAACCAGATTGATTGGTGCCATTCGTGATTATACAGATCCAACGACTGTCACAACGTGGAAATCTAAAAAGAACTTTTCTCGTGGTGGTCTTGTTGGATTTGGAATGGCGTCGAATTTTCAGCCTCGTGTGAGTTTAACCAAATTCACTCAAGTTTCCGTTAGTATCAGCATGTTCTGTCCTGTACTCACTGCTTCGCCCTCGCGACAGAGCAGACGATCAACCACCCCTGAGAAAGGTGCCTCAATGGTCATCTCCATTTTCATCGATTCTAAAATTATTAACGTGTCGTTGGCCTGAACGTGATCCCCTGCTTTAACCAATATCTTCCATATGCTACCCGCAAGAGGGCTAGCCAACGATCGCGCACCTGCGGCAAGATTCAAATCAATGTCACTGGTGTCCTCAGCTACCGTTACGTCATTGATCCAATTGGCTTGGCCAGACTGGATCCAGCGCTCACGTTCTGCGGCAAAAGCCTGACGTTGTTGGTCGCGGAAAAGGGCAATATCATCAGCCTCTTTGGCCAGGAAATGACGATAATCTGCAATCCGAAAAGTGTCTTCACGGATATCCAGAACGTAGCGCCCATGCAGGAAGTCGGTACGGATGGTTTCCAGTTCTGCCGTACTAACAGGAAAAAAGCGGATCTGATCAAAAAAACGCAGGAGCCATGGTTTACCGTCCGTAAATTGCGCAGTCTGCCGCCAGCGGTTCCACATTTGCAGTGTGCGACCGACGAATTGATAACCGCCAGGGCCCTCCATACCATAAACACACATATAGGCCCCTCCGATACCCACAGCATTTTCCGGTGTCCAGGTACGTGCTGGATTGTATTTTGTAGTAACCAGTCGATGCCGAGGGTCCAAGGGGGTAGCAACTGGTGCTCCGAGATACACGTCGCCTAGGCCTAGTACCAAGTAGCTAGCGTCAAACACGATTTTGCGCACTTCTTCAATGCTGTCCAGCCCATTGATACGGCGGATAAACTCGATGTTGGACGGACACCAGGGGGCGTCTTTACGTACTCCAGCCATATATTTGTCGATGGCCAGTTGGGTGGCAGGATCGTCCCAGGAGAGTGGCAAATATACGATACGTGTGGGGACTTCCATGAGATCCACCGCAGGCAATTCCTCTTCTGCGCTGCGTAGCATTTCAAGGAGCCCGGCCAGAGATAATACACGGTTATCATAATGAATTTGTAGGGATCTGATGCCCGGTGTTAGATCAAGAATGCCGGCCGGGCAACGCAATCGCAGGTTTTCTATCAACGCGTGAACACGGAAACGCAGCTCCAGATCCAAGATCGGCAGCCCATATTCAACGAGTAGATACTTGTCACCCGCTACACGATATACCACGCTTATTTCATTTTCCTGAGCGTTTGATGGGACAACGATAGGTGCTTCCAGGACTGGTGATGCGGTAGTTGGCGGGTCCAGAGGGGTCGTAAGGCTCTCAATTGCCGTGTCTTGGGTTAACTCCAAGCGGGTAGCTTCTTCTAAACTTATGGATAGGAAACGTACTGTATCACCAGGCCGCAATTGGCCCATCTTCCAAAGATCTGCGGCAACAATCACTGCTGGGCAGACGAAACCGCCCAAGCTCGGACCATCTGGACCAAGGAGAATCGGCATATCACCGGTGAAATCCATCGCGCCTATAGCATAGGCATTGTCATGGATATTGGATGGATGTAATCCAGCCTCCCCCCCATCGCTGCGAGCCCATTGGGGCCGTGGACCGATGAGTCGGACGCCGGTCCGATTAGAGTTGTAGTGCACCTCCCAGTCTGTGGCAAATAACATATCTACATCATCTGCTGTAAAAAAATCAGGCGCACCATGTGGCCCATAGTGTACAGCGATCTCCCAGTGCTTGTTATAAGTCGGACGTACTGCCTTATCTACATACACGTCAGGGCACGCCCGGGGATTGGAACCAATGTGCAGCACATCACCAGTACGCAACATACGACCGACATGACCGCCAAATTGTCCGAGACTAAACGTTGCCCGGCTACCCAAGTACAACGGTGCGTCAAAACCACCAGATACTGCCAGGTAAGACCGACAACCGATATCACTTAGTTTGCCAAACTCGAGAACACTGCCAGCACACACCGAATGACTGCGCCACAAATCCAATGGCTGTCCGTCAAGGGTCAGTGGTAGCTCAGCACCGGTGACGGCAATAATGCAGTTATCATTAAATTTAAGGATAGGACCACTCAGCGTGATTTCCAAAGTTGCTGCGTCAGGAGCGTTGTTGAGCAGGCGATTGGCCACCCGATGGGCTAGAGAATCCATAGGCCCCGAGGGAGGCACACCAACATCCCAATACCCTAACCGTCCTGGCCAGTCCTGCAGGCTAGTCTGTACGCCTGGTTCAATCACATAGACAGTAGGTGCATGGTAGCCTAGCCGAGTGAGATATTGGGTGGTCTGACGCCCTGCCTCAAAAACCTCATCGGCAACAATCTGTCGCAGATAAGCGAGGTTGGTCTCAAATCCATAAATTTTGGTGCTCTCTAAGGCTGATCCCATAAGAGAAAGAGCATCATCTCGATCATTGCCAAGAACGATAATCTTGGCCAGCATGGGATCATAATAAGCGGTGACTTCACTACCCGCCTCAACCCAGGTATCTACTCGAGCATTCTGGGGAAAGATTACTTCACTCAACATGCCGGCGGCAGGTTGAAAGTCTTTCCCTGGATCCTCGGCATAAAGCCGTACCTGAATGCTGTGGCCACGTGGAGAATGAACATAGTTTGAAATAGGGGATTCGCCTGCAGCCTGCCGCACCATCCACTCTACCAAGTCGACGCCGCTGACCTCTTCACTCACCCCATGTTCGACCTGTAAGCGGGTATTAACCTCTAGGAAGTAGAAGTCGCCCGAGTCCGCGTCAAGAACAAACTCGACCGTTCCTGCGTTACGATAGCAAACCGACTGCATCAAGCGTACCGCCGTATCACAAAGCGCGAGCCGCACAGATGTCGGCAAATTAGGCGCTGGGGTTTCCTCGATTACCTTCTGATTACGTCGCTGAACCGAGCAATCTCGCTCTCCCAGATGGACTACCTGTCCATCTCCGTCACCGAAGATTTGCACTTCGATGTGGCGTGCAGCCTGGACATATTTTTCCAAATAAATGCCAGCCTCTTTGAAGTTGGCGCGTGCAAGACGAGCTACACGGGCATAGGCGTCTTGCAGAGTGTCTGCGTCCCAAATAAGTTGCATGCCGATGCCACCGCCACCAGCGGTACTCTTAAGCATGACAGGGAAGCCAATGCGCTTGGCCTCGACCATGGCATGGTCGACATCGGACAATAACCCAGAACCTGGCAGAAGAGGCACGCCCGTTTTGTGTGCGATTTCTCTTGCCGTGTGCTTTAAACCAAAAGAACGCATGTGCTCAGGCGATGGTCCGATAAACACCATACCGGCATTTTCGACTGCCGCAGCAAAATCAGGATTTTCTGATAAAAAGCCATATCCAGGATGGATAGCGTCAACATGATGAGCAATGCCTGCACGTAAAATTGCATCTTCTCGAAGATAGCTCTGGCTTGCGGGGGATGGTCCTATATGTGCTGACTCGTCAGCCATGAGCACATGCGGACTGAGGCGATCTGCATCCGAATAAACCGCAACAGAGTGGATACCCATCTTCCTGAGGGTTCGAATAATTCGGACCGCGATAGCTCCACGATTCGCAATAAGGACTTTATTGAACATATAGTTATCTCGGCAGGCCGTCCTGCAAGCAGAAAAGGTGACTGAGGCGTCTCAGCCACGCCCCGTGAATCACCAAATCATCAACCGTAACGGTGTAGGATTGTAAGCATTGCAAGGATTATTGAGCTGTGGGCAATTAGAAATTAACACTTTTACGTCCATATCAGCTCGCAAATCGACATATTTACCAGGACCTGAGAGTCCGTCAGCAAAATTCAGGTCGCCATTTTCAGATACGGGCACATTCATGAAGAAGTTTATATTACTTGTGAGATCGCGTTTCCCTAGATGGCAGTTACAATTAACTACAGCATGCAAAAAACTATCACGACAGCTATGCATGAATTTTTTATCCAAAGAATATCTTACCGTGTTACTTTCTGCAGAACAGGCGCCACCAATGGTATCATGACGACCACAAGTGTCATCAACAATAGTCATGAGTAAATTACCTTCAATGGAAAGTAAGCGACTGCCGGTGGTTAGATATATGTTGCGCTGGGCAATAATAGTGTCCGTTGCACTGTAGTGATCAGCAGGATCGTTGGCGTTGTAGATGAGGGTATCTGCTGATTGGTTACCTTCCAAATCTACAATACGTAAGGTTTGTCCGGCACGGACATCATGTATCCATGATTCCCCCGCATCGAGAACAAAGTCGAACAACACATTACAACTCTCTAGTTCAACAGTATTTTTACTCATATTATTAACCACCCCTATCTAAAAATCAATTCAGTATTATAAAAACCTCTTCCATTCTCAGGGCATAAATTACGGCATAAATCATAAGGTCCAGCCGACGAACATTTCAGCGAAGTAAGTGCAAATGGATTAGGTGAATAGCGAGGTGATGGATCAAGGACATGCTGTGAGGATGCGAGAACTACCAGCACGTTCATTTCAAATCTAAGCTCAACAAAGTCTCCTGGCTTACTGTTATCCGACACAAACGAGAGAACACCCTGCTCATTTGCAGTGACCTTGCTAAAAAAATTGACATTTGCGACCAAATCTCGCCTGTCGAGTCCCCATTTTGATAATTCAATAAGCACACTATCCTGAGCATTTCTGTACATATTATTATGTGCTTTTTGATAGTTGAGCGCACCATACTTGGTGGCGATTGTGTCGGTGTTACTCATGCCAGATATGGTATCATGCCAAGTGCAGGAGCTGTCTACAATAGAGCAAAGAATCCTCCCCATGTCGGAGTAGCAAACGTTTCCCTTAGACAGAAAAAATGTATGCTGAGCTTTCAGTGTGTCGGCCATATTATACCGCTCTAATTTATTATCCATATTATAGAAAAGAGCGACAAGATTTCCATTGCCAACAATGTCGGTAACCTTGAGGATTGTATCACGTTTCATAATGAATGAACCATGTGATCCACCAGGGATAGAATCCTCCCATAAAACTTTTACGGACATAATTTTCTCCTTGACCATGTAAACGCCTAAAATAACTTACCAATAAAGCAATAAATATTAAAATATTTTATTTTAATTGCCTTCAATAATAACTAATCCTTAGCTACCTTTTGCAACAGATCATCAGTTGCTCTCATCGTAGTAGTAGCTCTGATTCGTGATAGTATTTGCTCTTTAAATTCAAAAAATGAGACGTCATTTTTCTTGACCATTCCAGCTTCGTCGCGATTTACTGATTCAGTCGTAAACGTGGTATCGACACGTCCGGGATTCGCACTCAAAACAATTATACGATCACCCAGAACAATGGCCTCTTCAACATCATGCGTTACAAATATTACTGTTGTTTTTTCTACCTTAAAAAGGTGGTTAACTACCTTGTGCATGGTTTCTCGTGTTTGCGCATCTAGCGCGCCAAACGGCTCATCCATCAGCAGAACTTTCGGGCTGGAAACCAGAGCTCTTGCTATATTGGCGCGTTGCTGCATGCCGCCACTCAGTTGGTTTGGATACAATTCTACTGATTGATCCAATCCCATTAACGTGACTAACGCGTTGCTTCTGTATACTGCGCGGGAAACTTGTTCATCTCGCGCATTCAGGCTAATACGCAATCTTCTAGAAAAAATTATATTGTCCCACACAGTCATCCATGGAAATAAAGTCGACTGCTGGAAAACGACACCTCTATCAGCCCCTGGTCCCTTTACCAAATCTCGGTCAACTGTTATTGAACCTGCAGTTGGCTGGTCTAGTCCAGAAATTAGGCGTAACAGGGTGGATTTGCCACAGCCAGATGCACCAACAATCATCACCTTTTCCCCGGGATTGATATTTAAATTAATATTATCCAGGGCTGGCCAGCTAGATATTTTTTTGTCTTTTCTAATCCTGAAGGACTTACATATTCCTTTGATTTCTACTCTACCAGTACTTATCATTTGTAGCTCCACGCAAAAAATATGCGATGCATTATTCTGAATGATAAATCAAATAACAGACCTAGAAACCCTATTATTATTATTCCAACAAATATTTTTGGCGTGTCCATGAAACGCTGTGCCTGCATAATGGCAAAGCCCAGCCCCCTATCTGCTGCCACCATTTCTGCAATCACCAAGTAAGTCCATGCCCAACCCATGTTTACCCGCAAAATATTAAATATATCAGGCGCCGCACCCCTAAATATGACATAGCTCAAAATTTCTCCTTTCTTGGCACCCATAGTATAGGCAGCCTCAAGATATTTTTGAGGAACATTCCTTACAGCATCCGCTACCATAACAATGATCTGAAAAAATACACCAATGAAAATAATTGATACTTTTGCGGATTCACCAATTCCAATCCAAAGTAAGACCAATGGAATAAAGGCTGACGCAGGCATATAACGAACAAAATCATTTATAGGCTGTAGTAACGCTTCAACAATTTTAAACGTACCGATATATATTCCAATTGGAACGCCGACTACCGCTGCCAGAAGAAAACCTGAAACAACCTGGTAAACACTTACATAGGTATCTTCCCAGAGATTGCTGACTGCCCATCGCTCAAAAGATTTAAATACGCGCTCTGGTGAAGGCAAAAAAAGTGCACTGAAAAAATGAGTGCCAGATAATATTTGCCAGAAAGCTAGCGGAATCACGAATCCTGCTACTGAGAGTATCACATAAACCCAACGCGGGATCGTATCTCTTATATTAGTTAATGCCATCATAGACTGATCTCACTTTTATGGAAGTGGAGCTGTGAGCGTGGAATTCCGAACTAAACGCTCACAACTTCATCTGGCCGATGGGTAACTATTCTGTTACTTTCCTTCAGCCTTTTTAATGAATTCAGGATCAAGAAAATTACTTGGGTTAGGCTCGGCAGAAATCGCGCCAACTTTTTTTAAAAATACAGACGTATCCTTCGTGCTGTTGTAGAGAGAGGTGCTCTTATTTTTCTCTGCAGGATCCATTGCTTCCATATTCAGTTTTGGACCAAACAATCGCGTCCCGGATAACGCAGTCAAATATACAGCTGGAGATAATTCGACATGGGGTGCCATAATAGCTGCTGCCTGTTTTGGGTGTTCCTTGATGAATTTTACTGTAGCAAACCATGCCTTTGATAGGTTTACGAATTGCTGGGGATATGCTTTTAGGACACTTTCACGCGCAGCCACTACGTCCGGTATAACACCGGGCGCACTGGCGCTTGAAAATAGTGCGTGTCCGAGTTTTTTATTTTCAATTCGTTGTATCCATGGATTCCACACTCCCGCAGCCTCTACCCGTCCTGCCATTAATGCAGCAGCGGCATTGCCAGTAGACATGTTTACAAAGTGTATAGAGGTTGTGGGGATATTATTTTTCGTTAGTGCATATTCATCAAGATACTGTTCAATTGAATCCATTCTAACTGCAATCGTCTTGCCTTCTAATTGCTTGAACGTAGTAATGGAGTTGCTTACCATCAACGCATCATTTCCATGTGAATTATCGGTCACCAAAACAACCTTTATGGGAACGCCTTTGTCTACCGGAGCCAAGGTATCAATTAAGGCTTGGCAATTTGCATCTATTTTACCAGCTGACAGCGCTTCCACGGAGGTCATGTAACTGGTAAACCATACCAGCTTAAAATTTGCATGGTATTTTTTTAAATATCCGTTATGTTCTGCTACATACCATGCCACCCAACCTGGCCAGTTGCTTAAACCTAGTGTTATAGGTGCAGCTTCGGCATTTGCTGTCAGTATAAAAGGGGCCAACATAAGAGTTCCTGTCAACAATAATGTTTTCAACTTTTTCATGATCGTTTCTCCAAAAAAAATGGGAGATAGCAGCTATAGCTGTTATCTCCCGGGTTTTTATCCCTCCGTGTACCCTGTGCGCCAGGGTGGAAACTCTCGGTCCGAACACCTTTACAGGCTGGAACCCTAGAATCCTACTGCAAATTAAGCACCATTCGTGCCACCATCAAGGAGTTTGCAACTTTCTGATGTTAAATGGGTTGATGCCTAGTGTAGAATTTTTTTCTGGCTTCACATTGCTATAAAGGTGCATAGATCGCATAAGTGCACCAAAATAGTGCGATCATTTATCGGAAGGCCTCCCGTATGCCGTGTGCCCTTGGGTGAAATTAGATACTCCTTCCCGCTCTCCTTAATTCAAGAATAAGATTCCGCTAGCAAATTCTGGACGTCCGGTCGCTGCAAAGCGACCCTTCGCAAGGATATAAGCAATATTCCCAAAACCCGCTTATCGAGCCACAACTCTTGGGCATATGCGCCTCACGCATTAAGGAGAGCAGTTCATCACTAGAAGGCAATGTTGCGCCTTCTCCGCCGTCGGTGAGCACACCTTCGGCCAGGCACGTTTTTCATGGTGTAGGGCGATGATTTTTTCTTCCAGCGTCCCTTGTGTAACCAGACGATAGACGGTCACAGGGCGATGCTGACCAATGCGATGCGCACGGCCAGCAGCCTGATCTTCGGCGGCGGGGTTCCACCAAGGGTCGGCTATGATCACATAATCGGCTGCTGTGAGGTTGAGCCCAAAACCACCCGCTTTGAGGCTGATCAGAAAGAGATGGCCTTCACCCGCCTGAAATGCTGCGACGCGGCGGTCGCGCTCTGCAGCTGGCGTACCGCCATCCAGATATTGATACGCAATATTTGCATCATCCAATGGCGCCCGCAACAAGGTCAGAAAATCGACGAATTGGCTGAATACCAGCGTCTTGTGACCATTCTCCGCGAGTTCCGCGGCTAGTTCCGCGAATGCTTTGACTTTGCCCCCAACGATGCCGAGATCCGGACTCACGAGGCGCGGATCACAAGCGGCCCTGCACAGGCGGGTCAGTTGGGCCAGGATGTGGAATTGCGCTTGGCTCTCTCCGCTTTGCAAGGCGTTTTCAGTTTCGGCAAGGGCCTGGCGGCGCAGGGCTTCATAGTGCGCGGCCTCTTCAGGATCTGGAGTCAGGGTCAGGGTCATTTCGGTACGTGGTGGAAGGTCCTGCAGTACCTGACTTTTGGTACGCCGGAGAATGAAGGGGGCGACCAGTCGGCGCAATAATCGTTGAGCATCGCGGTCGCGGTCCCGTTCGATGGGTACCGCGAAGCGCTCATTGAAACGAGACAGCGGTCCCAGAAGACCGGGATTGCAGAAGCGCAGAATAGACCAGAGTTCTGTCAGGCGATTCTCCACCGGCGTTCCGGAAAGAGCTAGACCAAAATCCGCCTGCAAATCAAAGAGAGCCAGGGAGCGTTTGGTTGTGGCGTTTTTGATAGCCTGTGCCTCGTCCACGACCACGCTGTACCAGCGGCGTGCGGCAAATTGCGTCTGTGCCTGTTGCAGCAGGGTATAGGAAACGATAACCACATCTCGGGGACCGGCCGTTTCAAGGATCGTACTGCGATCCCCTGCACCATAGACCATGACATGGAGACTGGGAGCGAAACGCTCCAGTTCTGCGCGCCAGTTACCGCAGACTGAGGTGGGTGCCACCACCAGTGCGGGACCGCTGGACGCCCGGGCGAGGAGTACGGCAATGGCCTGCAAGGTCTTTCCCAACCCCATGTCGTCGGCCAGGCAAGCACCGAAGCCGGCCTCGGCCAGACGCATCGCCCAGAGATACCCTTCCTCCTGATAGGGGCGCAGGGTGGCCTGCAGATCAGTGGGGAGTTCCGACTGAAGGCCTTGTGCCGCCTGCAACTGTTTTATCCGGTCCCGAAAGCCTCCATCCATTTCTGCTGACGTGCCTGCCAGGAGATCGTCGAGCCAGGATGCCGCCAGAGGCGGTACGCGTAGCCCGCCTTTTTTTTC
>JAAOMR010000288.1 GCA_018853935.1 Acidithiobacillus ferrivorans
CATTCAACTGGCTATCGACCAGATCCAGCCGCCCAAGTGTGGCGACGGTACGCTTTTTGACCTTTCCGGCATCATCCCGGTAGGACTCGACAAGCTGGACATAGCGGCGGCTGCCGGAGGTGGTTATCTTCACATGCATGCCGCCACTTTATCAGCGTTCATAGGCATGTCAATAAAAGAGCCTAAGTGATAAAACGTGCCACCACAGAAGTTTTAGAAAATACGCGCTGAAACCCCTATGAATGCTGGGGCGACGTTACGAAATTGACGATTTTTGCCGATGAACTGTCGAACTCGGGGGAGCCCGGTATGGGCTACGTTCTACGGCCTGGCTTCATGCTTCCGCCACTGATGTTTTCGGAAGAGGAAATCGAGGCACTGGTCCTTGGGGCTCGCTGGGTGGCTGCCCGTGGAGATGAACGCCTTGGTACTGCCGCCCGGAATGCTGTCAGTAAAATCGCAGCGGTTTTACCCAGTGATTTGCGGGGTATGCTGGACGCTTCTGCGCTGCTGGTTGGGCCTGGGAAGGCTATCCCTACGGGCGCGGCCGACTTGCCTGCACTCCGCTTGGCGATCCGCACCGAGCGCAAGGTCACTATCCATTATCGGGATCTCAATAGAGACAGAAACCAAACGGACTGTCTGGCCATTTGCGCTGGGGTACTTTGATCACGTGCGCGTCCTCGTCGCGTGGTGCGAACTGCGTCAAGGATTCCGGCACTTCCGGACGGATCGCATTGCAGCATTTGCCGTAGAAGAACAGCGCTACCCGCGACGCCGACAATCACTGCTGAAGACATGGCGTGAAATGGAAGGCATCCCTCCGCAGTAAGCAAACACTACTGACAGAATCTGACATCTGTGGTGGGTATTCTCTGGACTCCCGCAGAAAGGAAATTTCTCGGGTATCTACCAACACTATGGAGAAAACCATGTCAGATCCGAATTTTATCATTTTGTATGTAGACAATCCGCTGCGCAGCGCCGATTTCTATGCCCGTCTATTGAAAAAACCGCCTATTCAGACATCGCCGAATTTTGCCATGTTCGCGCTGGATTCTGGAGTGATGCTGGGGTTGTGGTCGAAACACACGGTGGAACCCCCTGCAACCGCAGCGGGCGGTGGCGGGGAAATCGCGTTTTCGGTATCGAGTCGCGATGTGGTTGGTGACCTGTTCACTGATTGGACACAGCGTGGACTGGTCATTGAACAAGAACCGACGGATATGGATTTTGGCCATACTTTCGTGGCACTCGATCCTGATGGGCATCGGCTTCGCGTGTTCGCGCCCACGACGCCGTGAGTCGCAATTGGGTTGCCGTGGCATCCGCAGAGCACGTACGAATCGGACGTGCCGCCGGATTTATGCAAGTCTGTCACGGTAAAGCGGCACCCCTTCGTCGCATAAAACCCGGAGATCGTGTTGCCTACTATTCGCCAACCGTTGAATTTGGCGGTAAGAATAAATTCCAGGCTTTCACGGCAATTGGCATTGTAGAGCATGGTGAGCCCTACCAGGTGGAACTGGGCGGGGGATTCCAACCCTATCGACGGGACGTGTGCTGGCTCCCTGCCGAAGAAGCCCCTATTCGGCCCATCCTTGGGAGGATGGAGTTCTCCGCCGAAAAACAAAACTGGGGCTACCAATTCCGCTTTGGGATTTTCGTCATTAGCGATCACGATATGAATGTGATCGCTGCGGCAATGAGGGCTCATTTCGCCCGATAGATACCGGAGTGACAGATCAAACAGTTGGTCTGTCCGCCGAAATGCTTATAGGGCATGGGCGCGTCACGTCTGCGGTTTGAGGCAGCACACGCCCTCTATTAAGTGGTTAAATCCATGGATCGCTTCTGTCGGCTCTCCCCACTCGGCCCGGACTACGGCACCATATATACCCCCTGTCAGTATTGGCAGGTAGACAACACCACACTGAGGCATAGTACCATAGGGTCCAGTCTGCCTATCCACAATTGGATGTTACATGTTGTCAGCGTCTTTCCGTGACAGGGTTCTGCCTTAATGAACGAGCTATGGAGCGACTGTATTTGCAGTCTCGAGCCTTATACACCGGGCGAGCAGCCGTCGATTGCCGGCTTGGACAAGTTGCAACCTGCTCAGGAGATACAACACCAATTGCGGCAACGCAATATTTTGGTCCGACACTTCCCAAAACCAAGAACTTCCGATTTCCTGCGAATCTCGGTAGGGACTGCGGAGCAATGCGCAATGCTTGTGCATGCACTTCGGGAAATCTATTGTGTCTGCTACATCAGATGTTGCTTGCTGACGTGCCCGAACGCCTGACTTGAGGAGCTTGACGATAAATATGCAATGGCTATATCTGGCAATAGCAATCGTGTCCGAGGTTGTTGCAACTTCTGCACTCAAGGCAGCAAATGGCTTTACCCGCTGGGAAGCATCGCTTCTTGTTGTGGCTGGATATGCGTCAGCGTTCTACTTTCTTTCGCTCGCGCTACGCACTATCCAGCTTGGTGTTGCCTACGCTATCTGGTCTGGTGTCGGTGTTGCCTTGATTATACTGGTTGGTTGGGTTATTTACCGTCAGCCTCTTAATGTGGCATCACTCATCGGTATCGCGCTCATTGTCTCTGGCGTGATAGTGCTCCACGTTTTTTCCAAATCGGCAGTACACTGAACGCCATGTTTAACTAAAGAACGAGCGGGACGTGCAAAAGCGACTCTAAGATGACCGTTTATTAACAAATATTAGGACGACGACATGACATTGGAGATAACTATAAACCGGGCCACTGCAGAAGACAGTTCTCATGAAGTCGCCGTAATGGTTGGCGAGTTGCTGAGTGAAATCATGAACGTAATTGGCGTTCAGGCTTTCAACTTTGATCTGGTAGAAACAACGGACCGATTGACAAACTTTCTTAGCCAAGAAAAATACTTCGTATTTGTCGCGCGCAACGATGACGGAGATGCCGTTGGCTTTGTGGCACTCTATGAAAGCTATGCGCTTTATGCTGAGGGCTCCTTTGGAACGATCCCGGAACTCTATGTCCGCCCCGAATACCGTTCAGAACAGGTGGGATCCCAACTGATATCTTGCGCAAGGTCCTTTGGCACGTCACGGGGTTGGAAACGTCTGGAGGTCACAACGCCACCCCTTCCTCATTTTGATAAAACGTTGGTATTTTATGAGCGGGAAGGCTTCGCCGTTACTGGTGGTCGCAAGCTGAAGATGACTCTATGAATTGTTGGTCTAAACAGTGCGGTCAGTCAGCGCTGGTTTCGCCAGATTCCTCTGAGCCACATATTCTGCATGTCGGGCGTCGATTATGAAAATCCTTGCGCTATCCGGTAGCCTGCGCGCCAATTCAATCCATTCAGCACTCCTACGGGCGGCCGCCAGACTTGCTCCTGTGGAAGTAAGCGTAACGGTATACCGTGGACTGGGGGATCTCCCGCTATTCAATCCAGATGTCGAAGATCAACCTGTTGAAGCGGTCACGAACTTCCACGCTCAAGTGGCCAACGCAGATGCCCTACTCATCGCCAGCCCGGAGTATGCGCACGGTGTCACAGGAACCATCAAGAACGCGTTGGACTGGCTCGTCAGTTTCGCGCCGTTTACCTATAAGCCGGTGGGCATACTCAATGCATCGCCGCGCGCGCAACACGCGGACGCGGCGTTGCGCGAGATTCTGAAAACGATGGCCGCCATGGTCGTGGAGGAAGCCTCAATGACCATTCCACTTCTCGGCGCCAACCTCGATGAAGACGGTATGGTTTCCACGCCATCTGTCGCGGCACCCATCCGGGAGGCGCTGGTCGCGTTGTCCGAAGCAGTCGTTCGGGCAGCGGAACAACAACAGGAATCATAATGTACTGGATCGAAACGGAGATAGAGATCGCCGCATCAACCGAACGGATATGGTCGATCCTTATGGATTTTTCCGCCTATCCTGAGTGGAATCCCTTCATCCGATCTCTCAGTGGTGACGTCACTCCAGGGCAGTTGCTACGGGCAAGTATTCAGCTCCCTGGGGCAAAAGCCATGACCTTCCGCCCAAAGGTGCGGGTGGCAGAATACTTGAAAGAGCTGCGCTGGCTGGGTCATTTGCTGTTGCCGGGACTGTTCGATGGGGAGCATTATTTTCAACTTGCTGCCCTCGCCAATGGTCACACGCGATTCGTACAGGGAGAGAAATTCTCCGGTATTCTGGTGCGCCTGTTTGCCGCCCGGTTGGGGGTTAGCACTAAAGCGGGCTTTGTGACGATGAATGCGGCCCTTAAGGCTCGGGCGGAACGTGAAGCTGGGGATGGGTCGATGCATCAGGAAATATCCGGCTGATAAAACAGCCGATTTGGAGCGAGGGAGTGCACGTGAACCAATATCATCCGCCCGTGGCGGACTTTCTCATGAATACGGCGGTCGTTGATTGCAAGCATCCGCAGATTCAGATCCTGGCGGCCTCTTTATCCGGTCAGACACCCTTAATAACGGCTAAAAACTGCTTTGATTGGGTGCGTGATCATATCGAACACAGTATTGATTTTCATCGTGAGGAGGTTACCTGTAAGACATCCGATGTGCTGCGTATCGGCACCGGTCTATGCACCGCGAAAAGTCACCTGCTCGTGGCCTTATGGCGCGCCAACCAAATCCCTGCGGGATTCTGTTATCAACGATTAACTCTGGATGGCCCCAATCCGCCCTATTGTACACACGGCTTCACCGCCGTCTGGTTGGACGACCGCGGCTGGTATCGTTGTGATGCACGCGGCAACAGCAAGCCCGGAATCCACTGTGCATTCACGCCCGGACAAGAAAACCTAGCCTATCCGACTATTTATAACGGCGAGCAGACCTATCCGGAGGTTTGGGCAGAGCCTTGGCCAGACCTGCTTGCCGCCATGGAGAAGCTGCAAAGCATATCGCAGTATCGGAGCGATCCCATTGACGCCTGCCCGCCCGCCACTGACCTGTGCGTAAGCGAGCCTACGGGAATGAACATACATAGCGCGGAGACCGACCATGTACTGCCCTGACCCGTTTGCAGAAACCCGCCCAGAGGTTTTACGGGCACTGATTCAGCGTTATCCCCTCGCGACACTGGTCAGTGTGGGCGGTAATGGTCTGGAGGCAAATCATATTCCCTTGTACCTCGCAGCCGGAGGAGGAACGCAACCGGTACTGCAGGGACATGTGGCGCGCGCTAATCCGCTGTGGCGGGAGGCGCCCCTGGACGGCGAGGTGCTGGTCATCTTTCAGGGGCCGCAACACTACATCAGCCCCTCTTGGTATGCGACCAAGGCGGAAACCGGTAAGGTGGTGCCTACCTGGAACTATGCCGTCGTCCATGCCTATGGTCCGTTGTAGGTCAGGGACGATCCCGATTGGGTACGGCAACAGATGGTCGCCCTGACCGCGCAGCAGGAGAATGGCTTTACCCTGCCCTGGCAGGTGGATGATGCGCCCCAGGATTTCACGGAGCGGCTTATCGGGCAGGTGGTGGGCATAGAAATTCCCGTCTCCCGCTGGATGGGTAAGTGGAAAGTCAGCCAGAACCAGCCGCTTGGCAACCGTGACAGTGTCGTCGCGCACCTGGAGCAGCAAAAGCAGCCTGATTCTGAGGCCATGACTGAATACGTTCTGGCCAGCCTGAAAGACGGCAAAAAGGAGCGTCTTGAATGACGATTACCGTGGGTTTTCTGGTGTTCCGAGGTATTCATCCGCTGGATCTGGCGGCTCCCTCGGCGCCATATCCGTCAGAGGGTGTGCTAAGAGGTTGATAAACAGGTCTGACGAAACATTGAAAGGACGACTTCTGCCTTGATAGCGATATGAAGCATTCACTCACCCTGGATTCCGGCCAGGTTGTATCCTATGAAGATGTTGGCGATCCGAACGGGAAGTTGCCGGTATTGTTCTTTCACGGTACCCCCGGCTCCCGCCTACAACTGGAGTTGCTGCCTGCGGCCCTGCGTGAGGGGCTGCGCTGGATCGCCTTTGACCGACCGGGTTACGGAGAATCGGATCGGCAGTCAGAATCGACCCTGACCGAAGTGGCGACCATAGGCCGGGCCTTGGTAAATCGTCTGGGGCTTGACGCCTTTCATGTGCTGGGTTTCTCCGGCGGTGGCCCTTACGCGCTGGCCTGTGCCTACGCTATGCCGGGGCGGGTGCGCAGTGTGCACCTGGCGAGCAGCGCGGGACCGACCGCACTTCCCGAGATCTGGTCTGCTTTGCGTCGCCAAGACCATATCCTCTTTGTCCTGGTGCGCGGGGCGCCGTGGCTCTTCAGGGTTTTGTTGCGCCTCAGTATGGGGGGCGTGCGCCAGGAGCCGGAGCGTTTCGTGGCGCAGTGGGCGGCAAAGATGAGTGCGGGTGACCAGTCTCTGTTGGCAGCACCTGACGTCTTGGCGAAGCTGTGCGACGATTTGCGGGAGGCGTTGCGGCAAGGAACAGCAGGAATGGCTGATGATTTCGTGATACTCAATCGCCCTTGGCTTTTCCGTCTGGAGGATGTTCGGGTGCCGGTGCATATCTGGCAGGGCGCCCAGGATCAGGTGATCAGTCCACAGATCGGTTTGGCGCTGGCTGCACACCTGCCTACGGCGCAGTATCATCTGCTGGAATCGGGTACGCATATGATTTTACTGACCCACGCTGCGGAAATTAGGGCGGAGATCCGGGATGTGTTGCCCTGACCCGTTTGCAGAAAGCCGCCCCGAGAGCCGGCGGATGCTAATTCAACGTTATCCCCGGTCTAGCTGCTCATGGTCACCGCCAGCAGGGGCCGCAACTCCTTGAGCGTCCTCGTATTGAGCACGTCTTTCTTCTCCAGCCAGCCGCGCTGCGCTTGCTGTAGGCCAAAGTGCAGGTTGGCGAAGTCGTAAATGCTGTGGGCATCGGAACTGACGGCCAGCAGCACGCCTTCTTCCTTAGCCATCCGGGCATGGCTGTCGACGAGATCCAAGCGCTCGGGCTGGGCGTTGATTTCCAGAAAGCAGCCCCGCTCGCGCGCATGGCGGATGACGCGGGGCATGTCTACATCCATGGCTTCCCGGCTACCGATGAGCCGCCCGCTGGGATGGGCAAGGATGGTGAAATGGGGGCTGTCCATGGCCTTGAGAATGCGCGCGGTCTGTTTGCCCCTGGGCAGATCGAACTGGGAGTGCACCGCAGCCACCACCAGGTCCAGGTCACCCAGGATACTGTCGGGCAAATCCAGGCGGCCGTCTTCCAGGATATCCACCTCTATGCCCTTGAGGAGCGTAATGCCATCGAGCTCTCTATTAAGGGCGTCAATCTCATCCATCTGTCGGCGCAAGCGCACCGGGTCCAGGCCACGGGCGACGGCCAGGTGGCGACTGTGCTCGGTGATGGCCAGATATTCCAGACCTGCGGCCTTGGCCGCCGCAGCCATGTCCCGCACACTATAGTGACCATCGCTGGCCTTGCTGTGGGCGTGTAGGTCGCCACGCAAATCGTCCATCGCCACGAGTTTCGGCAAATGTCCGGCGCGGGCGGCCTGGATTTCGCCGCGGTTCTCCCGCAGTTCCGGCTCAATATAGGGCAGGCCGACAGTGGCGTAGACGGATTCCTCCGTATCGCCGGCAATACGTTCCTTCCCGCGAAAAATCCCGTATTCGTTGACCTTCAGACCCATATCCTGACCCATGCGGCGGATAGCAATGTTGTGGGTCTTGGAGCCGGTGAAATAATGCAGGGCGGCACCGTAGGCGGATTCGTCCACGGCGCGCAGGTCGACCTGAAGTTTGTTCCGCAGGATCACGGTGGCCCGGGTAGTGCCCTGGGAGAGGACTTCCGCCACATCCTCATAGGCGGTGAAGCGCTCCATCACCGGACTGTCGGCGGTGGCCGTCG
>JAAOMR010000289.1 GCA_018853935.1 Acidithiobacillus ferrivorans
CCGGAGATCGTGCGCGTAGCTGGTCTCGGCATGCCATTCGGATGTTTTCTTACAGGCACAGGCACTTCCAGCAAAACCCGGCTATAAGGACTGGCCTGCACAATCTGCGGACCAGCCAGTGGCCTCACTATCATCCGGTTTTTTGGTGTAGGCGACATGTTAATGAAGGTTGCAGCAACGATAACCACCAGCATAACCACCAGCCATGGCGTTAATGCGAGCATCATCGGGTTCTTCAGATACCAGGAGGTCTTGCGATAAACAGCACTCCAATGCACGTCCCTATTTTTTACGGATTGCTCAAGCAACATGATTTTCTCCTTGATTTTCGCGCATGTTGGCCATCAACCCCGATTCCCAATCGTCAGCAGAGCGTAATTTGCGTTGCGCGCAACGCAATGCCTCCCAGCGGTCCACCAACCGACTCAACTTCTGCGCGGCACTGGGGTTTGTTTTACGCAATTGCGTAGCGACCGTGCGGGATTTAATGATTAAACCTGTACTGTTCATGACTTTTCCCGTAACTCCGTTATCGTTTTCACAACCCAACCATGCCCCAACAGGACGAGCTCGACTTATCGAAGACAATAGATTTCCCACTGAAACCCAGCCCGGCCATGATTTGTTTTACAGAACGCCCATCATCGAGCAACGGGTCTATATACAAGGTGCCATTGCCTCTGTTTTGAAGCCTGTCGCGCATCGGATGTATCCCGTCCACATCGCCTGCACACTTATCCTTCTGCACCGTTTCCAATAATATCGGATTGGCTTTCAGAGAAGCCGCATGGTCAACGACCGCGAAGTTTCCGCGATGACCGTTCTTCATCAAAGTCTGAATTCTTGCACTGATTGCGACGGTCATCGCGTGTCTCCTTCACAACCCAGGCGCATCACATGACGTACAAAAAGAACCACCACAACAATCGCCTGCGAGATGA
>JAAOMR010000029.1 GCA_018853935.1 Acidithiobacillus ferrivorans
TGAGTGTGACCCAAGCAGAACAGTTACCCGCCGATGATGGCGTCGAAGTGGCTTTTGCCGGTCGCTCCAACGTCGGCAAGTCATCCACCCTCAATATGCTGACTGAACGACGGGCACTGGCGCGAGTCAGTCGTACTCCGGGCCGTACCCAGGCCATCAATATTTTCGACCTCGATCCTGGTCAGCGCCTCGTGGACCTGCCTGGCTATGGGTATGCCAAGGTACCCGAGGCGCTACGGCGCTCTTGGGGACCGCTGCTGGAACAATATCTGCGGCGGCGCGGCAGCTTGCGCGGATTGATCCTGGTGATGGACATCCGCCACCCCTACGGCCCTCATGACGCCGATCTCATTGCCTTCGCTGCGGGCTGCGGAAGACCAGTGCATGTCTTGTTGAACAAAACCGACAAACTCAGTCGCGGCGCGGCCATTCAAGAAATGGCCCGCCTGCGGCGGATTCCAGAATTGCGGGGGGTCGCCATGCAGCTTTTCTCTGCCCAGTCAGGGCTTGGTATAGATGAGTTGCACGAACGTATAGCGACTTGGCTCACGCCAGAAGCGGAAAAAAAGCCCCCGGCGGATGCCGGGGCCAATAGCGAGCCCTCAAAGGGAGGGGAGGACTCATGATCCGGCCAGGGAGGAAAGACCGGATCCAGACAACCAATAGGCTACCCACGGCTTTGGAGTGAAGCGTGCCCAAAAAGTTCAGTGAACGTCACCCCTGGCATGTGTTGCGGCCAGACTGGCGTGTTCGCTGGCGCGTGCGCGGGCAACGCTGGGCGAACCTCCTCCACCTGGAGGACTGGTATCCGCATTTCCCCATCGCAGCGGCGGTAGGTTTTCTCGGGATCTTCAACATCCTCCCGGCGCTGGAGCATCTGCTGGGCCTGAGCTACGTCGGCAGTCTGGCAGCTGTCTCCCACAGCTTTGTGCTTGATGCCTTTCGCGGTATTCCCCAGGGCGCTGCAGGCGTCATCTTGCTCATCATGTCCATGGGTCTGCTCTTCCGCTCCCGTTTTGCCTGGGCCCTTGTCCTGATTATGGCGATGGCCATCCTTGCCTTCGGGATTTATCGGCACCCCTATCAGATCTCTGTGCTGCTTTATTACAATGCCGCCCTGGTGCTTTTTCTGTGGGTGTTTCGCGGCCATTTTAATCGCAGCAGCCTGGCAACCGGTACATTGTTTGCGTTAGTCGGTGCCATCATGGTCGTGAGTTATGGCGTCTTTGGCGCATATATTCTGGGGGACGGATTCAAACCGCAAATTCACAGCCTTTCTACGGCGCTCTATTTTTCGGTAGTCACCATGGCCACCGTGGGCTATGGAGATATCCTGCCGGTCAGCAACGAATCGCGACTTTTTGTGGTATCTTTGATTGTGCTGGGAATAACGGTATTTGCTACTTCGCTTTCAGCCATTATCGTTCCGGCCGTGAACAATCGCCTGCAATCGGCCCTGCGAGGAGAAAAACGCCGCATGATCCGTAAAGACCACTACATTATCGCCGGGGACACCCCGCTGGCGCGCAACAGCTATCGCGAACTCAGGGGCCGCAATCTGCCCGTAGTAGTGATTATGGGACACCAGCCTGATGACTCCATCTATCAGCCAGAGGATTTGATCATCGGCGACTCCAGCGATACGGATGTGCTGCGTAGTGCCGGGGCTGAGCAGGCCGCGGCCGTGCTCGCCCTGCGCGCGGATGATTCGGAAAACGCCTTTGTCGTGCTGGCTGTCAAAGAAATAGAGGGATCGGCCAAAACAGTAGCCGCCGTCAATGACAGCAAAAATCTGGGCCGGGTGCGCCGGGTACAGCCGGACATGATTATTGCCCCCCAGGTGCTCGGTGGCGAACTGCTGGCGATGGCTCTCAACGGCGAACAACTGGACAGTACCGCGGTGATGAAGATGTTCCGCTTCAGCAGTGGGACAGAGGCGGACAAAAAGGGCTGAGGTTAACTGTGGGCTTCGTCCCAGTGCCTGCCGACACCCAGCTCTACCAGCAAAGGCACGGCCAGCTCCGCAACGCCCTCCATACGTTCCCGTAGCGCCGACTGCGCAGCCGCCAGGCTGCCCTCCGGCACTTCCAGAATCAGTTCGTCATGCACCTGGAGAATCATCCGACCGCGCTCCGGGGCCTCCTGCAACCAGCTATCTACCGCAATCATTGCCATCTTGATGAGATCTGCCGCAGTGCCCTGCATGGGTGCGTTAATGGCCGCACGCTCGGCATAATTACGCCGGGCCGGATTACTGGAGCGAATTTCCGGTACATACAGACGGCGGCCAAAGAGCGTCTCCACATAGCCCTGCTTTTTCGCCAGGATGCGGGTTTGCTCCATATACGCAAGAACGCCGGGGTAGCGCTCGAAATAGCGGTCCATGTACTGTCTGGCGGCGGCCTGATCAATGCCCAACTGCTGGGCGAGACCATAAGGGGTCTGCCCGTAAATCAGGCCGAAGTTAATGGCCTTGGCGGCACGACGCGCGGCGCTGTCCACCGCCCCCGGCGCCAGATTAAAGACCTCGGCAGCGGTGGCGGCATGAATATCCTGACCCTCTGCAAAGGCTTGCAGCAGACGCGCATCTTTAGAGAGGTGAGCCATAATGCGTAGCTCTATCTGGGAATAATCCGCACTGAGCAGCCAGTGCCCGGCTTCGGCAATGAAGGCCTGACGAATACGCCGGCCTTGTTCGGTACGCACCGGTATGTTTTGCAGATTCGGTTCACTGGATGAGAGGCGTCCAGTGGCTGCCACCGCCTGCTGAAAATGGGTATGGACCCGGCCGGTGTCGGGATTCATCATCTGCGGCAGTGCGTCCGCATAAGTATTCTTGAGCTTGGCCATGCCGCGATAATCGAGAATCAGGCGCGGCAGAGCGGCGTGAACAGCGAGCTGGGCGAGCACATCTTCATTGGTCGACGGCTGACCGCCGGGGGTTTTCTTGAGTACCGGCAACTGCATTTTGTCGAAGAGGATTTCCTGAATCTGCTTGGGGGAGTTGAGATTGAAGGACTGCCCCGCCTGGACAAAGGCCTTCTGTTCACAGTCCGCCATATCCTTGCTCAACTCCGTGCTGAGCACTTCGAGCTGGACGCGATCGACTTTAACACCCGCTTCTTCCATGCGCGCCAGCACCAGCACCAGCGGCATTTCTATTTCCATCAACACCCGCTGCAAGCCCGGCTCGCTGGCAAACTGTGGCCAGAGCTGCGCATCCACCCGCAGACAGACATCCGCGTCTTCTGCTGCATAGGGCAGTGCCTCCACTACCGGCACATCGGCAAAATTACGCGCTGACTTGCCTTTACCGGCCACCTCTTCGTAGCGGATGTTCTGATGTTGCAGATAGCGCTCGGCGAGGGTGTCAAGATCATGGCCATTGTGACTGCTGTTAAAGACGTAGCTTTCCAGCAAAGTGTCGCGCAGCAGGCCAGCGGGGTGGATACCATGTCGCCAGAAAACCCGCCAATCGTATTTAGCGTTCTGGGCCAGCTTGGCGGCCTGCGGATCTTCCAGCCACGGGCGCAAGGCGGTGAGCACGGTCTGCCGATCCAGTTGCGGACTACCGTCACGGTGGCCAACGGGAATGTAGACTGCCTGATTGTCACCACCGGCCTGCCAGGCGCAGGAAATCCCCACCAGATCGGCATGCAGCGGGTCAAGGCTCGTGGTTTCCGTGTCCAGAGCGACCACATCGGCCGTTTTCAGGGCGCGCAGCAGCATGTTCAGCGCTTCCACAGTGGTGATGGCCAGGTAGGCCGCGCGCTCAATATCAGTGCTCTGCTTTTCCGGCACTTCCCCAGTCTCGTCCACCGGCAGGTCCTTAAGCCAGGCGTGGAAACCCAGGCGCCGCGCTAACGCGCGCAGGGTGGCCACATCCGCCTCCCGGCGTGCGTAAGCCGCGGCTGGCAGCGTCACATTACAGCGAATGGTCGCCAGCTCGCGGCTCAAGGGCAAATAATGTGCGGCGGCGCGCAGCGCTTCACCCACCTTGCCACCGATGTCACCGGCGTGGGCCAGCACGCCGTCCAGATCGCCATACTGCATCAGCCATTTGGCGGCGGTTTTCGGTCCGGCACCCGGTACGCCGGGAATGTTATCGACCTTATCCCCAGTCAGGGCCAGCAGGTCGGCAATGCGCTCCGGCGGCACACCAAAGCGCTCCTCGACCCCCGCCACATCCGTTGCCACGCCTTTCATGGTGTCGATGAGACGCACCCGCGGGCTTACCAATTGCGCCATGTCCTTGTCACCGGTGATGACGAGCACCTCCTGATCAGGCGCCGCCGCCTGGGCCAGCGTGCCGATGACATCGTCCGCCTCGACATCGGGTTCGATGACCAGCGGCAACCCCATGGCCCTGATCCATTCGTACAGCAGCGAAACCTGAGCCCGTAGCTCCTCCGGCATGGAGGGCCGCTGTGCCTTATACTCAGGATAGAGTCTGTCCCGGAACGTGCCACCGGGAGCGTCGAATATGACGATGATTTCGTCGCTCGGATACTCTTTCAGTAGGCGACGGAGCATGTTGGCGACGCCGTAAATAGCCCCGGTCGGAAGGTTGTCCGGTGCGCGCAAGTCGGGCAGCGCATGAAAGGCACGATAGAGGAAGCTGGAGGCATCGACGAGGATACGGGGGTCTTGGGGCATGGTTTGGGACTTCTCTGCGGATTTCCGTCATAATACGGAAAATTACCACCTTTGACACGGGAACGACGGATGCGGGCACATCTCGAAGAGGAAAAACTGCGCGACAAGGGCGAGGGACGCCTCACCCGCGAGGCCTGGAAAATCTTCCAGATTATAGCCGAGTTTGTGCACGGCTACGAAAAGCTGGCCGACGTCGAACCCTGTGTCAGCATTTTCGGTTCCGCCCGCATTGACCCGGAACATCCCTGGTATCTGAAAACCCAGGAGATCGCCGAGAAACTCTCCAATGCCGGGTTTTCTGTCATCAGCGGTGGCGGTCCCGGGGTGATGGAAGCCGCCAACAAGGGCGCCTTTCGCGGCACGGGCTACAGCATCGGGCTCAATATCGAACTGCCCCATGAGCAACATACCAACCCTTACCAGGATGTCTCCATATCCTTCGAGCATTTTTACTCACGCAAAGTCATGTTCGTGAAATACGCGGTCGCCTATGTGGTGATGCCGGGCGGTTTCGGAACACTGGACGAACTTGCCGAGTGTCTGACCCTGGTACAGACCGGCAAGACCCGCAAGATGCCGATCATTCTGGTGGAGTCCAGTTTTTGGAAAGGACTGATCGACTGGTGGCGGGAATCCATGTTGACGGCGGGGACCATCAGGCCGGAAGATCTCAATCTCATCACCATGATCGACGACACCGACGAAGTGGTATCGGCCATTTTTAATCACTATGAAAAACGCGGCTTCGCGCCGTCCGCCGCTGAGACAGAGGCCCTTCTCAACCTTTAAGGACCCCAGGGAGTATTACCATGTCCATACGCATATTCGCCCTAGTTGTCGGTACCTGCTTTGCGTTAGGCAGCAGCCTCTCCGCGTGGGCCGCGGACGGTATTCAGAAACTGCATCTACCCACCCTGGCCCCCGAAGCCAAGACCGGGCCTAAAGCCGAGATCAAGGTGCCACAAGGCTCCAAGATTGAGCAGTATAAGGTCAATGGCAAGGTGTACATGGTTAAGGTCATTCCACCCAAGCCGTTTCCGCCTTATTATCTGGAAGACAAGGGCGGCACCGGCCGTTTCACCGAAGTACCACAAACGGCGGCTGAACACCTGAGTGTGCCGCAGTGGGTTATTTTCCGCTGGTAACTGAGTACCGTTCATGTCTGTTTATACCAGTGTCAGTGACCTCGAACTCGCGCAATTTCTCAGGGATTACGACCTCGGTGGCGCCCTCGCGCTGACCGGCATTTCCGCCGGGGTAGAGAACAGCAACTATTTCCTCGACACCGAAAAGGGTCACTTTGTCCTGACGCTTTTCGAGCGTCTGCCGCGCAGCAAAATTCCTTATTTTCTTGATCTCACCGAATGGCTGAGCCTGCACGGCATTCCCTGCCCGCGTCCCATGCACACCCTGGCAGGAAACAGTCTCAGCACGTTATGTGGCAAACCCGCCGCCATCGTTCAGCGTCTGCGCGGTACGTCCATCGAGGGGCGGGCGCCCTCTATTGCCGAAATCAGCGCGCTTGGAACCTTGCTGGCACGGATGCATCTGGCCGGGGAAGACTTTCCCGAGCGGCACCCTAATCCTGCCGGCTTCTCCTGGTGGCAGGAGACGGCCAGACATCTGGTACCGCACCTGAGCCGCGAGGATAATGCCCTCATTGCTGAGGAGCTGGCCTATCAGGGCACCCGGGATCGCACAGCGCTCCCCGGTGGTGTCGTGCATGCCGATCTTTTCCCCGATAATGTTTTGTTCGAGAACGGCCGGATCTCGGGCACCATCGATTTTTACTACGCTGGGGATGATGTCTGGCTCTACGACCTGGCGGTAGTGGCCAACTCCTGGTGCTCCGAGACCGATGGTCACCTTACCCCCGTATTGGTCCGTGCGTTATGGGATGCCTATGTGGCCACTCGCCCCCTGCAGGCGGGCGAGGAAGTGTTGTGGTTCCCCCTGCTGCGCGCCGCCGCCCTACGCTTCTGGCTTCTGCGCCTGGATGCCATACATTTTCGTCGCCCCGGTACTATCACCCAATGCAAAGACCCGGAGGAATACCGGCAGATTCTTTTGCAGCGTCGGCAGATGGTATAAACACCAGCCCGCCACAGCTCCGCGACACCTCAACAAGATCACGACTTCAGGGTTTATGATCCGGTGGATGCTTCCCCGACCAGTGCGCAATCAACACCAGCGCAATGCCGAAGAACAAATCCTCGCTGGCGGGCAAGGCCTAATCCGGATGAAATACAGCCAGATCATTGCGGGGTAGCTTAGTCCTTGAGCGAGAAGGCATTGCTCTGTGGAGAGCTTTCCAGAATATAGCCGTGACTTCCGCGCCGAACGACGCGCTCCTCCCCCACCGGCACTGCAGCATGAGAGTGACCAGCCTGTCGGGCCGCTTTTTGCGGCAAGACCGAGTCGCCGCTGAGGCTCAGCATCGGGCGCAAGTGCGCTAACAGCTTGGGACCGATGCCATGGACACTGGCGAGATCATCCACGCGCTTGAAAGGCCCATGCGCCTGCCGGTATTCCAGCACCGCCCGTGCCTTGGCCGGACCAATACCCGGCAGCGTATCCAGTGCCGCAGCATCAGCAGTATTGATATTCACCGACGCCCAGACGGCAGGGGCAAACAGCAGGAACAACAAGCACAAAAGTCCACGTAATCCTGTTTTCATCACGCTCCACTCCTTTTTTAAGGCAACCGCTCCAAAGCCACCACCCCCAGCGCCAGCCACTTGCTGCCCGAGGCGAACTGCACCTGAATCCGGCCCTGGCGACCGCCTGCCTCATAGTCCAGCACCATCCCCTCGCCAAAGACCGGGTGCTGGAGGCGCGAGCCCAGCGGAAAGGGCATATCCGGTGCCGCTGCCCGCACGGGTATAGCCGGTCGGCTGATCCGCGCCCGCGGTCGCAGTTCCTGCAGGAGTTCCTGGGGAATCTCCCGCAAAAAGCGGGAGGGCATGGTCATCCGTTCACTGCCATGCAGGCGGCGACTCTCGGCATGGCTGATGACCAGCAAGCGCATGGCGCGGGTCATGCCCACATAACAAAGACGCCGTTCCTCGGCCAGTCCTTGAGGGTCTTCCAGAGAGCGTTGATGGGGGAAGAGCCCTTCTTCCAGCCCCACCAGAAACACCAGTGGGAACTCCAGGCCCTTGGCGCTGTGCAAACTCATCAATTGCACGCAGTCTTCCCAGGCATCGCCAGCGCCATCCCCAGCCTCCAGCGCTGCATGGGTCAGAAATTCCGAGAGCATATTCCCCGGTTGCGGCACCAGATCACCCAGATTAGGGTCGGCGGCCCAGTCCTGGGCATAACTGCGCGCGGCGTTGATCAACTCGTCCAGGTTTTCCAGCCGTCCCTCGGCACGATCGCTCTCGCGGCTGTGCCACTCACGCAGGCCGGTGCGGGCCAGCACGGTCTCCACCCGCTCGCCGAGATCCGTCTCTGCCGTCCGCGCGGCCAGATCATCCAGCAGATTAAGGAAGGCGTTGATTTTCGGCTGACCCAGTTCTCCGGCCGCCTGCCAGAGCGAGAGGCCACGCGCACGGGCCAGATGACGCAGACGTTCGACGCTGACCGCACCGATGCCGCGCGCGGGCACATTCACCACCCGCTCAAAGGCGGCATCGTCATGGTGATTGACCGTGAGGCGCAGGTAGGCCAGCGTATCCTTGATCTCGGCACGCTCGAAGAAACGCAGGCCGCCATAGACCCGATAGGGCATGCCTTCGCGCACCAACACTTCTTCAAAAGCCCGCGACTGGGCGTTGGAGCGATAGAGGATGGCACATTCGGCACGGCGACCATCGGCTTCCAGCCAGCGCTGAATGCGGCCCACCACATAGCGCGCCTCATCGACCTCATTGTAGGCCGTATAGAGCTGAATAGCCTCACCGCCCGGCTCCGCCGTCCACAGGGTTTTACCGAGACGATCAGGGTTGTGGGCGATGACCGCATTGGCGGCTTGCAGGATAGGTGCCGACGAACGGTAGTTCTGCTCCAGCCGCACCACCTGTGCCCCGGCAAAGTCGTCACTGAAGCGCAGCAAATTCTCCACGCGCGCACCACGCCAGGCATAGATGGACTGGTCGTCATCGCCGACCACGAAAATCTGCCCATGCCGCGCCAGTCCCTTCAGCCAGGCGTATTGCACTGCATTGGTGTCCTGAAACTCGTCCACCAGAATATGCTGAAAACGGCGCTGATAATGATCGAGGATTTCCGGCGACTCCCAGAGACGCAAGGCATAGAGCAACAGGTCACCGAAGTCCACCAACCCGGAGCGCTTTTTAGCCGCTTCATAGGCGCTGTAGATGGGAATGAAGGGTGCCGCTGCTAGGCCCTCATATTGTTGCACCTGCTCCGGCCCCCAACCTTCGTCTTTCCAGCGACCGACACGCCCGGCCATAGCCCGCGGCGGCCACTGCTTCTCATCCATTTGCGCTTCACGCATGATCCGCCGCAGCAGGCGCTGGCTATCGTCGGCATCCAGAACCTGAAAATCCGCGGGCAAGCCCAGCGCCGCGTGATGCATGCGCAGCAGGCGGTGGGCGAGGCCGTGGAAGGTTCCCATCCACAAGGCCCGCAAATCCATGGCCACCATGTCATCCAGGCGCCCGCGCATGGCGCGTGCCGCCTTGTTGGTGAAGGTCACCGCGAGAATCTCGCCGGGGTGTACGTCTCCTTCCAACAAATGGGCAATGCGGCTGGTCAGCACCCGCGTTTTGCCCGAGCCCGCCCCGGCCAGCACCAGCGCTGGGCCGGGCGGCAGGGTCACCGCCTCCAGTTGGCGGGGATTGAGAGCAGACCATTCAGACACAGCGACTCCTCGAGCTTAGGCATCCAAGCTTGAAAATACGGCATAATGACCGCATTGTGAAAGCAGACTTGCAGTCAGGCCGCTGTCTGCTATAACCAATGATAAGGGGGATGAATTGGAATACAAGGACTATTACAGGATTCTGGGTGTCGAACGTAGCGCTGATGCCGACGCGATCAAGGCATCTTATCGCAAAATGGCGCGCAAATATCACCCTGACGTAAGCAAGGAAAAGGATGCGGAAGACCGCTTCAAGGATCTTCAGGAAGCCTATGAGGTGCTCAAAGACCCGGAGAAGCGCGCCGCCTATGACCAATTGGGCAGCAACTGGCGCGCCGGTCAGGATTTCCGTCCACCGCCCGGTTGGGGACAGCAGGCGGGCGGTGGTGGTGCGGATTTTGGGGGCGGCGGATTCAGTGATTTTTTCGAGTCCATGTTCCGCCAGCAGCAGGGTGGTGGCTTTCGTGGCAGCGGGGGGGGCGGATTCCGCCGCCAGGGCGAAGACAGCGAGGCCACTATCCAGGTCAGTCTGGAGGATGCGGCCCACGGCGCCCAGCGCGAGATCAGCCTGGAAGTGCCCACCATGGGATCCGATGGCCGTATGCGCCGGGAAGCGCGGCACCTGACCGTCAAAATTCCTAAGGGCATCCGCGCAGGTCAGCGGCTGCGTATGGCCGGGCAGGGCGCACCGGGCATGGGCGGCGGCCCCAATGGGGATCTGTACCTGCACATCCAGTTCCAGCCACACCCCAGGTTTCGGGTAGAGGGTAGCGATTTGTACCATGACCTGCACATCACCCCGTGGGAGGCGGCGCTGGGCGCCAGCGTCGAGGTCCCCACCCTGGATGGCGACGTACGTATGAAGATTCCGGCCGGCAGCACCAGCGGGCAGAAGCTACGGCTCAGCCAGAAGGGGTTGCCGGGCTCTGGCGGCAAAACGCCCGGCGATCTGTATGCGGTGATCCAGATTGTCGTCCCCAAAAAAATCAGTGAGCCGGAAAAAGCCCTGTGGAACCAACTGGCGGAGATATCCGACTTCCATCCCCGCCGCTAACCAGAAGACAGAGGAGATACCCCATGGTTTCACCACCGATCACCGTCATCGAAGCGGAATTGCTGGAAGAGGGCGATTTCTGCTTCGATTTTCCGCATTTTTGCACCCTGCTCCACTGCGCTGAAGGCGAAGCCGTGCAACTGGTGCGCTACGGCGTCATCCATCCCGAGGGCAGCGGCCCGCAGCACTGGCGCTTCCGCAGCCTCGATCTTTACCGCGCCCGTCTCAGTCGCCGCCTCAGTCGCGATCTGGAGATCGACATGGCGGGCGCGGCGCTGGCGGTGGACTTGCTGGAGCGGTTACGGGGATGGAAGCTTTGAACGCGAGCGCGCTACAGCGACCTGCCCGCCTGATCGCCGCCTTTGCCGTGGCCCCTCCCGACACCATCGCGCGCTTGCGTCCTCTGGCCGATGATCTGGTTTACCTGGCCGCCCCGGAGCCGTTTCGTGCGGTAGGAGCGTTCTTTACGGACTTCCGGGAAGTTAAGGACGACGAGATATTGCAGACTTTGCGCGCAGTACCGCCGCCGGTATAGCCATAAACCATGCCGGTTCTCAATCCTGACATTGCGCGCATATTCGACGAAATCGCCGACCTCCTGGAGATCGAGGACGCCAACCCCTTCCGGGTGCGGGCCTATCGCAATGCCGCCCGTCTCGTACAAGGGCTGAGCAACGACGTCAAGACCATGGTGGAGAGCGGTGAAGACCTCACGGAGCTGCCTGGCATCGGCGACGACCTAGCTAAAAAAATCATCGAGATTGTTACCACGGGCCACTGCTCCTTTCTCGAAAAACTGGAAAAACAGACCCCACCGGCATTGACGGAGCTGCTCAAGGTGCCGGGCCTTGGACCTAAGCGGGTCAAAGCGCTCTGGCATGAACTGGACGTGGAGACGGTGGAACAGCTGGCCCGCGCCGCGCAGGAGAAACGCATCCGCAGCATCCCCGGTTTTGGCGAGAAAACCGAGGCCCGCATCCAGAAAACCCTCCTAGCCCATCTCGCCGCCGTTCCCCGTTTTCCCATTGCCATCGCCGCCCCGTATGCAGCCGCCCTGGTCCGCTATCTGCAGAACATACCCGGCGTGCGGCGGGTGGTGGTGGCGGGCAGCTTCCGGCGTGGCAAGGACACGGTTGGTGACCTGGATATATTGG
>JAAOMR010000290.1 GCA_018853935.1 Acidithiobacillus ferrivorans
GCGGCGAATACCTGCTGTGCCTGGGCTTTCGCCGTCGTGGTCAGCGCGGTGTCATAGGCGTCGATGGCGGTGTTCCAGGTCGCTGAGGATGGGGTCTGGTCATTGCCTATGATGGTGGCTATTCCGCCCAAGGAAGAAATCAGGGTGGGTAGCGCCTGGGTGTTGGCCTTGTAGATGGCCCCGCGCAGTAGTGAACCGGTACTTTCCGCAGCACCGCCTACCGGCGCGACATATTTCAGGCCGCTTTCCCAGGTCAATTGCCCGCAAACGTCCGTAAGACCGGCAGCGGGAAGCACCGGCGAAAATTGCGCTATGACGGAAGCG
>JAAOMR010000291.1 GCA_018853935.1 Acidithiobacillus ferrivorans
ACTTTCCGCAGCACCGCCTACCGGCGCGACATATTTCAGGCCGCTTTCCCAGGTCAATTGCCCGCAAACGTCCGTAAGACCGGCAGCGGGAAGCACCGGCGAAAATTGCGCTATGACGGAAGCGTATGCAGACCCCCATACATAACCGTCGTAGTTAGGCACATAATATCCGGTAACGAGACTGGACATGCCGGGCAGGAGTAACGCCGGATTGTCCACCAGAGTTTTCCCCACATCCGACAGCACTTCGGGCGTCGGCCCGCTACGGCTGATGAGATTGCCCAAATGATAATGCGTGGTCGTGGTGTTGACGGCCCGTTCACAGACCTGCGCTTTCAGGACCGATCCGGCCAGATCGCGGATGTTTTGCCGGGGGACTAGCAGCGATCCCAGGGCGTTGTTTTCGATATTCGGCACGATGACGTTCCAGCCGGTGTCCGCAATACCGATTCCGACGAAACTGAACAGCCAGATCACGATGATCTGGATAGCTGACAATCCCGCG
>JAAOMR010000292.1 GCA_018853935.1 Acidithiobacillus ferrivorans
GCGCGGCAAGGCTGCCTTGCGCCAGGTTATCCTGGGTCCAGGTCAGAATGTTCTGGAACAGTTTGGGATTGTTCGCCACCAGTGCAAAAAACAAGGCGTAGGACTGCCCCTCTGACGTGGTGATGCCGCCATCGTTCCAGTCGATGACCCGCCCTTGCGGGTCGATGAATCGGGCCTGATAGCTGGACCAAAATTGGTACCAGGGTGCGGGATTGGGCGCTGAATCGCCGGCGCTTGGCAGCATCGCGC
>JAAOMR010000293.1 GCA_018853935.1 Acidithiobacillus ferrivorans
CTCGATGCGGGCGCTTCCTATCAGGCTAACCCCGCTTTTCAACAGGCCCAGGCAGGGCTCGATATCCGCTATGTCTTTGGTGAAAACCATGCCCGCACCTTTATACCCGCTCAGTATGTGGCTGGGATGGGGCGCTATGAATAAAGGCCGCGACACCCATAGGGAGCACCGTCATGCGTGAATGGAACCGACAAGCGAATCCTTCCGGGCGTGCGTCCTCTTCCGCAACACGCCGCCGGAATCTGCGCTGTTGGTTGCAGTCGCGGACCCGGTGGCTGGGATTAGGGTCGCTGGCCATGCTGTTCGCGGTGGAAGGCTGCGCGATGCTGCCAAGCGCCGGCGATTCAGCGCCCAATCCCGCACCCTGGTACCAATTTTGGTCCAGCTATCAGGCCCGATTCATCGACCCGCAAGGGCGGGTCATCGACTGGAACGATGGCGG
>JAAOMR010000294.1 GCA_018853935.1 Acidithiobacillus ferrivorans
CCCCCGCCAATCTCATTCCGGCCACTCTCCCGGAAGGTTGTGTAGCGGCGGTGAGCGGTCTTAATCTGGCGATGCTCCTGCGTGCCTTATCGCGGCGCAGTGAAGGTCTGGCGGCAGCGCGTCAGGGTGCTCTGGAAGGCGGCGTCCAGGGTGTCGTCGATATTCTCGAACAGCGACCGCACGCTATCCTGCTGAGGATACCTGAGTGATTTTTGTTCATGGAAAAGGAGGCAAGTGGCGGTGACCCTGCGCGTAGATTATCCCATTATCAATCAGCTCGGCCTGCATGCGCGGCCTTCGGCTAAATTTGTCAGCCTTTCGGTGCGCTATCCCTGCACGGTCTGGCTGGCGCGTAATGATCAGCGGGTCAATGGCAAGAGCATCATGGGGCTAATGACCCTCGCTGCGGCGCAGGGGACCATTTTGACCCTGGAAACGGATGGTGAGGAGGAGCAGGCTTGTGCCGATGCCTTGCTCGCCCTCGCGGCGGATCGTTTTGGTGAAGAATCATGAGTTTTGAACTGGCGGGGATCGGCGCCTCTGGTGGCATCGCCATCGGTACGGCGCTGGTATTGGAGCCAACCACTCTTGATATCCCGGAACATATACTGTTGCCTGAAGCCGTAGAACCGGAAGTGTTGCGCCTGCGTGCAGCCTTGAGCAGCGCTCGGGATGAGTTGTTCTCGGTGCGCGACGCAATTCCGGGTGATGCCCCGCAAGATACCCGTCTGTTTATTGATGCGCACTTGTTGATGCTCGATGATCCAGCGCTGCGCGAGCGGCCCCTGCGGTCTATTCGTGATGAACATCGCAATGCCGCCTGGGCTATTCATTTGGAGCGGGAGCGGCTACTGGAGATTTTTGACCGCATGGAAGACGCGTATTTGCGCGCTAAGCGGGAAGATATTATTCAGGTGATAGACCGGGTATTGCGCCATCTGATTGGTGTGAAGACCCCTGTACTGCAGAGCGCCGAGGGTCAGATCATCATCGCCGAAGATCTGACGCCAGCCGATACGGTGTTGATGAAAAAAGACAAGGTGCTCGCCTGGGTAACTGACTTTGGTGCCGCAAACTCCCACTCGGCTATTCTTGCCAGAAGCCTTGGGTTGCCTGCCGTGGTGGGCACGCACTCGGCGACGCGCCTGCTGCGCAGTGGTGATGTGGTGATTGTCGATGGGGATCAGGGGATTCTGCTGGTTGCGCCGGATGCCCTGATATTGCAGCAATATCAGGTTTTGCAGGAGCAGCGGCAGAGGCGTCGGCGACTCCTGGAAGAGCAGCGTGATCTGCCCGCGATAAGCGCAGACGGGGTGCTTATTCATCTGCGCGCTAATATTGAATTGCCAGACGATACCGATATGGTGCGGCGCATGAACGCGGATGGGGTGGGCCTTTATCGTAGTGAGTTTCTCTTCATGAATCGTCCGGACATCCCGGATGAGGAAGAGCAGTTCCACGCATTTGCCCGAGTAGTCGAGCAAATGGATGGGGCACCGGTGACGATCCGCTCTCTCGACATTGGTGCCGACAAAGGCCTGCGCGATGACGATGCCGGGCTCCATGCGGCGCTTAATCCGGCCCTTGGCTTGCGTGGGCTGCGTCTTTGTCTGCGGCGTCCGGAGTGGTTCCGGCCGCATCTGCGCGCCATTCTCCGGGCTTCGGCACTGGGGCCGGTACGGCTGATGCTACCCATGCTCAGCAGTATGGGGCAATTGCTGCAAACCCGGGCGTTGGTCGGCGAGTTGCAGGCAGAATTGCGCGCCGAAGGGTATAACTGTGACCCGGATATGCCTCTGGGGATTATGGTGGAAGTGCCTGCCGTGGCGATGGCCGCACACTACTTTGCCGGGCAGGCCGATTTTTTCTCCATCGGCACTAACGATCTGATTCAGTACGCGCTGGCGGTGGATCGCGGTGATGATGACGTCAATGATCTTTTTGATCCCTTGCATGCCGGGGTATTGGCGATGATCCAACACACCATCGCCGCCGGTCATGCACGGGGCATCCCCGTGGCCATGTGCGGCGAGATGGCCGCGAATCCGGCCTTCACGGCCTTGCTGCTGGGCTTGGGCTTGCGTGAATTCAGCATGTATTCCGGCGCCATTCCCGAGGTCAAGGAAGCGATCCGACAGACCACTATCGTGGATGCTGAGGCGTTGGCTGCGCGCGCGCTTTCCGGCGAAATGCCGGTGTTGCCGGGGGGCGGGCATAGTTAGGCTGATTCTGCGCAGGATTATGACGGCTGTTATTGTCGTGTTGATCTTTGTCGTTTTGGGTGCCGTGCTGTTCTGGTTCGGGGGTGGTCCCCGCTACGTTTTAGAGAGGATTTTTGCTGCCCGCTTGCAGCAGCCAGTGCATCTCGCCGCCGACCCGGAATGGCATTGGGGAAAACAGCAACTGCGGGTCACGTTGGCGGGTCTGCGCGTCGGTCCGGCGGCCCACCCACAGTTCAGCGCAAATCGGCTCATGGTGACATTAGACTGGCACTCCCTCCTGCACGGCCAGCTGCAACCCCGGCAAATTGTGCTGGATGCGCCCGTGCTTAACGGGCCATGGAAAGGCGGTGGTAGCGTCGGCGGAGCTGTTCTTTCCCTGCCGGTCAAGATGATCGTTCGCGATGGTACGTTGCGCTGGCCGGATGTGGTGGGGCATATCCTATCCCTGACGGCGGTGAATGGACAGGTGTTGGCGACGGGTCCCAGTCAGTTGGCGGGTGACTGGCACTGGCGGGAAAAAGTCGGGCGCTGGCATTTTGCGGTCGAGATGGCGCCGGCGCTGTCCGCACGGAATATTTCTTTGCAAGTGGGTACAACCATTGATCCGACGCTTCTGCAGGTGGCTATTCCAACGCTCCAAAGCGCAGTAAAGGAGATGGTCGTGCCGACGCTGCACGTCCGTTGGCAAGCGCGCGGGCACGGTCAGGCGCAATTGCGCTTGCAGGCGTTACGTCTGAACATGGCGCAAAGCCAGCTTGCAGTGCAGGACGGCGCGCTGATCGCGGGGAATGACTTGGCACTCCAGGTCCAGGCAGTGGACCTTAACTGGAAGACGTTGCAGGGTCATCTGGCCTATCAGCTTAGCATTCGGCGCTTGCCCCAGTTGGCCACCCGCTGGGGGCTGCCCCTGCCGAAGTTGACCGACCCTAATGCTTTGCAGCGATTGACGTCGACGGGTACAGTCCAGTTAGACACCCCCCATTTCCAGTGGACCGTCACCCAGGGCGAGTTGGATCACAGTGCCTGGATGGGCAAAATATCGGGGACCTGGAGACCACTGGCTATCGATGTCAATCTGCGCATGGCGCAGCTCAATCTCGGGCAATATTTGCCGGTTCCCCAAGCGGGCAATGCGGCGCAGCTTCCCGCCCTGCCGCAGCAGTGGCCAGTCACTGGTGAAATCCACGTCGCCAAGCTCCTTTGGGGCAAAATACGCGCCCGCGATCTGGTTATTCGCAGCACAAGTTCCAAGGCGCGGCCATGATCCCCATCGCGGAAGCCCTGCTGGACTGGTACGCCTGCCACGGGCGCCACGACCTGCCGTGGCGCCAGAACCGCGATCCCTATCAACTCTGGCTTGCAGAAATCATGTTGCAGCAAACTCAGGTGGAGAGCGCCAAACCGTATTACGCCCGCTTTTTGCAGGCCTTGCCGAACTGGCAGGCATTGGCAGCGGCGCCCCAGGATCGGGTGCTCGCCCTGTGGAGCGGACTCGGTTATTACGCCCGTGCCCGCAACGCCCAGCGCGCGGCGCAGGAGGTGGTTACGCGCTTCGGCGGTCACTTTCCCAATACCCTCGAAGCAGCCGTCACGCTGCCGGGGGTGGGCCGCAGTACGGCGGCGGCGGTGCTCGCCAGCGCCTATGGGCAAAGACAGGCCATCCTCGACGCCAATGCCCGGCGCGTGCTCATCCGTAGCCATGCGATAGAAGCTGATCCGAAAGTCAGTGCGACTCAGCAGTGGCTTTGGACACTGGCCAGCGCCCTTACTCCTGAAGACGCCCATGGCTACAATCAGGCCATTCAGGACCTCGGTGCCCTGATTTGCACCCCACGCCAACCGCGCTGCACGGCCTGTCCCCTGGTCAACCGTTGTCTGGCCCATGCCCAGGGACGCAGTCATGCCCTGCCCGTGATCGTTAACAAGGCCCCAAAACCGCAGCGCTGTGCCTTCTTTCTCCTGGTCGTGGATACGGAAGGGCAGATATTGCTGGAAAAGCGGCCGGATTCCGGCATCTGGGGGGGGCTCTGGTGTTTGCCCCAGGCGGCACCCGATGGTGGTGCATTCCCTATCCTTTGTAGTGATATCTTGCATCCGCTGGAAGACACCCCTGCCGTGCGCCAATCTTTGCAAGCGGCCTGGTCAGGTCGTCTGGGGCTGAATCTCCAACTGAAGGCATTAGAGGAAGAACAGCAACATGTTTTTACCCACTTTCAGTTGCGTTTTCGCTGTGTCCATGCGCGCGTTTTGGGCAGCGCTGTTGCGGATTCAGCCGCCACTCTGCGTTGGTATCGCCCCGCAGACGCTCTGACACAAGGATTGCCCACGCCCATTCGGCGGATTTTACGGGATAGGAGAGGAGGTTGCTGACCCCCCATTTTGTGTTATGTGTGCTGCCCACTTAAGCGGTCATGCCTTGTGGCTTATTCCTGACTGGTGAGTTCAGGTAATATACTCCTACACAGCCTTATCCACCCCAGAGTTATTGAGGAGCTTCTGTTATGTCACGAATGGTACAGTGCGTAAAACTCGGCCACGAGGCCGAAGGTCTTGATCGTCCGCCTTATCCCGGCGCCCTTGGCGCGCGAATTTATCAAGAAGTCTCCAAGGAAGCCTGGCAGGGCTGGCTCAAACACCAGACCATGCTCATCAACGAGTATCGTCTTTCTCCCATCGATCCCAAGTCGCGGACATTCCTGGAAAAACAGATGGATGCCTATTTCTTTGGCGATGGTGCCCAGGCACCTGAAGGCTATCTACCGCCGGCGCCTTAATGTATGCGCCCAGTACGGGCGCGCCCTTTCGCGTGCAGCCGGGGCGGTGGCCCTTGCACTTTCTCGCCCACGAACCTACGCTGAGACTCTTTTTCTGCGTCGGAGCCTGCTGGTTTATGGCATTACGCCCGAGTTCCATTTCCAAGCTGGCCGTCATTGGCTTTGGCCTGGTCATTGTGCCGTTGGTGCTGGTCATTGTCAGCGTGACCATTTCTATTGCCCATTTTGCCGAGCAGGGGCAGGTGAGTATTCTGCGCGCGGTGGCGATGAGCGATGCTGCCAACCGGATGAATAACGCGGTGCGCTCCATGGAGCGCTACGGGCTGCAATATACGGTGTTACAGGACCAGGCTTTACTGGTGCTCTATGATCAGAGTTTTACGGAGTACAAGAAATCCAGTGCCCGATTTGCTGCTGCCGGGCCGTCTCCCGTTGATCGACGACGTCTTCAACGCTTGGCCGATCATCTGGCCCATGCTCGCCAGATGTTGCCGCTGGTGTCGTTAGGGGGAAATCGCAGTGCACTGGAGAGTGACTTCAGCCGTGCCAGCGCTGAGGCGCAGCACCTGCAAAGCGATGTCAATGAAGGCATCAGCACCGAAGTGGCCAAGTTGGGCACGCGGGCACTGGCGATCAAGCGTCTGACCATTGTAGAAGTGTTGCTGGTGTTGCCGCTCTCCATTGCCTTTGCGATCCTGTTTATCGTGCTGATCACCCGCCCCATCCGGCGTCTTGACCAGGCGGTTTCCGGTCTCGGTGATGGTGATCTGGAAACGCCCATCGCCGTGCAGGGGCCGCGAGATATTGCCAGTCTGGGCGATCGTCTGGAGTGGTTGCGTAATCGGCTCAATGCATTGGAGGCGGCAAAATTGCATTTCCTGCGGCAGCTTTCCCATGAGTTGAAGACGCCGCTGACGGCCATCCGTGAAGGCGCAGAGCTGCTTCAGGAGGACCTGGGTCACGAACTGGGTGCCGACGAACAGCAGGAGATCGTGCATATTGTTCGCGACAACAGCCTGCGTCTGCAGCGACTGATTGAGGATCTCCTGCGTTTCAGCCTGGCCGAGGGACCGGTGGGTGCGGGTATGGTACAGGATATCTCCCTGACAGCGGTTGTGGAGGACCTGCTGTTGAGCTATAAGCCCAGTCTGCGCAGCAAATCGCTGCATCTGGTCACGGAGCTGGCCGACGTGCGGGTGCGTGGTCATGAAGACCGTCTGCGGACTATTTGCGATAATTTGTTGTCAAATGGCGTGAAGTTCTCGCCGCAAAACGCTACCATACGGGTATATTTGCAGGTACAGGACGGACAAGCGGTCCTTGATGTTCAGGATGAGGGGCCGGGCGTGGCGCCCGAAGAGCGTGAAAAGATTTTCGATATTCTCTACCGGGGCGAGGCCTCGGAAGCCGGGAAGATCGAGGGCAGCGGGTTGGGACTGGCCATCGCCAGAGAATATGTACTGAGTTACGGGGGAAGTCTTGAATTGCTGGATAAAGAAACGCCAGGGGCCTGCTTTCGGTTGCGCCTACCGCTCACCGATCATATTGCTTCCCACGGTGCTTATCGTGCTGACCTTGGCGGGTTGCGCAACCACACCGTTGCGGCCCCCCCCCAACACCGTGACCCTCAAGCCAGGTGAACAGGTGATACAGACCAGCACCTTGGCGGCCTTGCAGGCCCAGATTGCGGCACTGGAAAAAGCTACGCCAGTGACTGCGAGTGCTGCGAGTTGTGTTTCTGAAAAAGCGGAAGCTGCCAGTTTGAGTAAGCAGCTTGCCGATGCCCGGGCTGGTGATCCCGGCTACCAAAAACTGGAGGCGCGGGCGAATGATTTGCAAAACCGGCTCGCCGAGTCCCGACAGCGCGAGATGGGCTTGCGTAAAAAGCTTGATGAACTGGTACAAATCGAAAAAAACGCGCGCTTACCTCAGGGACACTAAACCAAATGGAAAAGGGCAGAATTTTACTGGTGGATGATGACGCTGATCTCTTGCGTTTGTTGTCTTTGCGTATGAAAACGGCTGGCTATGCCGTCAGTACCGCTGCCAGTGGCAACGAGGCGCTGTCGGTGCTGGCGATGGAGCATCCGTCTTTGGTCATCACTGATCTCAAGATGGACGAGATGGACGGGATGGCACTGCTCGACGCCATCCGCCGTGACTACCCGACTTTGCCCGTCATCATCCTCACTGCCCATGGTTCCATCCCTGATGCTTTGCTGGCGGCAGATCAGGGCGTTTTTGCCTTCCTCACCAAACCCTTTGACGGCAAGGATCTGATGGCGCAGGTCGAACGCGCCTTCAGCCTGACCGCGGCGGTTCTGCCCTCTGCGGGTAAGAAGGGCAGGGACTCCAGTTGGGACCGCATCCTGACCCGCAGTCCAAAAATGCAGACGGTGCTGGATCAGGCGCGTCTGGTAGCAGCGTCTGATGCCAGTGTTTTTGTGCATGGTGCCAGCGGTACGGGTAAAGAATTACTGGCGCAGGCCATTCATCAGGCCAGTCCGCGCCGTAATCAGGCCTTTATCGCACTTAACTGTGCCGCTTTTCCCGAACAACTCCTGGAGTCCGAACTCTTCGGACATAAAAAGGGCGCCTTTACCGGCGCGGCCAATAATCATCAGGGGCTGTTTCAGGCGGCGGATAGCGGCACACTCTTTCTCGATGAAATTGGCGACATGCCTCTCTCCTTGCAGGTCAAGCTGCTACGGGCCCTGCAGGAACGGGTCATCCGCCCTGTTGGCGCCACCGAGAGCATCGCCGTGGATGTGCGGATCATCTCTGCAAGTCATCGGGATCTGGAGCAGGAGATGGCTGCCCGGCGGTTCCGGGATGATCTCTATTATCGTCTTTGTGTGGTGACTCTGGATCTGCCTGCCCTGGCTGAGCGCCCCGAGGATATCCCGCTGCTGGCCGAGTTTTTTTTACGCGATACGGCGGCCAAAAACCGCAAGGATGTCCGTGGTATCGCGCCGGAGGCCATGGAACTGCTGGTGGGAGCGCCCTGGCCGGGTAACGTCCGGCAACTGGCCAACGTCATTGAACAGGCGGTGGTGCTGTCTACCACTCCGCGAATCGGTGCGCCCCTCATCCGCCACGCTTTGCGCGACAGAGAGGGTGAAGTCATGCCCCTGGCCGATGCCAAGGGCCGTTTCGAAATGCATTATCTGATCCAGATTATGCGCATGACACGGGGCAACGTGAGTCAGGCTGCGCAATTGGCGCAGCGCAACCGAACGGAGTTTTATCGCCTGCTGCGCCGCTATCACCTGGACCCCGCTGCCTTCAAAGAAACGGGCAGCGATGAAGGCGAAGCGGAGGTATAGCGGACCACCCATACGCTGAAGAATCGGCGATCCACTCTTGAGTCATGAGCAACGGGTTGCCGGACAGGCAATCCAGGCCCAGTCGCAGTCATCGGGAAAATTGCTGGTTCAGGGCATGGTCGGGGCTATCAAGATGTACAGATGCTCAGGTTCTATAGTTAAGCAGAATGAGCACCAGCTTCTGGAGGCTTTTCATGAAGATAGAATCCATTACCCTGGTGCGGCACGGTATGACGGAGTGGTCGGATAGCGGCAAACATACCTCGGTGACCGATGTGGCATTGACGGCGGCGGGCCGGGTAGACGCGCAAGCGCTCTGGAAATATTTTGTGGAGCAAGGGCATTTTGATGGTGTTTACTCCAGCCCTATGCTGCGGGCGCAGCACACGGCCATTCTCGCGGGTTTTGCCGATCCTGAACTGCACCAGGGACTCTGTGAGTGGCGCTATGGCCGCTATGAGGGTATGACGACCGCCGAAATTCGCCGGGAAAATCCGGAATGGAGCATTTTCCGTTGTGGTGGACCGGGTGGTGAAAGTCCGGAAGTCGTCAGTGCCCGTTGCGACGGGCTGCTCGAGGAATGGGATGCGAAGGGCCGCCGTCATGTGCTGTGTTTTGCCCATGGCCACATTCTGCGGGCGCTGGCCGCCCGTTGGCTGGGGCTGGAGTTGCGTTTTGGTGATCATCTGCACCTGGACCCAGGCAGTATTTCTTGCCTGGGTTGGGAGCACGAAATCCCCGCCCTGCATCTGTGGAATTATCGCCCGCAGCGCCCGGTCAGCGGGCCGCGCGCTGGCTGATTCAAACACCTGCCCGGCGATGATCGTTCAGGGCAGCAGAAAGGCTGGCGCGACCTGTGCCGCCTGTTGCATCCCGGCGTGATAATAATGCGTGCCCGAAAAAGCATTAGCATCATCAGCGCGAAACGCATCCATAGCCAGACCTTTGCGTCCCAGTGTCCCGCTCCACCAGCCGGAGGGATAGCAGAACTGCGGGAAGTACACACTGTTCACCGCATCAAAGCCTGCTTCCGTCATGCGCTGCTGGCACTGACGGATCAGGTCGGCATGTAACAGGGGAGATTCAGACTGGGCCACCAGCACGCCCTGATCTGCCAGCGCCTGGTGGCACGCCGCGTAAAAGTCCGTGGCGAAAAGCCCCGCCGCCGGTCCGACCGGATCGGTAGAGTCAACGATGATTACATCATAACGTCCGGCTTTGGCTTCGGTGACCCAGGCGATGCCATCGGTAAAGTGAAAATGGGCACGCGGGTCATTATTATTCTCACAGAGTTCCGGAAAAAAACGCTCCGCAACCCGCGTGACCCGCTCATCCAGTTCTACCTGCACGACTTCTTCCACTTCCCGATGGCGCAAAACCTCGCGCAGGGTGCCACAGTCGCCGCCGCCAATAATCAGTACCCGTTTGGGTGCCGGATGGGTAAACAGCGCCGGATGGCTCATCATCTCGTGGTAGAGGAAATTGTCGCGGTCGGTGACCATAACCAATCCATCCAGGGTCATGAGGGTGCCGAACTGTTCGGTCTCAAAAATCTCAATGCTTTGATAAGGGCTCTGCTCGCGATGCAGAACTTCGCGGATTTTCAGGCTCAATGCTGCGCCGTGTTCTTCATAACGCTCGGTGTACCACAGTTCTGTGCTCATAACCGTCTCTCTCAACGCTGGGAATGGTGGGGGGGCTCGCGGGGGATTTTGCGGAAGATTCCAGTAAAAGAAAAGGGCGGACCGATTATCCAGGTCCGCCCGTTACCGCAGTGGGTCATTTCAAGCGCAGAGAACCGGCTTGACGCGCAACTCATGGGCAGGAACGCCCATCATGTCCACTTGCCCGCGCTTCATCTCCATGGTGGAGACTTGCCCGGCGCCAAAGGCTTCCTTGAGATAATTCAAGGCCTCCTCGGGCTGGATGATATCGCCGCAGGTGAAAATATCCACCGCGGCGTAACCATATTCCGGCCAGGTGTGAATGGCCAGATGCGACTCGGCGACGATGACGGCGCCGCTCACCCCGTAGGGCGAGAAGTGGTGAAAAGTTTGCGTCACGATGGTGCAATTGGCACGCCGGGCGGCCTCGAGCATGGCATCTGTAACATAATCAACATCAGACAAGGTACTGCCGTCACAATGGTAAAAATCTGCGACGATTTGATGTCCCAATGAGCGCATAGGTGCCCCCCTTACCAAAGTTAATAAACGGTTAAGAAGTAGCTCCCGTGCACCCCCAGACAGTACTTGGTTTTATGCCCTACCTTGCTGGAACGATGCCTTGCTCCAAGTCTCTTAAGGACTGACCCCCTTAGTAACTGCTTTCGGTGCCGTGGAAACAGACGACGAACTATACACTTCTGCGCTGAGGATGCAAGGGTTTTTAGCGGGTAACGAGGTATGATTTTCGTCGTTTCTGCGCGGCGTTCTGGCCCCACGCTGACCGTTCGGTTTATACTGTGCGCCATGATCGCAAAAGCAGAGAGTGCCCATGGCCGCTGAGGCCCTTGTTGAACTGGAAAACGTGCGTTTTTCCCGAGGACCGCATCCGGTCCTGGCGGGGGTGGATATGCGTATTCCCCAAGGGGCCATCGTCTCCCTCATGGGCGCGAGCGGTGGCGGCAAGACGACTCTGCTGAATCTGATGGCCGGCACCCTGGCGCCTCAGTCTGGGCGCATACGGGTGGCAGGGCAGGATCTGCAAGCGCTGGATTTTGAGGGGGTATACCGATTACGGCGCCGCATGGGCATGCTTTTTCAGCACAGCGCCCTGTTTACCGATTTTAGCGCCTTTGAGAATGTTGCTTTTCCGCTGCGCCGCCATTTCCGGCTGAACGAGAGTATCTTGCGTAAACTGGTGTTGATGAAGCTGGAGGCGGTGGGATTGCGGGGTGCGGCTGGATTGATGCCCGCCGAGCTCTCCGGCGGCATGGGTCGGCGGGTGGCGCTGGCCCGTGCGGTGGTCATGGACCCGATGCTGATTTTTTATGATGAGCCCTTTACCGGCTTGGACCCCATTAGTGTGGGAATTATCGCGACTCTGATCCGCCGTCTCAATGATGCCTTGGGTGCGACCAGTATTCTCGTCAGTCACGATGTGCAGGAGACTTTTTCTATTGCAGATTACGGTTATATCCTCGCGGGTGGCAAAATTATTGCGGAAGGTTCGCCAGCAGCCTTGCGGGCCAGTGATTCAGAACTGGCCCGGCAATTTCTCGGTGGGCAGCCTGATGGGCCGGTGCCCTTCCATTATCCCGCAAAAGACGATTTTGCGACGGCTTTGACGGGCTCAACGGCGGCCGGCGAGGTGGTTTAGGTTATGGCCTTTCTGGACTTTGTGCCGAACCTGGGGCGGCGGGTATTGCTGACGATTCCCAACCTGGGTGCGGCGACCCGTTTTCTGCTATGGAGCTTGGTAGCGGTGATTAACCGCCATTTCAGCTTTCAGCAACTGCTAAAGCAGGTGTATGGCTTTGGGGTGCGGTCACTGCTGCTGATGGTTGTCGCTGCTTTCTTCACCGGCATGGTGCTGGGCTTTCAGGGCTATTACGCACTGGTGCGCTTTGGCGCGACTTCGGCACTGGGTACCCTGGTCGCCCTGTCGCTCCTGCGCGAACTGGGGCCAGTGCTGACGGCGCTGCTCTTCGCCGGGCGGGCGGGGTCGGCGCTGACCGCCGAAATCAGTTCCATGAAGGCGACGGAGCAGTTAAGCGCCATGGAAATGATGGCAGTCAACCCGTTTGCCTGGGTAGTGGCACCCCGCCTCTGGGCGGGGATCATCGTCGTGCCTATACTCTGTGCCATTTTTGATCTGGTGGGCATTTTCGGCGGG
>JAAOMR010000295.1 GCA_018853935.1 Acidithiobacillus ferrivorans
GGCACCGCCGCTAAACATGCGCTGCAGACGATCCCTGATGACAGGGAATACGTCCTCTTTCTCCTGAAAACGGCGTTTGCGATCTTCCATTTCACGGCGCAGGTTGGGGCGGGTATCGAACCAGTAGCGGTTGTTACCGCTGTTCAGGTAGTGCAGGCGGTCGCTCAGGCGGCGCAGGGCATCCTTGTAAAGGCCAACCTGTTGATCGGGCTGAGCCGCACCCAGAGCGACCCGCTCCAGTTCAATGCCGCGCACCATCTGGTTGGCGGTGCTCGGCGCGCTGCCCAAAAAGATGGCGCGGGCGGTACGACGGCAAGCTTGCACACTGCCGAGGCGAGTGTCGCGGTTTTCGATCTCAGTGGTTTCGGCGCGTTCGCCATCCACATCGCGCTCGATGACCGGATCCCAGCCCGGCGGCAGGTAGTAGATCATCTCGTTGCGGGTATCGGCATCGGCCAGCGGGAAACTGCCCGGCATGATCAGCAGGTCTTTGTCGTTATCCTTCCAGAGCCGGTGGATGACTTTGGCCATCAGTTTCAACACGCCCCGTGTGCGTTGAAAATTCTCCAGCGAAGACCAGTCTTCATAAAGGCGAGCGAAGACTTCCGGGTGGATGGGATAGGCGTGCACCAGTCGCTCGTAATAACGGCTTTCCTGGGTTTCGTGGGGAAAGTCGGCGCTGTTGGCGGTGTAATAATCGGCGAAGGCCCTGCACACGGATTCTGCCGCCAGTTTATCGTTGATGCTGCTGAAGAGGCGACGTCGGACGATCTCGAAGGCCTCCTCGCTACCCACTGGCTTCCAGAGTGCCTGAATACGGCCGAAATAATGGGACAGGGCTTCCAGTGCACGCACGCCGCGCTGACTGCCCGCCTCCTTGTCCGACTCCGGCAGGGATGCCAGCAGTACGGCGGTGGGGACTGCTTTCAGTGCCTCGGTCAATGCCTGCACAAAGCTCAGGTTGGAATCGAAGCTGCCGCCAGTCAGGGTTTTGCCTTCTTCAAACTGGCGAATATAGGCCACCAGTTCGTCGATCAGGATCACGCAGGGCGCGTAACGGGCGAGCAAGGTTTCCAGAACCGCCTTGCCCGGCGAGGTGCCTGATGAATCCGCATCAGCGACCAGCGCATATCCTTCCGCACCTCCCAATTGCCACGCCAGGTCGCCCCAAAGAGTATGAATGGCACGCCCCTCGTGCATGAAGGGCTGGTTGGGGGAGGATTTGATGCCGTCCAGCACCGCCACCCGGGCGCGGGGGAGTTCGGTCACGCCCGCAGCATCCAGAATGGCGGGCACGCCCTGCAGTTCGCTGACCGGGACTGTGCCTTGAGCCAGGTGATATACCGCCAGCATGGTATGGGTCTTGCCGCCGCCAAATGCGGTCTGCAACTGAATCACCGGGTCGCCGCCCTGTCCCGATAAACGCCGGACGACCGAGTGGAGCAGCAGGCCCATGCCTTCGGTGATGAAGGTGCGCTGGAAGAACAGCACCGGGTCCTGATAATCGCGGGCAGCGGTCCCGGCATGCACCCGTGACAGATCGGCAGCGAATTCGGCCTGCTGAAAGGTGCCCTTGAGTACGTCTTCATGGGGAACGGCGACTTCGCGCCAGGGTTTTAGTGTCATATTCTTATCTCACTGTCCAGGTCATATCGGGCTTAAGTGTATGCTGATCGACTACCGCAGGATGCGGGTCAACAGCTTTAATCAGCGACCTTAACTTCTGCAACACCAGAGCAGGATCTATGGCGCGCGGTCGCAACCGGGACTGCCGCGCAGGCAATTCAAGATGCAGCACCACCCGGAGTTCCCGGCACTTCAGCAATTTCGCGGCAAGCTTTTTTTCAGCCACATCATTCGCATGACATTTTGCCGAAACCAGCCCTGCCAGAGTGTCCCTTACCTTCATGGCCACTTCATCGGCCAAATCGATGACCTTTGTTCGTGGGTGAACGCGATAATCTTTCACCTCAATCAACCACGTCCGCGATGGGGATGACTCTGCATAGACGATATCTACTGCCTTGCTTCCGCCACAAACCGTGCTGAATTGTCCGCGATAATGTGACCAATCATCATACTGACTGGCTAATGCGTCCACCTTAAAGGTAAAGACCAGGTTTCCCTCTGTAATCACCTGTTGAATGACTGCCATGTCAGTCTTCCATCGCCAAATAACGGTCGGATTGCATCAGCTCTTCGTCCAGCAATACCAGCGTTTGCAACTCGTCTGTACTATCACCCTGCTCAACGGCCGTTTCTTCTGGGGCATCAGGTGTTGCTTTTAAAGCAAAATAACGCCGTTTTACGCTTTCAAACCGCGATTGCGCCGCCAGTATTTCCAGCTCGCGCAGCAAGAACAAGGAGTGCGTGGCTACAAAAACCTGAATGCCCTGATTGCAGATATGCATAATACTTTCGGCAACCACTTTGATGAGCTTGGGATTCAGGTTGCTTTCCGGTTCATCCCAGAACAGATAACCCTTTTCAAGCAGAATCCCTGTACTGATGAGGCGTGCAAGCATCGCCATTTTACGTAGCCCTTCCGCGACCAAAGGCATTTCCATTCGACTTTCACCGGGTTTATTCAGGTAAATCTCGCCCGTTGCAGCGTCTACAGTGACCTTACCCCCCATATAGGCTTCAATGGGTATCAGCAAATGCCCTACGGTCAACTCCTTTAGGCCTTTCAGCCCAGGGGTCCCCAACAGCGAGACAGTGTCCCGCCAGGTTTCCTCAAAGGGCACATGATAATTATCGTAAAATGGCCCAAACCAGGGACAAAGTGTCAGTAATTCTCTGGTTGGCAGGAATACTGCTGGTGCATGCTGGTCCGTTGTCGGCGTTTCATCTACTTGCACCGCGACACTGGCGCGTGTTGCGAAGCTGAACGCACAAGATTGCTGGCCATCCTTCATGGTGAAGACCAACTCGCATTTGTCCTGCCCCTGCCGCCTTTTGACCAATCGGCCTAACGCATCGGGCCGGAACACGCCCACCAGTTTGTCTGCATAGGCCTTTTGCAAGGCGGTTTTCGTATATTCTTTTGAATCTACATGCACTTTAAGAACCGCGTAAATCAGCTTGAGCAGTTGCGTTTTGCCCAGTCCGTTTTCGCCAACGACCACATTCAAACCCGATGAAAAGCGGTATTCATCGTTGGGTAACACGCCGAAGTTCTTGATGCGTACACTTTTTAGCATGGCTATATCTCGCTTAAAATAGGCGTCGGAACCATTGCCGTACCCGCATACAACCACAATCTACAGTTGTGGATGATGGCAATTTTTCGCCCTGACTTGTGGCTCATACGTCCTCTCCTGCGGCATCTGGTTCGTGCGACAACTGACCACTGGCAGCGCGTTCGCGGGCCAACAAAACAGCACGGTGCAATTGCGCCTGCATTAACTGCATATCGGGAATATGGGCCAGATATTCGGCGACGCGGATGTTGGCGGTGGTCAAATCCATCAACTCCACCTGTTCCGCATGGGCGCTGGCGCATAGGATCAAACCGATCGGCGACTCTTCTCCGGGGGCGCGGTCATATTTGTCGAGCCAGCGTAAATACAACTCCATTTGCCCTTTGTGTGCGGGGGCAAATTTCTCCAGTTTCAGCTCAACCGCCACCAGCCGGTGTAATTGACGGTGATAGAAGAGCAAGTCCAGATAGAAATCATCCGGTCCGACGCTGATGCGTTTTTGCCGGGCCACAAAGGTGAAACCCGCACCCAGTTCCAACAGAAACCGTTCCATTTCGCGCAGAATGGCGGATTCCAGGTCGCGCTCACTGTAACCATCCGGTAAGCCGAGAAAATCGAGCATGTAAGGATCGCGGAAAACCATATCCGGGGTCATTTGCCCCCCTGCGCGCAAGTGGCTGATTTCTGCCTGAATCACCGCTTCCGGTTGTTTGGAAATGGCCGTGCGCAAATAGAGCTGACTGCCGATGCGCTCACGCAGGGTGCGTACACTCCAGCGCTCTATGCGGCAAAGTTCGGCGTAATAGTCGCGTTCCAGTGGCTGTTTGAGCGGCAATATTTCGATGAAGTGACTCCAGCTCAAGGCTGAGGAGAGGGAGGTGACCACCTGTTCATCGGGGAAAAGCTCAGTGAACTGGAGCATGCGGCGCAGGCTACGCAAGCCAAAACCGCGACCATACGCCCTGACCAATTGTGTCGACAACGTCGACACAATCTCCTCGCCATACTCCGCCCGCCCCTCGCGCAACACTTCGCGGCGGATTCTTTCGCCGACCTGCCAATACAACATCGTCAGCGTGCTGTTGGCCGTCTGGGCCACATGCTGCCGTGCCTGATCAATCAGGTCGCGGACTTCGCCGATCAGCACCGCGTTGGTCATAGCCGAATCACTCATGTTAGATCAGTGGCCTCTGCGTTTCGACGACGCCCGACTCCCCTGCCGCCTGTTCAATGCCGTTCCATGCGGCCACCAGTTCGTTGTAGGCGCGGGCATCTTCGGCCCAGCTTTTGCGCTCGCAGAGGGTATATAGACGATATGCGAGAGCGCGTATGGCTTCGGCCTGATCGGGCATGCGTGCCAGCAGGGCACCGGCGGTGGTTTCGCCGTCCTGATTGAGGGCACGGATGAGTTGATGCAGGGCTTGCCACACGGGGGCTTTGCTATGGGTGTCGGGTGGCCAGTCACGCGGCAGTTCGGCCCATTTGAGCAATCGAAGGTTGCCGCCGCTGCTGTCCACCATGCCAGACTCGCTCAGGTGGCCGACGCTGGTGCCCTTGGCTCGGGCCAGCACATCGGCCTCACCGAATTTGCCAGTGGCCCAGCCCTGCTGCTCAAACCAGGACAGACAAAACTGGGTGTCGTGGTCGAAGTCGTCTTCGGCAAAAAAGCGGTTGATGAGTTGCAGCGCGGTTTTGACGCGCATGGGCGTGCCGTCGGCCTCCAGCACGGCGCTGTACTGGCTGAAGATGGCCATGCCGGGGCCGATGATGGCCTGGCTCAAATCCACCGGGGCGACGGGCGAATTGACGCCACCGCGGGTCATGTCGAGAAGGGCATCAGGGAGCGCGGCATTGAGTTCGCGGAGGAAGGCGCGGCGGCTGATGCTGGGCGCATCCAGGGCACGCGGGCGGCAGACGAGGATGATGCTGGAGGCTAGGGCGTTGGTGCCGTTGCCTATGACGCGCCCTTCTTTTTCTGTTCGCATTGGCCAAGTGCCTGTGAGTGCAAAGCCTGCTCGAAGAACGGCATCTAAAAAGGTCTCCCATCCGGTGCTGTGGGTACCAATATCATCTTGAGTATCGCTTTGCTTGAATGCGTAATAAATCGTGACGGGAAACGCTGGATGTGCACGCACGGCAAGATTGTGCATGGCACGAGTCATGCCGTCGAGGAAGAAAGCCTCGGCCTCCGTTTTTCCTCCATGGCGATAGGGGGTAGCCACCAATTCTTCGGCCTTGGGTACAGCCAGTGTGGCGTAGAGATTCGGGAAAATAGGTTTTAGACTCTTGCGCAACCAGACATAGAAAAAATCTGATAGGTCGGCATAGCCGATGTTGTCATAATAAGGTGGGTCGGTGGAAATCACTTTCTGGGTACTTATTTCTTGACTAGAAGCATCGGCCTGAAGCGCAATTCCACTCCCTACATTTCCTAGTGCTACAAAACCCTTAAGTTGGCGCTCGAATAAATTATTAAAACTGCCAGACGAGTCTGAAAATACGTTTGTTTCAGCATAATCCCAAGTCATTGGGAGTGCTTGCCGAGAAAAAACGCTGCGCAGTTGTGTGTTTGGGTGATTCCAGCCACATATTGAGGACGAATGATTGGCCACCTGGTCGACCAGAAGCGCCAAATACACCCCCACCGCCTCCGCATAGGCTGCGGCGCCGGTGCCGCCTTGGTCGAGTGGCTTCGGGTCGAGCAGGGCGGCGATTTCGGAGTGATGGGCGGCATCTTCGGGGCGTATGCTTGCGGCCTGCATCCGGCTTTCGGCCAACGCGCCAAAAGCCCGCTCCGCATGCTCGCGCACGCGGGCGATGGCTTCGGGCACGAGGTCGGCAAAAGTCGTCAGTGCCACGAGTTGGCGGGGGGTGAAGAGGTCGGCGTAGGTGGTCAGGCCATAAGCCGGCGTCCAAAAATTGCGCGGATCGTTGGGCAATGCAGTTTCCGGTCGCCATTCTGGAAGTGCCCGTGCTGCAATCGCTTCATGCTCTCCTGTGGGGTTCAGATATACGCGCCCACGCACCCCTTCGGCAACAATCGCCATAAGCCGCTGCCCGATTCGCCCTTCAATGCCCTCAGCTTTGATGTATTTCGGCTCAATCGGTGAATCCGACATCAGACAGCGAAAATTCGCCCCGCGTGCCAGCTTGGTGCCACCTTTAGCACTCTGTGGCGGCCCCCCCATCTTCACCGTAAAGTGATAGCAATCGCCTTCCACCACCGGCTGCACATACGCCTCCTTGCCCGCCTTGCTGCTGAGCACAAAGGTACTGGCCAGCGGCACATCCACGTGGCTGAAGGCGGGGTTAGGGCTTTTGACGGTGCGCGCCCAGAGCCAGGCGATAACCGTGAGTTTTTGACCGAACAGCGGCGCGAGGTCGGGGCGCTCGGCCACCATATCGGCGGTGACTTCGATTTTGGGGTAAAGATGGCCGATGCGTTTTTCGGCTTCCGCCCGCATCCACGCGCCATAACGGCGCACATCCTCGGCCAAACCCTGGGCTCCCTGCCAGTTTTTGGCAAACATGTCGGCGCTGCGCTTGCCCTGCACTTCCGGCACCGGCCCTACGGGGGGCAGGCCAGCAAACTTGGGCGGAATCTCGATCATGGCCTTATTGATGGTGACGGCCACAGGGTTGAGGTCAGAGGCGTAGCTTTCCAGCCCCAGCCGCTGCGCTTCCAGCGGTAAGGCACCACCACCGGCAAAGGGGTCATGAAAGGCGGGCAATTTGTCGGGGTTGAACAGTTCGGCGGCCTGCGGGTGGGTTTTATTGAGTTCGCAGGTTTCGCGCCAACTACGGAGGATTTCGGCACGGGCGGCGGCCAGCACGGTTTCGTTGTTGGTGTTCTCCCAGAGCACGAGCTCTTCGATGATTTTGAACAGGCGCTCACGCTCGATGGCCGCCTTTTCCTTGTTCATTCCATATTTGAAACCGCCGCCCTGCTGATAACCGGGGTCGTTGACCATCTGCGCAAAAATCACCGCCCGCGCCGCAGCCAAAGGCCGCCGCGCCCACCACAGGTGCAAGGTGCTGGGGTGGCCGTGGCGGATGGACTTTTCCCGAGCTGCGGCGACGTTGATTTTGTCCAGAGGCAGGGCGACTTCGATGAGTTTTTTGGGGGTTTTTATGGGGGTCATACCAGTTCCGGTGCGTGCAGATGTAAGACGTTCTCGGCGACTTGACCGAAAAATTGGCGGGTGAGGCTGAAAAAACGGCTGAGCTTTTGCCCCGTTGGCACAAGGTCAATGGCTGCCAGATCGGCAAGAGCCCATCCCTTTGTAATGTGTTCTGAATATAAATCGTCCAGTTCATTCCACCATTGCTGCCGCAGTGTCAGCAAATAAGGGCTGTTTAAATTGAGTAGTTCAATGGTGTATTGTGCATGGTCACGCTCAATGCTGCTTAACCCAAGACGGGGTATCACGCGGCCATCCGAAAGATAAGCAAAGTATCGCGCACAGTCGGGCTGATGACACGAGACAAAGCGCCCCATATCGCAGGCCTGTTGTTTGCCAGCAGCATGGCCACCAAAGGCCTCACCCCGGTTGAGAAGCGACAAGTCATGACTATGCAAGGCACTGGCCGCAAGATTTCTGTAATCAAAGGTACGCTGCGGGTTCTGGCTTTTGTTTTCGATGTGCTCAATGTGGTAGCCCAGGCCTTCCTCGTCAGCGCGTAATTCACTGTAGCAGCAAAGCTGATACTGCTCGTTTTTCAAGGCGTCCAGAACCATAGGCTTATGGGCAAAACACTGCCAACGGCTGTTGGCTTCTGCCGGCGTTTGAGGCGGACGGGTATGCGCTTGCTCGAGGTCAAAACCGCCTGTGCCTTGTTGAGTGATTGATCTCATGATTTCACGGCTTTAGCACGCTTTGACGTTGAATGTTACGTTGCAGACGTTGCAATTGGGGGTGTTGCGCGCCGAGGGCTACCGTCAGCGTCTGCATCAGGTTTTGTGCTTCCTCAGACGCATAAGCACCTTGGTCCACCAACTCTGTAAAACGTTGGAGGTCGGGTTTCTCCACAACAGGAGGCTGTGGGTCAACCATCATAACGCTGTGCAACACATCGCCACTGGGTTCACCGTAGGTCATGGCAAAGGGCGGTTCCGCTATAAACGTGCCTGAGGCATTACGCCCGAGTACACGGATATTTTCCTTTTTTACGGTACTTAATACTTGTGGACTATGTGTGGTGACGATGAGTTGCAGACGCGGAAATGCTTCGCGAAGACCTTTCAAAATCACCTGCTGCCAGGATGGATGAAGATGCATATCCACTTCATCAATGAGAACAATGCCCGATGTTTCCAGTGCCGCGCGCGCGCCGAGATGTGCGTTGAGTTGGACCGCACGAAAGGCGATATCACCTACCATGGCGATCACATTACGAATACCATCACTGAGCTGTCCCACCTCCAGCACACCATATTGTTCATGTTTCGCCGTCAGCGTCTGCAGTGTCTCTGAATAATTGATAGATCCCCATCCAGAAGGCGCAAGCACCGTATCCACGGCACCACGTACCGCATCCACCAAAGGAGAAAAAGCGCTCGTATGCGCATCTATATCCTGGCGCGTTGCATTTGGCTGTGCTTCCGCAAAGCGGAGCTTCGATTGAAATATAGATCGGTATGCAAGGCCAAACCAGTCTACAAAATATTTAAAACTGGATGCGGGTTCCATGCAGTCTAAGTACCCAGCTGCGCGGACATTAAATCCAGAGGAAGTAAGTTTTGCCCCTGTCAGATGTTTTTGGTTCCACAAACGTCCGGTGCCGTAGAAAGCCAGTAGCGGCCAATCTTCCGGTTCGTTTGTATCGAAATCTTGAAGATGGTTTGCATAAATCGAAGGTGACTTGGCATATTTAACCGTCGTATGCGACTTGGCAGACTTTAATTCCCGCACCCAATTAATAGTATCTCCATTTTCCCAGAGCGTGCCCCAGACATAAATACTGGCGGGATAGACCGTTTGCATGCGGCCCAATTCCTGATCATCGACCCGGGAAAACACGTCTGCTGGTTTGATTCCTGCACCCTTACCCGTGGGGAAGGCCCCCAGATAGGTGCCCATCGCTACGGAAATGGCGTCCAAAATACTGGTTTTCCCGCCGCCATTGTCTGCCACCAGTACTGTCAGCTCCGGGTGCAGCGTACATTCCAGTGCTGGGAAAAGGCGAAAGTTCTTCAAGACAATCTTGTGGAGTCTCATGCTTGTTCTCCCTTTCGGAGCAACTCCGCCAAATCCAGATTGATACTGGTGACCGCCCAATCCGGTTCCTGCGTAAAGGGCTTGCGCACGTAGTATGGCCCCTCGTGCTGCTCACCATCCACCAGCACGATGGCCAGGATGAACTTATCCTGCTGATTCAGCCCGTAGAGGATTTCGTTGCGGGTGACGGTGATGGTGCTGCTGCCCTTGGCGCGGCCTTTCACCTCAATGTGGCGGGAGGGGGGAAGCCTGCCGTTAACAGCAGCGGGCATGCTGGTGACGTCCCAGCCGCATTTCTGTGCGGAAACATCGATGACTTCATGGCCAAGGGTGCGTTCCGCGTCCATCACCGACTGCATGGCGATCCACTCCACACGGGCACGGGCGGCGGCATCGGCGGTCCAGCCGGTCGTTTCGCCTTTGCGCCGGGCTAGCAGCCCTGCCGGAATTACCAGTGCGCCACCCAGCACGACGGGAGTGGCTGAGATCACGTGACGCATGGCCAGCAGTTCTTTCTCGCGGGATTCCCTGCGTGCAGAGAGATCATCAATGGTGCGGCGGACGTTCTCCAGATTCAAGCGCACGTCCTTACCGGCAGAAATATCGTCTTGCAGCTTGATGTAACGATCCGACCAGTAGTTAATTTCTTTGACCAGCCGTTCCTGAACGGCGGCGAGGGTCTTGTCCACGATGGCTTCGCGGCGCTGCCGCACTTCGTCGAAATGCTCGGGCACCTGATGCGCCGAGGCGTAGCGGAGTGCCTGAGCCTCCAGGCCCTGGGTGATCCAGGGCGCGGCCAGAATATCCGCAAGCAAGGGGTGATCGGCAGGATCGAGTGGCTGCAGGTCGAGATGCGGAGCCCAACCGGCGTTGATAGTGTTGCCCTGCGGGTCGATTTCCACAAACTGCATCCGCCGGGATACGACGCGCGTGGGGTCGGCGCCTTCTTTTACCGAATGATCGACCATGAACAGGACCCTGGGCGTCAGCCCGGTGTCGGCGGGATCCACGAGGATGGCGCCCTGCTTGAGTTGATTCCGGTGTTGTTCCAGAACAATGTCAGTCACCGCCTGCATGAGCGGGTGGCCGGGATGCAGCAGGCTGGCCATTGCGGCGCCAGGACGGTCGTTAATGCGCACATATTGTTTCTCGAAACAGACCCGTTCATAACGGGGCAAAACCGGATTGCTGTTGCGGCGATCCCGCCCGGAAATCTGCCGGTCCCGCTCACGGATGCTGGCGGGAACATGGGTGATCTCGTAACGGCCCGCCTCACGGGGGCGCAATGTCCCGCCGAGTTGCTGGAAGGACTGCTGGAAAAAGGCGCGAATGAAATAGGGCTGGAGTTTGCGGGCTTCGGCCTTCTCCATTTCTTCTTTAATGGCGAAAAGGCGGCTGGTATCCATGACTTCTTCGCAGAGGGCATTGCGCTGGAGGATGGCTTCCAGGTGCTGGGTATCCAGTGCACCGTCAATCTTTTGCCACATGCGGGCACGCACTTCGGGATCGGCACCATAACGGATGGCTTCGATCAGCAGATCCTTAAGGCTTTTTTCCTCAAAAACCTCACCGAGAATGTCAAAAACCCGTCCACCCAATGCCTGGCGCTCGACTTCGAGTTTATCAAAGAGGCGCTGAAAAACATCGCCCTCGCGGGTTTCGGCGGCAACCATATTCCAGAGGTGGCAGACTTCGGTTTGGCCGATGCGGTGGATACGGCCAAAGCGCTGCTCCAGCCGGTTGGGATTCCAGGGCAGGTCGTAGTTGACCATCAGGTGCGCGTTTTGCAGATTGACGCCCTCGCCCGCCGCGTCGGTGGCGAGCAGTACCCGAACGGTGGGGTCATTACGGAACAGCTCCTGGACCTTGCGGCGTTCTTCGCGCTTGATGCCACCGTGAATCATGGTCACGGCGTCTTCATTGCCGATCAGTCCACGAATTTTGACGGCGAGATAGTTGAGGGTGTCGCGGTGCTCGGTAAAAATGATCAATTTGCGCTGTAGGCCATTGTCTTCGCGCATGGCGGGCGATTGCAGCAGGTTGGAGAGTTCGTCCCACTTGCGATCCTGGCCAGAGTGCACGACCTGCCGGGCCTGTTCTTCCAGCCCTTCGAGAATGATGATTTCCGCTTCCAGTTCGGCAATGGTCTGGGCGGCGGTGGCCTGATCGACGACTTCTTCTTCAAATTCTTCGTAGGCGTCGGGGGTAAGGGTGTCGGCGGATTCCCAGATGTCGTCGCTGACCTGATTAAAGCGGTCCGAATCCAATGTTTCCGCCAGTAACTGGCCGCGCTGGCGGAGCTTTTCTTCTTCAACTCGGCGCTGGAGTTTGTTGCGACGGCGTTTCAGGGATTGGTAAATGGCTTCGGGGCTGGAGGCCAGACGACGCTGCAAGGCCGTCAGCGCGAAGCCGACGGTGCCTTTGCGCTGGCCATCCAGTTGGTCGGCACGGTTCATTTCTTCTTTGACGTAATCGGTGACAGCAGCATAAAGCGCGGCTTCCGGGTCGGAAAGCTGGTAATTGGCGGTGATGGCCCGGCGTTCGGGGAAGAGCTTGCTGCCGTCAAAGCGCAGCATGTCTTCTTTGACCATACGGCGCATCAGGTCGGTGACATCGACTTTGTGGGCGCCATCGCGGAACTTGCCGTAGAAACGGTCGGCGTCCAGCAGGGACATGAACAACTGGAAGTCTTCTTCCTTACCGTTGTGGGGGGTCGCCGTCATCAGCAGAAAATGACGGGTGATGGACCCTAATGTCTCGCCCAGCAGAAAGCGCTTGGTTTTGTTTACCTTATTGCCGAAGTAACTGGCGGAGAGCTTGTGGGCTTCGTCCACAACGATCAGATCCCAATGGGAGCTGCGGAGTTTGTCCTGCAGTTCTTCCCTGCGGGCCAACTGATCGACCCGGGCGACCAGCAGGTCGATATCTTCAAAGGGATTGCCGCTGCGCGATGCCTCTACCTGCTCGCGGGAGAACAGGGTGAAGGACAGACCGAATTTCTCGAACATTTCGTCCTGCCACTGCTCGACCAGACTGCCAGGGGCGACAATCAGCACCCGGCGGGCATCGGCCCGCATCAATAACTCACGGATGAACAGACCGGCCATGATGGTTTTGCCCGCGCCGGGGTCGTCGGCCAGCACATAACGCAGGGGCTGGCGGGGCAGCATGGACTCATAGACGGCGGTGATCTGGTGCGGCAAGGGCTCCACGTTGGAGGTGTGCACCGCCATCATGGGGTCGAAGAGATAGGCGAGGTTGATCCGGTAGGCTTCGACTCCCAGTTTGAAGTCTTCTCCCGGGGCAACGAAAGCCCAGGGGCGTCCGGCATCGGCTAATGACAGACTGGACTCGTCGCCACGAAAAAGCATGCGTTCGCGCAGGCTTCCATCTGCCGTCTTGTAGTAGACGGTGAGGGCATGGTCCCCCGCCGGCTCCGTCGTCACAATGCGTACCACCTGGCCAGGTTCCAGACCGGAGATCGCCGCATTTTTCTGGATGTCTTCGAGTTTCAACATGCGGCTCTGCTCATTTACGGCTCCGGTGGTACAGTTTTTTTATTTCTGATCTGCTGGATAGAATACCCGATTTGTTGGGAGCGACAAAAAAATCAGCGCTCAGCCTCCATTCGACATAGTTCATGACCACGGCCCTGCCGAGGTCACCCATCTTGTCGTGATCCCCGCCCGCGGTAACACGTCATTAACAGCAGCCCGTAAATTCTGAAAATCCCTGAAGTTATGAGGCGTCATGATAATTTGTTGTTGAGGCCATGGCGGAGGCGCCTGACCCAAAGACATGTTTGAATCACTGATGAGGGCTCTATGAACCATGTGAAACGTGAATCCTGTCCGAGCTGGATTCTGGCGACAACTTTCTCCTGGATATGCACCGGCCTGCTGGTTGCCATTATGGTCATCAGAGGCTTCCCACGAATGGGCTGGCTCCTCCCGGCCATGGGCGCGGGGATGTGGGTCACGCTGGCCCTCTTTTTGGCCGGCTGGAAACTGCAGAAAGAAGATCCTGAAGGTGAATTCCACCCAATTTTCTACATTTTCGCAACGGCGTTCGCCGTGGTGGCGGGCGGCATCGTCTTCTTTGCCGCCATCCATCAGGCGCTGGCCCATTGATGGAGTCCACGCGAAATGGAAGTCGCCAGGAAAGAAAATGGTTACGGCCAAGGGGTTGAATTACCCTCAACTTACCCTCTATATGGAGCAATCCTATATGATTTATATCATGAAAAGCCCGCTCGCCTTATATCGCGCCTTCAGGGCGGCCAATGTCCCTGACGACATCGCCAGGGACGCTGCCTATGCTGTGAGCGCCGATCTGAAAGCCATGATCGATCAGATCGTAACCGAACAGGATCCTGATGTTGCCAATGCCAGGATTGGCCTGGCAGGGAAAAGCCCCTCCGCGGATGCATGAGTTCAGAAACCCTTTGGCCCAGGTCAGGAGCCGGATACCTTTGCAATTGGTGCCGCAGTTCCATCTCCCTGTTATGATAGACGGCGTCTTGTGGGCGCTTGCGCCCTGAAAGTCACCTTGAAGGCCGCTCAGGAACCAGGAATTGGATGCAAGCGCTCCAACGTTAGGAAAATATCCCCAGATAGTCGCACTGTGGCGCAGGAGATGTCTTGCTCCTTCGCGGCGATATCCCACGGATGCTGGATGTGCTCGCCACGGTGCGGGCGTTGGCCGAAGGAGTGCTCGCCGACGGTGGCGAAGCCGCGTCACTGCCTTCGAGCGCGGACCTCCTCCACACGCATTCGCAAGAAGAAAATTGGCGGATGACAGACACTTTCCAAACGAGGTTCAAAGCAGGATCACTGAAGAAATGACAGCGAGGGAAGAACCACCCACCGCCACCGTATCAGAATATGGGACGCCTGTGTCCCATATTCTGATACGACTATTGACCGATCTCGACCAAGCTGGGGTTCTCGCTACCCTGCCCCGCCGATCACGTTACCACCTCCGAAGCCAGGGTAATATTTCTCTGCGCACGCTGATTACGGCAGTGACAGAAAGCGGGTATTACCTGTTCCCCAGTCCAGAGCAGTGCATAGAGCGACTGGGTGGCATCCGTCCTGCTGCAAGAAAATCGGGATTATCCGTCAACACCATACAATCGCTACAAAAGAACCAGAGTACGCTAGACAGTTATCTGACCCTAACCACGGCCAGCAAATCGCGCATCAAATTACAGAAGGTCAATGTTCGCGCCGCGCTGTGGACCGCAAAAGAAAACTGCTGGACAACACCGGCCTCGCTCTTGGAACAACTATATCCTTTGCTTCCCGCACTAAAATTTGATGTTGATCCTTGCAGCCCATGCCAGGGATCAACCGCACCCGTGCGTGCTTATTTACATTATACAAAAACACATGACGGTTTAGCTCGCTCATGGGGAAGAGGCACTTTCTGTTTTGTAAATCCGCCATTTTCAGAACTCCGGCAGTGGATACAAAAGGCATTAAAGGAATCTGAAAATGGAGCCATGAGCATTCTACTCTGCCCCGCCAGGGTCGATGCAGTTTGGTGGCACACCATGGTAGCCGGTCGGATTCCCACAGTGATCCTACGAGGACGATTACATTTTGGTGGAGGCGACAGGCAGGAACAAGCACCCTTTGCCAGTGCTTTACTCATTATCGGCGCATATCCGCAGTTTCCGATGCAAGTCGCCAAAGCTACTGGCGGCTGGCTCACCAATACCTCTTCCTGATTTCGCAGCGCACCAACAGTACAGTCGCCTCACGGCAAGCTCAATGGCTCCAATGCAGCGTTATGTATACCTCGCGATTATGTATAGCGGTACAGCTGAGAGCCTTGCTGCGACGGGTTTGTAAGGACGAACCTTGCTCGCGAGCTCTACATAATAAACGCTGTTTTGGAGACTCTAGCAAGATGACTGCCCACCGGCGGTGCCGAATATTGGTGTCAGGCTTCCGGATCGGAAGAAGTGCTAGGATTCACAGGCAACCACCTTCCCGAGCAGTAAGTTAATGGTGATCCAAAGATCTCTGATCAGCATTGTGGCCATGGATCAGACCGGTAGCTGGGGTGTTGATCTGTGGCGCATGCGGAGCCCTGTCGTGGTGACTACACACCGAATCGACCAATTTTATGTATAGCATCACGATACTGCTCCTACCAAATGGCCAGCATTGACAGGGCTTACAGCCAGCTCGACATGCGCACTATACATAATCACGTAGTATACATAACGCTGCTTATGTGTACATACACATAAGCAGCGAAAGCGGACGCTCGCGTATCGTGGGTAGTGTTATCCGCAATCTTTATCTGCACATAGAAAACTAGACTGACGTATTGGCACGAAACTGGCCACAATCCGGGGCTAGGTGTTCATTTTTGATGGCGTGCAAAAATATTCCACTGCTATACATGGGCTATATATTAATCATTAAAATATTGAATGAACGACCATCCCGTATTCTCAGGATGGGGCTTTAACATCTTTAATTGGAAGTTTAATCAGATTAAATACTTCATCAATACTTTCGCAAAGATTCTCGCAGGCGAACATGTGCAATGTCCTTTTTGAATCGCCAGTAGGATTAATAAGGTTTTCGCGCAAATATAGATAAAGATTATTCAATGGCTCATATTCATCTCTTAGTAGTTCCTTACAATTTTGAGATGTATTATATCTGTCCTTAATAACCCGATCAAATAAAAAAATAAATCTAGACGGAGCACTGTCAAACGATCGGACAAATTCCTTATCGTCAATCAATGAGAAGAGAGGTTTCCTAGCCCATTCTGACGAGACTCCGAATATGGAAAAAACAATATCATCCGTGTATGAGTTTAAAATATTTTCCCAAGCTTCTCTTGCTTTTTGCCGTTCTACTTTAACCCTGACAGATTCTAATTTATTGCTTGCCATTTCTTTCAGCTGAGCAGCAACGCTGCATTGTACTCGCAGATTAGGAAAATTTAGAGGATTATTGAAGCTTTCCACCAGATTATCTGGGTTATTCCCAATGATGTGCAGTAGACATTTCTCGCCAATATTTTTTAATTCAACAAGAGAAAGACGTGAAACAATTCTCTTTTCAATAAAAAAACAAATATAATCAACGGCGCGCAATAACAGGATTATATCATTAATTTCTTTGTGCTCTAGAGAATATATCCATTCGTCTATAGCACAATCAAAATCTTCATTACTCATTCTAGTGTAGTCAGACAGAAGAGACATCTTGTTGTCATTGTTATATCGCTCTGAAATGAACAAATTGTATTCGCCATCAATCAAATCAAAATCACAAACCCCATACATGGAGAGAGTTAGAGATGACTGTGATACAAACGGATTGTTGTCACCCTGGAAATAGTCACGATAAAAATTCTCCGCGTACACAGTATCTGAGCCTGAATCAATGTCTTCGGAATTCCTCTTTAAAAATAACAATTCCAAGGGTTTTGGCGGTTGCTTAACGAACTTTTTCAGCTCTTCAGGATATCCTCTGCTCAGCTCGCAATGGTATCCAACTAAGCATTTCAGAATGGCGTCAATAAAATCATCAATATGGCTTAAACCGATTCTATCTTGTAGAGAACCAACTGCATTCCGTAATGATTCTCGAGCAGCATGCAGTGTACGAATATTTGACCCTTTTAAAATGAAAACATGCTCTAGATAATTTTTGTTTCTAGCAAGAATGGGATATATTTCTGGATAATTATTCAGCGATTCATTTATAATTCCACTTACCGCTTGTTCTGCATCTGCCTTATAACAAAGTGTAAACCTGACAACCTTCTCTTTTGTTGTTTTGTATTTGTCACGTTGTTCTGGTTTAATCTTGCCTTCGTCGCAAATTAATATGGATTTTGTATGTTTATGTTCCGAGTAATTATTGATGACGCCAAAAATACCGGTAATATCTGTATTTATCCGTTCAAAATCATCAAATACAATGACAATATTCTCCATGCTGACATTAAGTTGTTGAACTGCAATATCGATATTTTCTCTTTTTAGCAAAATCTCAGCAACTGCTTTTGTTAACTTGTATGTATTAGTCTCCCTGAAAGGGAATAGTGAATTTAATACGCGACCGTCGATATCTTTTGGATCATCTATGCCATACAAGGAAACGTAGCCAAATTTCATTCCAGAACGTGTCACAATGTCCCGGATTACATTTTTTGCGTAATGCGTTTTTCCGCTGCCCCACTCTCCTGTGATCATTATTGAAAAGTCGGTGTGGCTCGCAGAGATGTATTTCTCCACTGCCTTCGATATTAATCGCGTACTCGGCACATTAAATGCTCCTGTTGTTTACAGCACTTTACATGTATCAGATTTGAGAATAATTTCTCCGTTCTGATGAATGGCTATGTAAGGTCGGTTGCCTGTCTCCACTGGACGTCTGGAATCAGTCTTTGCCGATGCCGGGTCTACTATCCTGAGCAGACTTCAGTGCCTACACGTCCCCGCGACTTCGTCCCCTATCGCAAATCCCTTAGAGCTGAGTCAGATCGGCTGTGGACGAATAAGTGCTCAAAGGCGCTTGTTCCATCCGACTTAGCGATGAGTCAAAGCGTCCACCACGCGGCATTTTGTCAGCTTTGCGACAATCCCCGCAAAGTCCACACCTCTATCCTTGAGCATCTCGGCGGCCTGCATCTGCCAGACGAGATCGCCTAATTCGAAGAACGTGGCGCGCAACGTCCGGACCGTTTCGAGCGCAGTTTGAGCGAAAACCATGAAGTCCGGTAACTGCCACAAGCTCAATGTTTGCGCATGTGGTACGGCTGCCGCGCGAATAAAGCGTGCAGGCGTGACAAGAGTCGGTATAATTGTGCAGGGAGTAGCAGCAGGGATGTGCATACGTATCCAGTCGGGATGCGAACGGGCCTGACGAGCCTTGGTTACATCGAGCGCGCCATCTTCGTCCGTATTGACGTAGTCCTCGAAGACGATGCACTGCGCTCCGCATATCCACCATGGATCCGGCGAACCCTCCGATTCTTCCTTGCCAGAGATGAAGCCTAGTAGCTTGCCAAGATCAACCTGCGCAGCCTCAAAGGTCTCGGGTTTGGCGAGGCCTTCGATGATCTCGCGCTCCAGTTTTGCATATGCGCGATCATGGGTAGAACCCAAGCGCGAGAGTTCGTCCGCCATGCGCTCGACCTGCTGCTGCAGCGTGGCGTCGACAACATCAGCTTCTACAGCCTCGGGTATTTGAAGACGAGCGAATCGCGACATCCAACTGATGTCTGGAGCGGATTTGTAAGCCGTGGTGAAGTAGTGGCGGGCCTTGGAATCCAGATTCGCGATACCCCCCTTCGCGCCCAAGTCGGCCGCGACCCCAGCCAGATAGCTCCACATCGCGCGATAGCCGCGGAGTTCGGCGTCATCCAGTGCACCGAGCACGCGCTCAGCCGCACCTACTGCAGCGGCGAAGTCCTGACGCCACATGGCCGTCTGGTAGTCAATTTCCCATTTCACGGCGTTGGCTAGGTCGTTTATGGCAGGCAATGCTTCTTGACGTGCCTTGGAACGGCCTTCGACGATCATCTGGTTGGCCGCCTCCCAAGGCTTGCCGTTAGCTAGGAAGATATCAAAGTTCTCGATCAGGTTCTCAATGTCGGTATCCTTCGATTGCAGTACCCCGAACTCAATTTCTGCCTGTAGTTCCGGATGCAGATACCTGCGTCGGCGGATATCGGCGATGTAATCCGGCAGTTCGTCACCACTAACCACGACCGCCGAGTAGTCCTCCAGAGATCGGGTACATCTGCCGATGGCCTGGACCACACGAGTTTGCACTCGTTCGTTGAAGAGAACATTCGCGCCCATACGTGACATCAGAAAACGCTCCTGCAAGTTCATGGCTTTGGGCAGACCTTCGATGATCAGGAGACGACACTCATCTCCCGCGAAGTCTACGCCGTCATAGCGGTTAGCGATCACTGCAATCGCATCTTTGGTCGACACAAATTCGTCCTTGGATGTCTCAATGTCCCTGGCGCTGAAAACTTTAAAGTTGATGGTTTCGGTGATTTGCTTATGGTGGACCCATTGGTCAAGACAGTTAGAGGGTGAGTTTAAGCTGGTCCGGTTACTTCCTCCGCAGCGGAATGGCGCTGCCCCAAATCATCTATGAGTAACGGCTACGCTGCGATCTTCGGA
>JAAOMR010000296.1 GCA_018853935.1 Acidithiobacillus ferrivorans
TGCCGCCAGGGCAGGAAAGTCGATGCAGGAAGCGATGCGCAGCAATGGATCACCCAACTGATCCAGTTTCTGCTGGTGGAAATCCGCTGCAAACAGGTCGGTTTTGATTGCGCTCTTTCGTGGTTTTATCTGGCATACTCCATAGTATTCAACTGGTTATATTTAATCATATACAGCCGAAATGGGAAGGTTTTTTGAGGTGCCCAAACGTCTATCCGAAATCCGTCTGGAAAATCACGTCAGATGAATCAGAATGACGGTCTCCACAGCGGTCAGGCCGCACACATCTGCTCAACAATCCGGCAATGCGCGCATCCATGAAGTCCATGATTTGTGCGCTATATCTGCAGCACGACGCAACATGGCCTCACCGCACCGCACCGCAGCAAGCGCACAGAATCGGCGCGCGCTACTTGACCCATGCCGCTGCAAACTTCCACTAAGGTACCCACCGAATCGAAGATGGCACAATTTGATATCCACCTAATGTAGCACTGTTGGCTGCAGCAACCGGTGCGGTCAGAGTGATGGCACCATTAATCGTTGTTGAGTCGTTTCCGCTATTCCCAGATGTGGATTTTATACCATTCTCAGCAATTATTGTCCCACCAAAGGTATAACTTCCGCCTCCATTTAAAGTAAGGCTGCCACTTGTTGCCACATCACCATAAAATGATGATCCTTTCCCAGGTGTGCTGATGCTTCCAGTGGAAACATAAATAAGCCCTTGCAGGTTTAAGTATGGGTTACCTGTTTGAGGGTCGCAAATTGGTAGACCGGGATTTGTAGAGCAATAATTTGTTGTGGCGGGCGTTGCTTCAGAAGCGAATGGATATAACGTCACCGTTCCAGATGAGTTAATCGTACCGGCTGTCGTGACAGTAAGTTGTGATGGTGAAGTCCCACTATCAAACCCAACATTGATATTTTGGTCTGAATAAATGAATGCATTTACGGGGTTGTTTATTGTCCAGGTACCAAGAGATCCACTTGACCCAGCTATATAACTAAAGTAATCAGTCAACGACGATGGGCAGGTATTATACGTACACGTATAGGATATCCCGCTGGTAGGTGGGGTAGGTGGGGAAGTGCCGAATAAGTTATCTGTGCCATCGGGAAGATAAAAATTAATAGCCGAAGCCGGTATATATATACTGTCGCCGATCAGTTGAATCGTGGAATACTGTTGGTAGCTACCGGGATTGACCACCGGGAAATAAGATATCGGAACATATGTATATGTTGTGCCATTAAGGGTTATACCTGATTGAGACGCTGTAGGTGCTGTGGATGCAACAACAATATTCGGAATTCCTCCGTTATTTAGATTTCCATTGAAGGTGGATCCTGGACCAAGAATAAGGTTGGCATTATATTTATTCAGACTATTCAACTGTGCAGTGAGATATGACTCCGCAGTCTGTATAGCAGGGCCGCTACGCCCTGTAGATAAAACCCTTATAAAACCATTGGCACTGGCACCGACAAGAGAGGATGTGCCAGAAAAAGTATTTGCTGTAACCATGGCTTGGACATTGGCATTTGTTGGCTGATTAAATAATTGATCTACCGGACCTGACCCATTGGCTAGACCTGGAGTGGTGGCAGAGTACAAATTTGCCAACGTGGCAGAGGCAGGAGGGTTATTTCCCACATAAACACTCTGTGCATAGCCTGTAATAGCTTGTATCCCCATCAATGCCGCGGTACGGGCCTGGTTGGTTGCATTTTCACCGTAGACGGATTTCTGGGCATTACTCGTCATGTTTAAAACACCCCAAGCCGCGAGGCCTAAGACGAGTGCTGTGACCAACACAGTACCAAGCAGCGCCATCCCGCTTTCTGAGTGAACTACTGACCTTGCAGGTTGAACAGGCATGCGGATACCTCCACGGGATTAGTACCAGAGTCTTGAGAACTCATATTAGTAGCGATGACGGCGGGAGCGGTTGTATTATTAAAGGCAGGACCAAGACAGCTGGTGTACGACGCGGCAGAAAGGGTCCATCCCGTTCCCACAGCAAAAGTTGCCGTTTGACTGGTATTGCTTTGCCCACAACTATTGCCGCCGGTGACGTTCCAGGTGGCGGTGTTTCCAGAGATGGAAAAAGTACCAGAACAGGAATTACAAACTCCACCATTATCGGCCGTCCAACTGACCGTTAACGAGGAAACGGAAGGCGCGATAGGCAACGCCGGTACAATAACGGGGTTTGCAATGGGGCAGGGCGTTGTCGTAGAGGATGAGGAGGTGTACGCCGCATATCCAGCATTTGTGACGGTATGTTCTAACGCTTCTTTCATCAAAATGGCACGGTCTGACCTGCCTGTCAGTTTTTCAGAAACGGCCCTACCATTATACATCGTATATAATATGGAAAGGACGGCGATGCCAATGATGCCTGCGATCAGCATGGAAATCAGAAGTTCAACGAGGGTGAGTCCAGCCTGATCCCGACCGATACCTTTTCTACTGCCGCGATATTGTGTCATGGCAACCACCAACTGGTAAGGCTGGAACCTGACGTGACCGGCGCTGTGGCGACTGATATTGCCATAGTGCTCGCCGTCGTGGCTGTGATCACTACCGCATCAGGTATTGAGATATTTTGGGCAGTTGTGGCAGGGGATATATTCACGTTTACCGACACATTTGCCGCTGTTGAATAGTTGCCACTCACGGCTGTAGTCATTCCGTATAGTTGTGTGTTTAGTACACCCTCTGCGGTATTGGTCTGCTGAAATGAACTGGTCAGGATGGCGCCAATGGCCAGTGCCGCGATAGATAAAACAGCAATGGAAACCATCGCCTCCACAAGGCTCAGGCCAGACTCGTCACTCCTTTGCTTGCTAGTCATATACATTGACGCTGTTCGTGCTTGAGGTAATGGCAATCGGGGTTTTGTTGGCATAGCCTACGCTCCATTGCATAAGGCTGGGACTCTGTGTGCAGTGTGGGTGAGTGATGTTGGCTGCTGGAATACCCATACCATTCAGCGACAAGCAGGTCAGCGCAGTACCATTAAGCAGGAGTTGGCCGTTTTGAGGAAAGTGCCCGGACCATTGTGCCCCGCTATTGGCGCTGATGGTAATTGCGGTACCTGTCTGCGTAAGTATCGCGCCCTGTCCCTGCAGGGCCATAAGGTTGAGCATGCGTACTGCGGATTGCCCTTCTTCCAGGGTGGTCTGATACCCGCTTTGCTGAACCTCTTCTGTCCAGTTAGGGATTGCAATGGCAGCCAGTATGGCAACAATGGCAATTGCCACTATCAACTGAAGGAGGGTAAACCCTCCTTCACTGCATGGCCTGGAAAAAGCTTTTACTTTGTCCACGCCCTCACCCCCCATGCGTCACCACGGCGCCCATCTTGAAGATCGGCAAATACATGGCGACCACCAGGGTGCCGACGATGATGCCGAGCACCACCATGATCATCGGCTCCATGAGGGTGGAGAGGCGGTCTACCGATTCTTCCACGTCCGCTTCGTAAAAGTCGGCGACCTTGCTGGACATGGTTTCGATGGCACCGGTTTCTTCGCCGATGGCCAGCATCTGCGTGGCCATGATGGGGAAGACGCCGTCGGATTTGAGCCGGGTGGTGATGCGACCACCACTGGCGACGTCGTCACGGGCCGCCAGGACGCTGCGCTCGATGATGACATTGCCCGAGACTTTGGAAAGGGTTCCCAGGGCTTCCATAATGGGCACGCCCGCCGCCTGCATGGTGGACAGGGTGCGCATAAAGCGCGCCACCGCGCCTTTAAGCAGGATGTCGCCCAGCACCGGGATTTTCAGGGAGAAACGGTCTACCACGGTCTTGAAAGACAGGTTGTGCTTGTAGGCGTAGACAAAGAGCCATACCGCGGCGATGGGCAGGAGCACCACAATATACCAGTGACCTTTCATCCAGTTGGAAATATTGACGACAACCTGCGTCAACAACGGCAATGTAGCGCCGAAACTGCTGAAGAGCTGCGAGAATACCGGGATGACGAAAATCATCAGGATGACCACGACCACGACCATGACGGTGATGATGGCCGCTGGATAGAACATGGCCGACTTCACCTTTTTATTCAGTGCCAGGGTCTTTTCGCGGTACTCGGCCAGACGCAACAGAATGGTGTCGAGGATGCCGCCCTGCTCACCGGCGGCGATCAGGGACACAAAGAGGCGGTCGAAGTATTTGGGGAAGTGGGCCATGGCTTGCGACAGGGATTCGCCTTCCCGGAGGTGTTGGAGAATGCCTTTGAGCAATTTCTTCATGCCCGCGCCGGAAGTGGCGGAGATGAGCAGTTCAAAGGATTGCACGATGGGCACGCCGGCGTTGATCATGGTGGAGAGTTGGCGGACCATCACCACTAACTGCCCTTCTTTGACACCTTTTTCCCCGAACAGGGGCTGCGGCACTTTGCGCACAGCGGTGGGCATCAGTCCCGTGTGGCGCAGATTGGAGCGCACGATATTGGCGGAGACGGCGTTCATTTCGCCTTTTTTCTTTTCTTTCCCGTCGGGAGTGCTCGCCTCCCAGGTAAAGTCGTAGGTTTTTGCCGCGCCGATTGCGGATTTCTTGTCTTTATTCAGGATTGATGCCATTTCGCCCTCCCCATCTCTTGGTCTAATTAGTGTAAACCACAAAAAATGCAAGGCGGCGAAGGTCTACCGAAGGGAATGCTCAAACGAGTTGCGGCGTAGTGGCCTTGAGGGCAGAGGGATGCTGCGGCGGCTTCCGTCCGACTTCATACAGCGCCTGCAACTCGCTGCGCACCACATTGAGCTCCATGTCGATGGCGGCGATAGGTGCGCCTCGCCTGTCGCGTTGCTGCAGCAGGACATGGCGATGGTTATGGAGTTGACTGATGCGGTTTTGACGGTCGCTTTCGTTCATGATGCTGCTCCTGTGGTTTTTTATCGGGCACGTCTGTCCCTATCCTTGGGGTAAGCATCCTTATCGATGTTCACCCTTCTACTAAAATACCCGCGTCTGCGCATGAATATTCCGAACTTGTTCAGCGCGGCAGCCGCCATCAGGGTTTCCAGGGGCACGAGGAACATTCCGTCCAGAAAGCCTGCACCACCGACCCCGAAGAACCAGTCATTTTGCCAGCCTGCCGCGATACCCGCGCCGTAAAGGTCCGGGATCAGGGTGCCGATAAAAGTCAGCGGGTAGGCCAACGGCCAAGGGAAACGGTCCCCCAGGAGCAGGACCAGAACCGGCCAGATCACAACCCCCCCGGTAAACAGATGTAAGCCGGTGATGCCCCAATACTGCGTGAATAAACCCATGGTCACGGCAAAGAACAGAAAACCAAGAATGATTTGCTGATCTTTGACTTGACGCCAATATTTCGGGAGAAGCCCGATGCTGATGAGGGCGGCCAGCAGCAATACGGGAAAATTCAGCCAGAGAGAAGATGTCATTTTATCTGCTCCGGAGACCGCCAAAACCAGAGACCACTTGACTATATTGATGGCGCAATGGCTGGAGTTCCTGGACACGTTGTTGATGTATGAATTTGTTGATGGTGTTCAGAATAGCCACAGACCCCTGGGTATTCGCAGCAGCCAAAGCCAGGGTCGTGGCATCGACGGCCATTTTGACATCCGCCGCCACTCGCGCAGTCTGGATGTACTGCATATACTTGGGAATGGCGATGGCGGCAAGAATCCCGATGATGGCGATGACGATCATCAGTTCGATGAGGGTGAAACCGCCGTTCCTCTGGGAAGTTATGAATTGGCTGGGCATGCGGTGACCTTTCCGAGAGGGTTCTGGGTGTGGTGCAGAGCACTGTCCGAAAGGCGCGCAGCCCCGAAGGGCTGCGAGCTTCATCAACTGAATGTAATGCTTCCGTTGGGGCCAATGACAGCCTGACAGGTTCCAGAGGCTGCGCCCAATGATGAACAACTGCTAATACCTTGAGCAGTCACGGCATTAGACACTGCTGTGGCAACACTCGGGTCACTACCTAATGTCAATATAACCCCTACGCTACCTGTACTGCTGGTCACCGCAACAGATGAGGATGTGTAACTACTACCTGAGCCAACTGAGATCGTCGCACCTGATGGTAGACTGGTTGGAGCATTAACTGTAGTTACCTGTCCAGCGTTTCCCGCCGCCTGTGCAGCGGCTAGTTGTGTAACAACTTGATGGAAATCTTGGGTGATGGTTGTAGCTTTGGATGTCGCAATGTACTGCTCATACTGCGGAATGGCGATAGCCGCCAAAATACCGATAATCGCAATAACGATCATCAGCTCGATAAGGGTGAAACCGGCTTCGGCGCTGGCCTGCGCCTTTTCTACGAATTTGCTCATGAGTAAATCTCCCTGGTGGAGTGAAGTGCTACCCAGGCAACGTGCGAGGGCTGTCATTCAGAATGCATAATTCGTGCTAAAATGAACAGATCTGATGTGTCACAGTTTGTAACCTCTCTGAACTACTGGGTAATTATATTTCCCATGTGCGCCACAGGGCATGATTTGTGGTGGAGGGTGGAGCCGAAAACATACATGCCTCAAAAAATTTGCAGAATTTCCACGCTAGTACGTGGAAATCACCATCCTTGCTTGCAGCCTCTTCCACGTGATGATGTGGAAGTGCAGAAAAAGCAGCATAATTTCCATGTACATGCGTGGAAATGCTAGACTCGTTTCCACGTAAGCTCGGAGAAACTTAGAAAAAAGGAGATGCTAATGGACATGTCTAAGAATTCATCCGCATACATCAGCACCCAAACGGCGGCTCTGCTGGCAGGCAAGTCCGTGCGAACGATCAACAACTGGCTGGAGTCCGGGTCGATAAGCGGCAAGCGCGTCCATGCCGAGCGAGGCCCCGGTGGACTGATGTGGAAAATAGACCTCTCCAGCATGGCCGCTTACATACCCATGGAGATGGCGGACGCCTGCGTCCAGAAGATCATGCAGGCGGAGGAGGGGGATGCCGACGGTATGAACCATGTCGGCACCTATTTTTATGCGGCTAATGCCTGCAAAATCGCCGCTGATTGGTTTGAAGCCGCAGCGAAAAAGGGGCATGCAGACGCCATGGAGTGGCTCTCAATCTGCTACCTCAACGGGATTGGCGTCGAGAAAAACCATGCGCTCGGTATCCAGTGGCTTGGGAAGGCGGCCGCCCTTGGCCATAGCGTCGCCAAGGCGAAACTGCGGGCCTTGGGGTTTGAGTTATGAGATTTCGACGTAGAGTGCGCCATCTTCCACGCTCACCGGGAACGTTTTGAGCGCCTTTCTGGGGCATATAAAATTCAGCAACTGAATACCTGGGGGGAAGCTGGCCCAGTCCACGACCGCGCCGGTGCGGATATCAAAACGCGCGTGGTGCCGATGGCATTGGATGAGCTGGTCATCAATGATCTTGCCGTCCGTTAATGACGCCTTCAGGTGCGTGCATCTAGCCTGTGTCGCATAATAACCGTCGTTCAGTGTATAGACGGCAAGATCCATACCTGCAACCTGACAGGCCTTGATCTGACCTCTGGGGAAATCTTCTTGCGCCCCAATTTTGCTTTTAGCCATGATGAACGTTCTCCTGTGTTTGAAAACCTTTGTAAATTTACTGGGTTGTGAGTTTCTATTCAACAGCCCGCCAGTAATGCTCCTCCGGCTGTAACTGCTGAAGCTGCTCGCGCAACACCGTACCACCGACTGAATTGGCCCGTCCCTGGTCTCGACGAATGAGGTCTATCAGCGGTATGGATGAAAAATATTGGATGATCATTTCCGGATTGGTTCCTGTCGTCTGCAGAGATTGCAGCCATTCCGCATAGGCAGTCAGGCGCTTTGGATCAAGATGCGTGTCTGCGATAATCAATACGTCTGCTTCCGTTATTGCCTGGCGAATGGCTTCTTCCCAGAGCTGTTGCACACGATCTTCCTGCGCTTTGTCCCAGGTCGCCCACGAGAACGGCTTTCCAGACGCCTTATGCAAGGCTGATCGGATGGCGTCCCGCTCGATGACCTGAATATTCAAGCTGGAGTATTTGGTCTGCATAGCGCGCGCCCAAGTGCTTTTGCCACTGGCGGACGTGCCGACGGTGAAGATGATCAATGCTGAAGCTTTTTCTTTCAATAACATGTTTACCTGGCGTGCATCGTTTATGAGTATGGCGGCACAGTCCGCCTGATCGCAACTCAGAATATGGTACTGCTTTTGCGGGCAGCCATAAGGCAAAGAAAATGTCGGGTTGCCCCATGTCGGCGGCGGAGATAATTGACACAATCCAGCGGTTGAAAGTGGATACACCGGGCTGAGAAGATCGGCTATTTTGAGGTGCCGGTGCAGCATAATAGCCGATGACCGGCAAGGACGCCATGCCTATGCGCGACCTCAAGGCAGTGACCTATCTCAAAGCACTATTTCCGCCATCCTCGCGGGCAGGCGAAGCATCAGCAAAAAACTGGCAGAGCGGTTGCATGTCAGTCCGGTGGTGTTTTTTTGATGTTCACCGAAACAAGCTGGGAAGGTTAATCTTTAACAACCATGACCCACGTCTTGGCCGCCGAACACGCCAAGGCGCGATGAGCTATCGCGTCGCTGCGGATATTGGAAAGTGAGGTGCTTTCTCCATGAGTAATAACTGTTTTCAGGCGACTTTGAGTGCCGGCTGGTGATGCAATCTCAATAAATCGTGTTCTGAAAGAGCCAAAAAGGCATAAGCCTCCCCATTGAGATTGGCAAATTCCACCAAGTATTGCCCCGGCGCAATCGTTTCGACAATGGTGCCTACCTGCCCACGGTGCAGCCCATTTTGGGTGTCTTCCCTTACCAGCGCCACCACATCCAGAACTTTCATCAATCACCTCCGAGTGCCGACTTGTGCACATAGCAACTGACTAAACGCGGAAAATCCTCCAGTTGCCGAACGATCCAAACAGACCGCACCATGGCCGTCTTATCGCCATGACACATCACAAAATCCAACAAGTACATCGTGCCATAATTTTTCCCTCCAGCCACCTCAACGGTCTCATGCTCTACCGCATATATCTCAGGCTGCCCACCAGCTCAACCAGGTGCTTGAGCGAGCGCCCCATTCGGTCGAGCTTCCAATATTCCGCTTTATTCATTGAGTTCTGACAATATCGAACTTTGTTTGCGTAAACCACTATTATGAACCGATTGTCCCGGCCTTGACGGATTCACGCCAGATGCTCGGTAGAGTTTTATAAAACGATCGTTTTGTCGAACCATTGCAGCGCCCCGCAAAAGGTGTATAAACACCTATGTACGCAAACACCGGGTTGGAGGGCATTATGAATACCGTTCGCTGGAACATTGCCGTGTCGCCGGAGGTGGATCAGTCCGTGCGCATGTTCATCGCCGCGCAGGGCGGCGGCCGCAAGGGCGACTTGTCGCGCTTCATCGAGGAAGCTGTGCGCGCCTATCTGCTGGAGCGGGCCGTCGATCAAGCCAAGACTGCCGCTGCCGGCATGAGCGAGGCCGAGTTGACCGACCTCATCGACGAGGCGGTGCAATGGGCGCATGAGCACTGATGCGCGTTATCCTGGACACGAACGTGCTGCTCGGCGCGCTGATTTCGCCGCACGGCCCGCCGGATGCGATCTACCGCGCCTGGCGCGCGGCACGCTTCGATCTGGTGACATCGACGGCGCAGCTCGACGAATTGCGGCGCGTAAGCCGCTACCCCAAGCTCAAAATTATTCTGCCCGCTCACCGCGTTGGCGCGATGGTCAACAACATGCAGCGCGCCATCGTCCTGGATGCCCTGCCGCCTCTGCCGGAAGGCGTGGAGGCGAATGATCCGAACGATGGATTCCTGCTGGCGATGGCCCTGGCAGGCGAAGCCGACTACCTCGTGACCGGCGACCGTCGCGCCGGGTTGCTGCAACGCGGTAGTATCGGCCGCACGCGCATCGTCACCCCGGCCACCTTCTGCGCCGAGGCGCTTTGACGCCATGCCGGTCAGCTTCCTGTCCACTACGCAACGGGAACGCTACGGCCGCTATCCAGACACGCTGTCCGGCGACGAACTGGCGCGCTACTTTCACCTCACGGCCGAGATTCGCGCCCGCTACGGCTACCGCGAGTTCGTCGACGGCAACGACACTGACCACTCTCATGGCCACTCTGATTGGCATGCCGTGAGTAGGGATGCCCAGTCATCAGGCGGTCTTCCTCGTTCCAGCATTTTCCGAAATACAGCGTAGGGATCGGACTTGCTGCCGGCGGAGCGCATGGTCTGTTCATCATTGACCCACGCATAGACAATAATCTGCGTTCTGGAGTCATAGCGAAAGAACAGCCGGAACCTCCGGCCAATTTTGGCTCGGCGCCAGTGACGGTAATCCTGGCCCATTGTATTGCCCTGTCGGTACTCATCCAGCCCCGGATCTAGGGGCACGATCTCCAGGATCAAGTGACTCAGTGCGCGGAAGAGTTTGACGTTGGCATTCGCTGCAAAACCGATGGGGTCGGCGGCTGCTGCACGATCCGCAGCGGCCTTCAGTTTTTTCAGTTGCTCGACAATGCAGGGATGGAAAAATAGCTTCCAGTGGTGTTTCTGCATTATATCGACACGTCGCCGGTGACCTCTTCCTCCAGATCAACAGGATGCTTCAAATTGTCGAACATGCCTTGGGCCAAGTCGGCCGGGAGACCATTGAGGGTCTTGCCAGTCTGAATATCGTTTGCCAGCAGGGCTAGAAAAGCCTCGATGGCAGGGTCCGCGTGCTCAGTTTCTTCCACCCTGGTCACCAGCACTTCCGAACCGCGCAGGTCGAACGCGATTTTTGCACCGACGCCTATCCCCAATGCTTGGCGAATGGATTTCGGAAGGGTAATCTGACCTTTTGAGGTCAAAGTAGCTACTTCGTGAATGTGTGGCATATCGCTCTCCTCAAAGAGAATGCATTCAAGGTAAGGATTATTCCTTTCGCTGTCAAGGTCGTGGGAGGGCGGCAGAAGCAAGACTTTGCAGAATTGGGAGCAGAAGCGGGTACGTCCGGCAGGGCCGGCTAGGGCGCGCATAGCGGCCCCCGAACATTCATATTGAAAATTAAGATTCAAGGCTGATCCATCCCGCGCCGTCAGCGTTGACCAAGTGCGTGCCCGCTTGGCCGCCGAACACGCCAAGGCGCGATGAGCTATCGCGTCGCATGCCGAAAATCACCAAACAACCCTATTGAGACACTAAAACTGTCTCAGGATGGCGTCCCAATTGGGTATACCCATGCGGTCCACATGCGCTGCATTGAAAGTAAGGCGGTTGTGCATTACACTGCAATGTATCCACATCAAGAGACTCCGAGGGCATCACCATGACCACATTGACAGTTACCGCACGGGGGCAAGTGACGTTTAGGAAAGAGGTACTACAACACCTCGGCATTAGGCCTGGTGAGAAAATCGAATTGGATTTATTGCCAGATGGCCGGGGCATACTCAAAGCAGCGCGGCCAACTGGCACGGTTAATGGCTTCATCGGATTGCTCGCGGGGCGGACAAAGAAAGTCGCTACCATTGAAGAAATCAACGCGGCGACCGCGCAAGGTTGGGCAGGTAAGGAATGAGGGTCGCTGTTGATACCAACGTACTTGTTCGTGCTGCTGTGCGTGACGACCCCGCACAAGCGGGCATCGCCGCCAAGGTTTTGACCAATGCCGAATTGATTGCGGTCGCACTTCCGTGTCTGTGCGAATTTGTATGGGTTCTGCTCAGGGTCTACAGCTTCCAACCCACAGATGCAGCCGCCGCGATCCGCGCTCTACTTGCAGCCGCCAATGTGGAAGTGAATAGGCCGGCCGTAGAGGCTGGCCTGTCGGTGCTCGAAGCTGGCGGGGATTTTGCCGATGGCGTCATTGCCTACGAGGGCAACTGGCTTGGCGGGGAAACCTTCGTTTCCTTCGACAAAAAGGCGGTGTCACTTCTTCTGGCGCAAGGTCAATCAGCGCTTCTATTGTGAATAACTTCCAGTTGCCGCCGAATATATCGGTGACGCGCCAATTGTTGCCCAATGGTATCGCGTATACGTGCCAACCTATATCATTGGCCCGGAACTGGGCGACGGTCCGATGGAATACCGACCAGCCAACATTCTTCGCGCCTCGATGATCTTATCTCGCAGCACTGCCGCTGATGCATCGCCGTCATTTGCAGTTATTGTGAGCCGTTACAACTAAGGGTATTCATAATGAGAATGCCGCGTGAATTACCAATTTTCCGTATGCTGGTACGCATGTCACATCGTTCCTGATGACGCATGGTGTTACAATGTTATTACATTGTAACGTGAGGGGGCAAGGCTCTGTATCTGCGGAGTCACGGGTCCAGGCGGCAACAAGTACCGCTTGGTGGGCCACGTTTTTTATGGGGCTCCTCCTGGATACCTGCGTGCGGCCTTGATTTTTCCTTTGGCAGACACCATTTTCAGCCTGCTTACATTCAACCGTTCGCTCTCTGCGCGAACCCAGTTAATTCAGGAGAGATAATGACCGCCAGCAAGGAAACCATGCAATTTCAAACCGAGATCAATCAGCTATTGCAGTTGATGATCCATTCGCTTTACTCCAACAAAGAGATTTTTCTGCGCGAGTTGATCTCCAATGCCTCTGACGCCTGCGACAAGTTACGTTTCGAGGCATTGGCCGACCCCGCCCTCTTAACCGGTGACAGCGAACTCAAGGTCGAGGTGGACTTCGATTCCGAGGCGGGCACCATTACCGTGCGCGACAACGGTATTGGCATGAACCGCGACGAGGTGATTGCCAATATCGGCACTATCGCCAAATCCGGGACGCGCGAGTTCTTTGATCGACTCAGCGGCGATCAGACCAAAGACGCCAAGCTGATCGGCCAGTTCGGAGTAGGTTTTTATTCGGCATTCATCGTTGCCGATCGCGTCATCCTGAACACGCGCCGCGCCGGCATGGAAGCCGAGCATGGTGTTCGCTGGGAGTCGGACGGTACCGGAACCTACACCCTGGAAACCCTGAATCTGCCCGCGCACGGTACCGAAATCGTCTTGCACTTGCGCGCGGAAGAGCGCCAGGACCTACTCAGCGCCTGGCGCTTACGCAGCATCATTAACAAGTATTCGGATCATATACCCCTGTCGATCCGTATGCGCAAAATGGGCGAAGATGGCAAGCCTGGTGACGAATGGGAAACGGTCAATAAGGCCTCGGCTCTCTGGCAACGCTCCAAGTCCGAGATCAGCGACGACGAGTACAAGGAGTTTTATCGCTACGTCAGCCACGACTATGGCGACCCTCTGACCTGGAGCCACAACCATGTTGAAGGACGACTGGAATACACCTCCTTACTCTTCATTCCTGCCAAAGCACCCTTTGACCTCTGGGATCACAACCATTCCCACGGTATCAAGCTCTATGTGCAGCGCGTCTTCATCATGGACGATGCCGAGCAGCTTCTTCCCCGCTACCTGCGCTTTGTGCGCGGTGTGATCGATTCCAGCGATTTGCCTCTGAACGTCTCCCGCGAGATTCTGCAGGGTAACCGAGTCATTGATCAGATGCGCTCCGGTTCGGTGAAACGAATACTGAGTCTCCTGGAGGAAATGGCCGAGAAAGAGCCCGAAAAGTATCAGACGTTTTGGAATGAATTCGGACGGGCACTCAAGGAAGGTCCGGGTGAGGATTACAGCAACCGCGAACAGATCGCCAAGCTGCTACGCTTCGCCAGCTCGCACACGGACACGGACACGCAAAATGTATCGCTGGCCGATTACCTTGCGCGTATGGCCGAGGGTCAGGACAAAATTTACTACATCACTGCGGACTCCTTCCTTGCCGCGAAAAACAGCCCGCAGTTGGAGTTGCTGCGCAAAAAAGGCATCGAAGTATTGCTGCTCAGTGATCGCGTAGATGAATGGCTGACCAGCCATCTGCCCGAATTTGCGGGTAAGGCACTGGCATCCGTCGCCAAAGGTACCCTTGACCTGGGCACCATCGAAACCGAAGAAGAACGCAAATCGCAGGAAGAAACCGAAAAGGGTGCCGAGGGTTTGGTGGAACGCATCAAAAACGCCTTGGGCGAGCGGGTGGAGGCTGTGCGCGTCTCCCACCGTCTGACCAGCTCTCCGGCCTGTATCGTCCTGGGCGAGCGGGACATGGCCCTGTACATGCAGCAATTGCTCAAGCAGGCTGGCCACGAAGTATCCAGCACCAAACCTGTCCTGGAGATCAACCCCACCCATCCCATGCTGGTACGCATAGAAGGCGAAAAAGACGATACGCGCTTCGCCGAATGGTCAGCACTGCTGCTGGATCAGGCGATTCTGGCTGAAGGGGGACAATTGGAAGATCCTGCCGGTTTCGTCGCTCGCATCAATCAGTTGATGCTTGCGCTGGCAGGCTGAGCTTGCTTAAGCAAAAACTGGAATCCCCCGGCTCTGCCGGGGGGACAGTAGATGTCTCTAATGCTAAAAACAAAGGGTTAATAGACACTCGGCGTCCGGCAAACGTCGATCATAACAAGCCGTCACTGTGACTATTTTAAGGATGCCTACAGACTCCGTCAGAATCAGGCTGCATCCAGCACCCGCAACTCTATGTGCAGCCCTGCTGCTGTCGCCATGTTCACCAACATGTCCAGGCTAAACAGGTCAATCTTGCCGCGCACCAGATCGGAAACACGCGGCTGTGTTACTCCAAAAAGCTGGGCCGCCCGGGCCTGGCTCATCCCGGTACGAACGATATGGCTCTTGAGTGACATCATTAGCTGAGAACGTAGCTTCATGTTCTCTGCTTCCTCACGCGTATCCTCAATCGCATCCCATACACTCGCAAATCGTTCTTCGCTCATGATTTCATTTCCTTCAATAAATCCCGGTACCGCTGTCCAGCAATATCCAGATCCGCCTTGCGGGTTTTCTGGGCCTTCTTCTGAAAACAGTGCAGCACATAAACGGCTTCGGCGAACTTCGCCACATACATGACCCGGTAGGCGCCTGTTGAATCCCGTATCCGAATTTCCTGAACGCCTTGACCCACGCTATTCATCGGCTTCCAGTCGTCCGGTTCTCGACCTTTCTGCACCTGATCCAACTGGTGTCCTGCTTCGCGCCTGACCGACAGGGGAAAGGTGCGGAGATCTTCCAGAGATGAGCCCCGGAAGGCGATAGGTTTGGGGTGTGTCATCGGACAAATATACAAAAATTTATATCACTAGACAACCCTGTACGCCTCTCATAAACGACCGTTTTCGAGAGGTTTCAACTGGTAATCATTGCCGCACAGTAAATCAATGAGTTGCAATTCTCGAAAACCATTCTCAGTATGTATTCACGCTTTCAAGTCGCGGTCACGAGTTTTGAGAGCACGATGGTCAGTCCACCTGCCACAGAGTGTGGCAAACTCAACCTGCCGGAGTCGTTACCAGCGGATCCTGGTCGTCACGCCGCATGAACGTCGTATCGTTGAATCTTATTGAGAACTGCCTGCATGGCGTGGCGCGTCACGGCGAGATCGTAATCGGTTTGCAGGCCCACCCAGAAACCGTCGCTCATCCCGAAAAACCGGGACAGCCGCAGCCCGGTATCCGGGGTAACGGCCCGCTTTCCCATCACGATCTCCCCGATACGGCGCTGCGGGACGCCGAGTTCCTTGGCTAGACGGTACTGGGTGA
>JAAOMR010000297.1 GCA_018853935.1 Acidithiobacillus ferrivorans
GCGTGGTAACAGCGGCAGGGCATCGGCCAAGGCTTGGGTTTCACTGCGCTGATGGGTTTCGACGAGACCCACCAAAACGTCCACCCCCTTGGCCATCTCCTGCTGCCCGTAGTGCAGCATGGCGGAGGTTTTCCCGACGCCCGGGGCGGCACCCAAAAAAATCTTGAGGCGTCCGCGCTGGCGCGCCTGCTCCGCCTGCTGCACCTGTGCCAACAGGGCATCCGGATCAGGTCGTCCGTCTTTGCGATTTTCAGTCGACATCTGTTATTACCAAGTACCGGATACCACCACCCATAACGCTCCCTCGTTGCCGCGCCTGCCCGCGTTTGAGCATAGGCCAAAGCCCAGCCATTACCAAGCGGGTTAACGCCACCGCCATCTGCAATGCCTGGGATTTACTCAAAAACGTACCATTTATATAGAATTTATAGATGATTTATATGGAATTTATAGATGGAACATTGCTAGGCTCTATACGAGAAAATTATGATTGCGTGCGAGGTATTGGCCCGTTCTCACGAAGGAGATTGGCATGGAATTTGTCTATTTATTTATTATTTTCGGTTTTTTCCTAGCTTCTATAGGTGTTGTTGAGCTATTGGATCGTCTGAGGAGGATAAAATGAACGCGTTCGTGTGGATAGGCCTCGGATTGGGCGTAATGCTCTTCGTCTATCTTTTGGTATTCCTGATTAATCCGGAACGATTCCTATGATATCCACCATCATGCTGACCGCCGCAGTTCTGTTGTTGACCATTCTGCTGGCCTTGCCTCTGGGACGTTATATGCATCGCGTTTATGCCGGCGATCGGTTCTGGGCGACACGTCTGCTGGGTCCCGTGGAGCGAGGACTGTACCGCATCACCGGCGTTTCTGTGAGCCAGGAGATGGATTGGAAACGTTATGCCATCGCGCTATTGATATTTAACCTGATCG
>JAAOMR010000298.1 GCA_018853935.1 Acidithiobacillus ferrivorans
GATGAAGAAATAGAACGCCGCCGCGCCGTCTGGCAAGCACCCGAACCGCGCCACGCGCGCGGCGTATTGGCGAAGTACGCCAAATTGGTTTCCTCGGCCAGTAAGGGGGCCGTAACAGATTGAAGGTTAGAAACGAAAGGCCGTATGCGCTGATGCGGCGCGCGTCAGTCGGTCGCTTACGGCCTGCCAGTCGGCGCCGCTGGGTGGTGCCTCGATCAGCAGACCAACGAGCCCTTGCTGATCCAGAGCGCGCAACTGCGCGTAGAGTTCGCGGGCCCACCCTGCCGGATGCGGCGGCATAGGGTGCCGGAGGCAGGATTTGGGCAGCTGCGTGGCGGGCATCGCCAGCACCCCGACGCGTTGCCCCTGCCTGAGGTGCCGACATATTTCCGCTTCCAGATGCCCCGTCGGTACCAAGTAGAGCGGGGTTCTTGGGGCGTAATGGGAGCGCAACATCCCCGGCGCCCGCGGTGCGTCATCACCCGGCGAAATGACGGACTGCTCCAGGACCGCTTCGAGCTCAGCAAGCGTAATTGCGCCGGGACGCAGCAGCCGGGGCTGATGCCCGCTTAGGTCGAGAATGGTGGACTCGATGCCCACCCGGCAGGGCCCGCCGTCTAGGAGGAAGTCCACGGTATCGCCTAGCTCCTCGCGCACGTGTGCTGCGGTGGTGGGGCTTACCTGGCCAAAACGGTTGGCCGAAGGAGCGGCGATGCCGCCGCCAAAAGCCTCGAGCAGCGCCAGGGCGAGGGGATGATCGGGAACCCGCAGTCCTACCGTATCCTGGCCTCCGGTGACCCCATCGGGCACGCGGCAGGCGCGGTGCAGGATCAAGGTGAGTGGACCTGGCCAGTAACGCCGCGCGAGGATGAAGGCCGCTGGCGGGATATCCCTGGACCATTGGCTAAGGTGATCGCGCCGTGCCATATGCACGATCAGAGGATGGTCAGCTGGCCTGCCCTTCGCCGCAAAAATGCGGGCCACGGCTGCGGGGCTTTTCGCATCCGCCCCGAGGCCGTAGACCGTCTCTGTAGGAAAAGCAACAAGACCGCCGCGGTGCAGGACAGCCGCAGCATCCTGCACCGCGGCGCGAAATTTCTTACTCGAAGGCATGGTGCAGTCCCAGCTAAACTTGGATTGCAGGCGACAGGCGTGTCTCTTCTGTTTCAGCCCAGGCTCTGTTTACATCGCACAGAATCACCCTCAGGATCATTCCTGCACCGCGCAGTTTGCGTTGGAAGACATCCCTTTCGGCGCAGCATGGGCGGCCGCGAGCCGGTCGGCCAGGCCGTGAAGAAACGGTTCAATGCCTGCCCACGCGGGGGCTTGGTGCCCCGGCCGATGCAGCACCCGCTCCACCGGACAGTCCAGCCAGTGCGCCAAGTCTGCAGCATTATCCATAAGCGGATCGGTCACCGGCCCCGTCTGGTTGAGCACCACGCCGACCAGTGGTAATGCCCGGTGCTGTAATGCCTCCACCGTGAGCAGGGTGTGGTTGATGACGCCGAGACGATCGGCGGCGACTACCAGCACCGGCAGCCGCAGAGCGGCGGCCAAGTCGGCGTTGGTGGTTCCCGCCGCCAGCGGGGAGAGCAAGCCGCCAGCCCCTTCCACCAGCAAGAAGTCGTCGGCGCCAACGCCCGACCGGCAGGCGTTTACCAGTTGATCCAGATTCAGCGTCCGACCCTCCAGGACAGCAGCCCGCTCCGGTGAGAGCGCCGCCCGCAGTGGATAAGCACAAACCTGTTGCAGTAATTCGGTACTGCCCGCAGCTTCCCAAAGCGCGACAGCGTCCTGGGGCAGTAGGCCGTCCTCGCCCGTGGCACACCCGGATTCCACTGGTTTGCGCGGGCGCACCCGCAAGCCCCGCTGCACCAGGAGACGGGTCAGTGTTGCCGCCACCCAGGTTTTGCCGACGCCCGTGTCAGTGCCAGTAACAAAGAGCCCGGTGCGGCCTGCAGTATCTGACATGACAACGTCGCTAATGGTTTTCATAGGCATTCCATGGCGTAGTCGATGCTGATTTCCCG
>JAAOMR010000299.1 GCA_018853935.1 Acidithiobacillus ferrivorans
GGGCACCGATTCCGGAAAATCCGCAAAAGTGCCCACGATCAATCGTAATGGCTGCCCACGATCAATCGGAATCACTGCCCACGATCAAACGGAATGGGTGCCCACGATGCCCCGGAATACGCAAGCGAGTGGCGCAGTGAGAAATACGAGACGCGGCAGGGCAAAGAAAAAATGCGCCATGGCATTCAGATAGCAGAGCCGCTGCCATCCGTTCAAACCTTTGCCGAGTAACGGGTTGTCCACCCGGAATATTTGTGCCATGCCCCGCGCCCAACGAATGCGCTGTCCCACATGACTGGCAAGGTTTTCTGTGGCCAGGCCAGCAGCTTGGGGAATATTCAGATAAGCGGTCTTCCAGCCGCGTCGTTGCAGCTTCAGCGCTGTGTGCGCATCCTCCGTCACCGTCTCCACAGCAATGCCGCCAATCTCCTGCAGCGCATCGCGGCGTAACACCGCACAAGATCCACAGAAAAATGTCGCATCCCAGAGATCGTTACCATCCTGGATCAAACCGTAAAAGAGCTCCCCTTCATTGGGAACCAGGCGAAAGAGTTCCAGGTTGCGCTCGAATGGATCTGGTGAATAGAAGTGATGCGGTGTCTGGAGGAGCGCGATGCGTGGGTCGCGTTCCATCCAGCCCATGGTGATCTGCAGGAAAGAGCGAGCAGGGATATGGTCGCAATCAAAAATAGCGATATATTCGCCATTCGTCTGGGTCATGGCATGGTTGAGATTGCCAGCCTTTGCATGGCTATGTTCGGTTCTCGTAATGTAGTTGGCGCCGATTTGCGTAGCAAAGTCTCGGAATTCATCCCGCGTACCGTCATCGAGAAGGTAGACATGCAGCTTATCCTCCGGCCAGTCGATGGTGAGGGAGGCAATCACGGTAGATCTGACGACACTCAATGGTTCATTGTAGGTGGGGATATAGATGTCTACGTCTGGCCAGAGTCTGGTGTCGGGAGTTAGCGGGATCGGCTTGCGCTGCAAAGGCCACGCGGTCTGAATGTAACCGAGGAACAGGGTGACCCATGCGTAACTCTCGGCTGCCAACAGGATAAAGGTCGGAACAAAGTCATACCAATGATAGTGTGGATCACCGATACCCAATGTTTCGGTAACCCGCCACCAAATATAACGAGAGGTTAAGAAAATAGAGATCCCTACCAGACAGAGGGTGGCCCACTGGGCCTTCGAACGCCGATTCAACACAAGCGCAAAAAGGAAAAGGCAGCCGGCCAGCACCGTCTGCCCCTGCCAATCAAGAGGCACCCGAATCATTGTTGCCAGCAACAGCAAAAACACGACCACGGATAGCGCGGCGAGCACGCCCTCCCCACCACGCCCCTTCCAAGGAAGAGAGAACAGAAGATTCGACCTTGTCATCATAGCCCTTCTAGACGTTTATTGCGGAGACTGACGATGTGGTAAGCGACCAGCGCAGCAGCAGGCTCAAAAGCCCCCCGGAATGATCGACAAATAACGAGCTGCTGAACGGTTTACTATCGGCGAGCGCCTGGCTTAACCCCGGATCTCTCGGTATAGGCTGGGTGGCGACCAATGCGCCGAAATCCTGATGAATCATCCTCGCAATCTCCAGATGCAGCGGGTTTTCTGCTTCAAACTGGTTGAGGATATAAAGACATTGCGGTGAGCCATCATTTTTGGTCAGTTTGGCAGCTTTTACCTCTTTCTGCATTTCTTCGATGGCCAGAACGGTCTCCAAACCCACCCGCAAGGGAATCACGAGCAGATCTACCTGGCTGATGAGGATATCTAACAGATCGAATCGGGCGGAAGCCACATCAAAAATCACCCAACCCGGCCTCCCCAGACGATCCACGAGAGGGGCTGCTTCTTTGGGAGATGCGCCCCCATCGACCCACGGCAGCACGGTGTCGACCATCGCCTCGGCTTCACGCCGACCGGCACTCACCAACCCTGAAAGACGAGCGCCTTCAGAGAGGTTCCCAACGGTCACATCCCATGACGCATCTCTCCCCAACTCCTCGCCTTGCATTCCAAAAAAGAGACGCGCCATCATCCCTGCGCCGCCAAGATCAACAATCAAGGGTGACTGGTCGTTATTGGCCAACAACCAAGCAAGGCCAGCGGCGATTGTGCTGCACCCTGCCCCACCTAAAGGCGAGAATATGGCGACACGGGGTATGCGCCGGCCATGTTTGGGCGTTGTCTCTGACGTTGGCGTTTTAGTGGATAGAAAATGCAGCATGGAAAACCCACTGGAATCGGGAGAATTGCTGGTTATCTCCTCCTCCTCGGGGTGTTGGCGGGCATTAGGGATAGCGATTGCCTCGCTGCCACTGCTTAGCTGTTCAACCTGACTGCTACTACTGAGCGCCTCTGCGGGAGGGGGGGGGGACATGGGAACAGAAGCCGAGGCAACTTCCAGACGGCTAGCAATATTACGAGGAAACTCCTGATAGCTGGCACCGCTATCCGTGCCTATGGCACCAAACAATCTAGCAGCCTGTCGGGCTTAGCTCACGACTGCCGCCCATTTTCGCCCAGGTTTTTTTGAAAACACCTTTTTTGGGTGATTTTACCCATTATTGCCCTATATTTTGCTATTTTCTTCATTTTCCT
>JAAOMR010000003.1 GCA_018853935.1 Acidithiobacillus ferrivorans
AGATCGCAAACACAAACTGATCCGCAAGCTGGTGACCGACACGGCCTCTGTCCACGACAGCCGGCACTTTGAAGTTGTACTGGATGACTGGAATACCAGTGCGGAAGTGTATGCGGATAGAGGCGACCCCAGTCAGGAGCGGGAAGAGCAACTCAAGGCCCAAGGCTACCGGAGTCGTATCCAACGGAAAGGCAGCCGCAACCACCCACTGTCCGAATGCCAACAGCGGCGCAACCATAAAATCGCCAAAGTGCGGGCGCGCGTAGAACATGTATTCGGCGCCATGGAGCAGATGGGCGGCAAGTGTATCCGGACCATAGGCCAGGCGCGGGCCGACTTTGCGCTGACCATGATGGCGGTTACCTACAACATCAAGCGACTGGGGTTTCTCGAAGTAGGTCCTATGAGGGCGGTGGCTTGCACGTAATGCGGCAAATTATGGAAAAACAGCCGTAAGTAAAGAACAGCATTCGGCATCAAAACAGCAGGAAAATAACCTGAATTCTGATTTTTCAGATTATTCTTCGTTCTGAGCGCCGGTTTTTAGAGGTGCCCATATGTCGCATAACGCAAAGCGAATACCACGGTAGATTTGTCCTGAACACATATTCAAATAAAAACAAATTGTTGGATGCTGTCCACAAAGTAACTAATGGTAATAATAAACAAAAACAGATTGTTAGCAACGAGTGGCATGGCATTCCGGGAATCAGGAACAATGAGTTACGGTTAGAATAAATCTACCGTGAAGCGAATACATACTCCCTGGCCATGATCCAGAAATGTGGGCCACTGATCGTCACAGTTGCCCAGATGCTTGGCGCATCCATCACAAACTCATGCAGGCCATGCTCGCGTCGAACACGTGGAGAGCTACTCGCTGCAAGCCCCTCTTTGTTAAAGGACAAAAAAGTATCATCCTGGATCAGCCGTATCCCATTGATCCTACGTTTTGAACAATTTTCACGTTTCACGAAGTATCATCCTGAGTAGACCCACCGCCTTTGCCGACCCGGTGATGGTGGGCAATAAAGTTTCATCCTGGCGCCTACGGGCATCCCTTGTGCTTGCTACCAGCGATAATTCGCTAGTACATCGAAGGTATTGAAATGCACGTTTCCGGCGAACTGGCCGTTGTAGGCGACTTTGAGGGTCCAGGGATCGTGGCGGCCGGTGAGGGTGAGTCCGGCATCGGTGTTCAGCGCCGCGTCCGGGGCGACCAGGCCATTTTCTGAACTGGCCAGCAGGCCGACGGTTTCCGCCTGGGTAACGTGCAGTGTTCCGGCATAGCCCGTGCCACCCACCGACACCCAGGGGATGATCGTGGCACCCGGAGTACGCAGGTCATAGCCCATGCGCAGGCCACCGGAGAAGGCGCCCACGCTGGTGGAAAGACCGCCGTAACGGATGTTCATGTCGACGCCACCTCCGACGGCCCCCTGTTCGGTAAAGCCCGCAAGCTGGGTATGCAGATAGCTGATCCGCCCGTAGGGCATCAGAAAAGCCTGACCCAGCGGGACCAGATACTGCGCCTGGACCCCGACCCCCGTATACCAGCCGTCGGTAGCACCCGTCCCGATGACGTTGCTGGGATAGAGATAGCGGGTGCTGCTCTGATGCAGGTATCCTGCCCCCAATGTTGCGGACAGGCGCAAGTGGCCCTGCGTGTCGATGGCATAGCCGAAGGCGCCGAAGGACTGACTATCCACGGTCTGCTGGGCGGTGGATGTTCCCGCACCGATACCGGTGAACGCGGCTCCCAGCACCAGATGGCGGTTGACGGCGGTGCCATATCCGGCGATGCCACCATAGTCTTCCATGTTTGCGCCGTTGGCGCGGCCAAAACCACCGAAACCTTTACCCCAGGTGCCTTGACGGCTGTCGGTGAACTGCACCGTATTTCCGTTTACCTGCTCAGCGCCGTCCATCAGACTGTTGATGGCGGTGAAGGTGCTGGTGGTGTTGATAGAAGCGCTGCTGACCACCCCTTGCCCACTTTTGAAAAGGCGGTCATTGCTGTTGGGTGCAGGTGCAGGTGCAGGTGCAGGTGCAGGAGCAGGAGCAGGAGCAGGAGTTGCCGTCAGCATCAGATAGGCATCGTTGCTACCATAGGTGATTTCCGGGGTAATATAACTCGCGAATTTCGGGTTATAACTGGTGCTGCTGAAAGTGCCGGAAAGCCCTTGGGCGGCATGCACGATGTCATACTGCGCGCCAGCCGTATAGGTACCGGAAGCGCCGGACTCCTGTGTGATGCCCAAGGTGCCGGCCAGGGTCGCCGTGCCGGTCACCGCGAGCTGATCGTAGTTCACGCCCGGTGTCTGATCACTGGGGGTGATCGTAATGTCCAGGGTGCCGTTCGCCGCCTGGGTATAGTTGCCGTTGACGGTGAGTATGCCGATGCTGCCGCCGGGGTAGACGGTGCCCTGGTTGGTGACATTGCCATCTATGGTGCCGTGGCCGCGCAGGAAAGCCCCGCCGTCCACGGTCACCGGACCGCTGACAGAGGCACTGGCGTGGCTGGCGTCACCCACTTCCAGAAGACCTCCGGTAACGGTGGTCCCGCCGGTGGTTCCACCGGACCCATTGTCGATAACCGTACCATCGGTCTGAAGGGCGCCACTGCCGGAGATCTTGCCGGTCAGGGTGAGGGCGTTACTGGTGGTGGGATCGAGGCTGGTCTGGCTGGTCCCCGTCAATACGCCACCGTTGCTGTCTATAGTCAGAGCATTGGTCAGGGCGATGGATGAGGCACGGACGTTGCTGGCTAACATGCCGCCGTTGAGGGTGACGGCACCGCTACCGACATTATCGCCCGCATTGATGTTCAGGGTATCTCCACCATCGACCGTCGTGCCGCCACTGTAGGTGTTTGCGCCGGAGAGGGTTTCGGTGCCCTTGGCCAGAATCAGACCACCACTGCCGGTGATGGTCCCGCTGTCGGTGCCACTGGCATTAGTCAGGGTCAGATTATTGCCGCCGAGCAACGTCGTGCCGCTACCGGCAAGGCTGGCGATGCTGGCCCCACCCGTGGTCACGCCGCTGATGTCGAAGCTGCCGTTATTGGTGACACCCGAGGAATCGGCAATGCTGCCCGTGCCCGTCAGTGCCAGGGTGCCGCCATTAACGGTGGTGCCCCCACTGTAGCTGTTGGCGGCGGAGAGAATTGTCGAGCCCGGTCCAAAGAAGGTCATGCCGCCGTTACCGGAAAATGCACCAGAGAAGGTATCTGAGTTACCGTGGTTGTTGATGGTGCCGCCGCCGACATTTACGCTAAAGGTCCGGCTGTCGGTCATGCTTGCCATGGTCAGTAGGGTGCCACCGTTGAAGGTTGTTGTGTAGTTACCCAAAGCACCTGCGGAGGAAACCGACAATATACCCCCATCCAGATTCCAGCCAAGACCACTGTTATTGGTCCCGGTAATCGTCCAGGTCGTCGCCGTGCTGGCGTTTTCTTCCAGCTTGTTGAAACCGATATATTGGGTGCTCGTCGGAGCAGTGGGCGGGCGGGCCAGCACATTGGAGACGTTAAAGCTCGCGCTGGGACTGGTACTGCCACCCAAAACCAGGGTGTCTCCGCCCTTCGTGGTGCCACTGGCACTGACGACGTTGCCGTTAAAAACATATCCGCTTTCGAGGATCAGCGTGTTGCCACCGCCGGACAAATACACCGCATCCGCTTGGCTCGACCCCGCGCTCGTTCCACCAGAGATTATGCCCGCGTTGATGATCGTGGAGTCACCTGTGGAGACTATACCGGTGACGCCGAAGCCGCCTAAGGTGCCGGTGCCGTCGGTGCCGCCGGTGATCGTGCCATTGTTCGTGACGGTGAATCCCGTGCCGCTCACCCCGTAGCCGCCGTTGCCGTAGCCGCCGTTACCGCCGTTACCGCCGGTGATCGTGCCATTGTTCGTGACGGTGAATCCCGTGCCGCTCA
>JAAOMR010000030.1 GCA_018853935.1 Acidithiobacillus ferrivorans
CCATCGCTGCCGATGTGGATAAACAGCGACGCCAGCGGGGATATCTCTACTGTATCAAGCCGTAGGTCGTAAGCGTTTGTGGCACGATAGCCTCAATCATCTAATGGCCGTTATGTGAAGTTTTTGGGGGCTGGTTGTCGTCATGGGGCTGAGGTTTTCGCGGGTATGCGGTACACTTTGTCCTAAAGTGTTCACACGGAAGCCAGATCAGTTATGCCCGTCGTTTTTCGCGCACAGGGGTACGCCTTCTTTTTCTACTCCAACGAGGGGAATCCTCGGGAGCCTGTGCATGTCCATGTGCGCAAAGGGGCGGCGGTCGCCAAGTTCTGGTTGTACCCGGAGGTGTGTCTGGCGGAAAGCTATGGGTTGAACAGTCAGGAGCAGGGCACACTGGCCGGGATCGTGGCCGAACGGCGGCAGGAGATCGAGGAGGCATGGCATGGGTTCTTTCGCTAAGGCAGTGCGTTTCGAGGGTGAGATGCTGTGGGTGGATTTGCTGGATGGGCGCACGTTGGGCGTACCGCTGGCCTATTTCCCGCGTCTGTTGCGGGCCACGCCTGAGCAGCGGGCGGTTTATGAGATCAGTGGCGGCGGTAGCGGGTTGCACTGGCCGGAGCTGGATGAGGATATTCTCGTGGCCGGGTTGCTGGCCGGGATCGGAGACCAGACCCGGCACCATGAGAGCGCTGCCTGAGCATGCAGCGCATCAGCGAAGACACTTTTCGGATTCTGGTCAACGCCGGGTCCGTCCGTAAAGTGACCATTCAGCCCGCGCCGTGGAACGGCAAGGACCGCTGGGCCGTTATTCTGAAGCTGGGCATGGACGAGGCCGTCATTAAATCGGCCCGCGAGGATGTGCGCACCTGGGCGAGTCTCGACAGTCTGGCGCGGTGGTTAAAAACACAGGGCGTGGGTGTAGTGGAACTGAGGATGGCATGACTAAATCGGAATTTATTCAGCAATTGTGTACCCAATTCAATGGAAATGGTTTTTCTGCGGTGAGTCGTGCGGACATGTGGGAAGCTGTGGATCGTATTCTCAACATGCTGGCGGATGCTCTGGCCGCTGGGGGGCATATTGAGTTGCGGGGTTTTGGTTCCTTTAGCCTGCATGATATTCCCGCCAGGCAGGGACGTAATCCCAGAACGGGGGAGTCCGTGGCCGTGCCGCCCAAAAAAGCGGTGCATTTCAAGGCGGGCGCGGAACTCCGTGCGCAGGTGGACCATGGTTGAGCGTCCGTATGTTCAGGGGATAAAACCATCACTGGCTTCGACGCTGGTCCGTCGGGACGTGGAAATGCGTCTCCTGGCTTTGGCCCGTGATGCGGACAAGGATCAGGGGCTCACCTATGCCCAGTATCTGGAACGCATCAGCACGCTCCGTCTGGTGGCCCGTGATTTGGGTCTGGACTGTGCCGAGGATATCCGTGTGCAGGTGGCGCGTGGTGGTTCCCCCACCCGTGCTCACACTCCGGATCCCGTATGACTCGATCCGGAGGGTTATGCCCGGGGTTTGATATGGGCCGATCCATCGACCGTATCAGTCTGGCAGCGCTTTTGCTGATTGATGAGGAGCAGGAACCGATTCTGGAAGCGGTGAATGCCTGGTTGAAGCAGCGTCGATTGCGGAGCGTGTCGGAGCTGCAATACCGGGAGTGGGCCCGCTTGCATGAGGATCCTGCGGTGGTGCGTGCAGAGCCCCCGAGGATGCCTCGGCAGGACATTGGCGACGTGGTCCTGTAGCGGGGCACGGATAAAGGGTGTGTTGCGGCGTGGGGGGCGCGGCGCCTGTCGATTGTAATAAATAATAGTATGTAATATTATATACAATATTACATTCAAGAGGATTCCGGCATGGCATCACAGGAAGAAATCTGGGCGGCGGCGGATGCGCTGGTGAAGGCGGGGGGACGGCCCACCTTGGCGGCGGTACGCAAGGCGGTCGGTGGTGGGTCTTTTACGACGATCAGCGAAGCGATGGCTGAATGGCGGGCGCGGCAGGCCATCGTGGAGCCCATCCGTGAGCCCGCACCAGTAGCGGTCTCTCAGCACGCAGCGGTGCTGGTCTCTGAACTCTGGGCGCAGGCCCTGGCGATAGCGCGTGAACGCTTACAAGCCGACCGTGAAGCCCTGGAAGCCGCGAGGGTGGAGATGGCACGGGAGCGGACCGAAGCCGTAGAACTGGCGGACACCCTGGCGGGTGAGATGGATCTGGTGCGTGCCGAGCTGGAAGCAGCACAGATGCTCCTGACCGAAAAAGACGAAGCGATCCTGGAGCAGACCCAGGAGATCAACCACTGGCGCGGAGAGGCCACCCTGATGCGGGAGAAGGCTGCGATGCTGGAGGGCAAGGTGGCTGGTCTGGAGCAGGCACTCAACCGGATCGGTCCGCAGATGATCCCGGTGATCGGCACGATAGGCGATTGATGCCCGTTCGTCCCTAATCACGCATGGCATTGTCGCTCAGTATGTTGGTCAGGGCTTCGGAGACGGTTTCCTTCCCACTCTCCTGATTGGGTTCTGGCGTCATGCGCAGGGTGTCGAGCAGCGGTGCCAGTCGTTTTTTATCGACTTCCCTGGTGATGGACTTCTCGGCTTCTTCCAATAGCCATGCCCGGATTTTGGCATCCTTCCGGGCGGCGTGAATCAGCATGCCACCAAGAATAATTTTCTGGCCATTCTCCGTGCGTCTGCTCTGTTCCCGGAGGCGTGCCAGCTTATCTTCTGCCTCTGCTATTTTCTGCTCCAGCGTCTGCGCCATGGTGCTATCCTCATGCGGTCGAAGTAGGCATACTATCATGCACCGGATGAGCGCAGCGAGTACGGAAATGCGCACTTACGACTTGCTGCGCAAGTCAGAGCGCCCTGCGGGGCAAAATCAAAAGCCAAAAAGCGAGGATCCGAAAAGTGGCCATTTATCACGCCAGCACCAAGCCGATAGCGCGCAGCGCGGGACGGTCCGCCGTCGCCGCTGCGGCCTATCGGGCGGGTGTCGATCTGGTGGATGCGCGCACTGGACTGGTGCATGACTATACCCGCAAGGGCGGAGTGGAGCTGACGGAGATCCTCACACCGGATGGAATAGGTGTTGAGCGTAATGCGCTCTGGGATGCCGCCGAGCTGGCCGAAAAGCGCAAGGACTCCCGGACGGCCAGAGAGTGGATTGTCGCCCTGCCTGCCGAGCTGGATGCCGGGCAGCGGACCGAGTTAGCCCGTGATTTTGCGCAGGCCTTGGTGGAGCGTTATGGAGTCGCGGCGGACCTGGCCATTCATGCCCCCGACCGGGAGGGAGACCACCGGAACCACCATGCCCATCTTCTCACCACGACCCGGCAGTTCAGTCGCGCTCCTGACGGCGGGCTGGTTCTGGGTGCCAAAGCCCATATAGAGCTGTCCGACAAAGCCCGCCGGGAGCGCGGCCTGGGGGCCGCCGCCGACGAAGTGAAAGCGGTGCGGGAGCTCTGGGAGCACACGGCCAATGCCGCACTGGAGCGGGCGGGTGTGGAAGCCAGAATCGACGCCCGCAGTCTCCAGGCGCAGGGGGTAGACCGGGAGGCGACCCAGCACCTGGGTCCGGTAGCGTCCGAGATGGAGCGGCGAGGGAAGGAGTCCGACCGGGGAGACGGCAACCGCGAGG
>JAAOMR010000300.1 GCA_018853935.1 Acidithiobacillus ferrivorans
GCAATCAATAATTTCCATATCGACCAGACCATCAGCGACCAGGCTGACAGAAAAAGCAAACAGGCTGTAACAATAAAGCTGATGGCGATAAGCTTCTCAAATATTGTTTTCAATTTCTGGTCCCCCACTATGGAGTCTAGGCCGTAAGCGGTAACTGAGCGGCGTATCTTGTAGTTTACCTGGATATGTTATAGAGGTCGGTCTCTGCGGTCCAGTGGAACGGAAAACCGGGTAAACTGGCCGATATGGATAGCCAAATATAATATTGGTGAACTTAACAGAAGCAATGGCGGCAATCCTGGGGCGCTCGGCAACATGCGGTTTTAACTGACGTCTTTTACGGATGAGATCGAAGTACGGCTGTTTGTGGGTGCGAAGGCCACGCTACGAATCGATGGTATTGAGGTTGTAGAATTGGATACCCCAACCATGGTAACGTGACAGTGCCGCAAGACGTAATTCCGCACCAATCAACGGCCAAAATCATATGAAAAATTTTTGTCGTTTGTTTAAATTCACTCAATGTTAATTACCGCACAGACACAAGACAGATCCCGCCTGTAGACTGTAACGCTTAAAACCTGATTCTCCAGGATAGCTGCTGGATCTCGAGGATTTCACTCGGAACTGCATAGGAGTAACTATACCATGAAATGTCGTATTATCACCGTGATCCGTGCCGACGCTTTCGGAACCATTCTGGTCGCTCTTCAGGCGGATGCAGTAACGGTCTGCTGCCCAACTATATGAACACCACACATTTGATTATTAAATCGCGTACTGTCGCTATGCAACTACAGAAAACGAATCCTAGTGCCGCGCGACATCTGATCAAGCTGATTGACCGCTGGGATGCCTTGCGTTTTGCGCAACGCAAAATATGCGATCGGAATCTCATGTGTGCGCTACCTTCTCCGCATAACGGCACACAACTCCTCAAGGAGATTCATGTCGCTAGCAATAGAACTTTATTTATCATGCTGAATCACCAGTTATTTGATGCCCTTTGTCTTTGTGTCGGCAATGCTTACAAAGCTGATTCTTGGCTTGCGAAACGGGTGCAAGAGGTTGGTGATCTGTCTGACGACACGATTAGGTCATATCTTATGGTCATGTTTAAGGAAGTATTATCAAGACACGAACCCATCCATTTTAAAAATAATGAAGAGGCGGCAATAAGTTCTGTGATAAGCCACATTATTCAGTAGACTAGTACCAAACAAAAACCTATATTATAAATCCTTATATCGCTTGTCAATATAATAACTTAGGAGATATATTATGCTCAAACGCCAAGTTCAGTGTTTGCTGCACAACCCGGTTTCACAACGTAATGACATTACGATGGACTTCACTACCGCATTAGGAAAACACCTTCATGTTAGCGTGCCAATCAGCGTCTTTGCCCGGCTTAGTCAACGCCTAGGCAGCAACTACAAGGCAGACTGCTGGATTGTGGTTCGCTGTAGTGAGGTGAAAGCTCTCTCAGCTGAAACCGTTCAGCAATACATCAATATGATGGTCGGAGAGATCGTTTGTCAGGAGAATGACCGTCGCACGCAAATCACACCAAATATTGAGGTGCGATTTGCTTAACCGTCTGGCTATACCGTAACCGTGCAGTCCCGGACAGCGACCATCACACAATTTGTATCATGCTGTCTCGTGGAAACTTGCATTATGCTTCACGAAGAACTATTTTTTGAGTAAAGACAGCTTTGAGAGGGATGTCATGTGTGCTACCCCCCCAGCAAACAGCTTGCAAATCCTCAAGGGACTCCAAGAAGCGTTTCAGCCTCTGGCGTGCTCTATAAAAAAGTTCTTTGGGGTTGCGCAACATTCCGTTACCACATGATAAAAGACCTTCTGGAGCACTGTCCAGATGAAGAAGTGGCCGATCTTGCTCATGATCTCTGGAAATCGTTGACGACGGAAATCACCCTTCTAGTCGGACAAGAAGGGTTTGATACGCTCTACGCAAGGAGCGTGTTTCTCACGGAAAACGCCTCACCCTGGCAGGATCATTCTGCACCTCAGCCTTTGGATAGACCCATAACAGATCCCTTACTACCCTCTGCTGAAATTCCCCTGACCCCTGCACAAATTGCGTCACGACCCGTCAGTTGTTGAACGTTTTTATTGGTGTATTATCAACACTGATTGGAAACCAGGTCACTGCGCGTATTTTAGATGTTGCATGGAAGAAGTTCATGATGCATCCGGTTAAAGAGTAAAATGATGAACGATAACGTGATGATACGTCAGTTACCCACTGGTGTGCCTGGCCTCGATGCCCTGCTGGGTGGAGGGTTGCCGGAATTCTCCTTCAATCTGATCGCGGGCGCGCCCGGTGGCGGAAAAACCACTTTGGCCCATCAGATCATGTTCAGCCAGGCAGGACCGGATCATCGCGCAATCTTTTTTACGGTGTTAGGTGAACCAACCCTTAAAATGCTGCGCTATCAACAGCAGTTCAGTTTTTTTGATGCCAGCAAGGTGAACGCATCCATTCGCTACGTCAATTTATCGCAAGACCTGCAGCAGGGGGACTTTGACCAGGTGTTGACCCGCATTGTAGATGAGGTGCAAGCCTACTCACCAAGCCTGGTTTTTGTGGATTCCTTTCGTTCTGTGATGCAATCGGGTCCGCACGATCAATTTGCCATGCAGCGTTTCTTGCAACAACTGGGTATGGCAATGACCAGTTGGCAGGCCACCACCTTTTTAATTGGGGAGTACACCCCGTCAGAGGCGGCGTCCAGCCCCATATTTACCGTGGCGGATGGCATTATCTGGATGACTCAGAATCTGTACCGGGACACCATGGTGCGCAAAATACAGGTACTGAAGATGCGTGGACAAAGTCAGCGCACAGAGCAGTACACTTTTCGGATTCATGAGCATGGCCTGGAGATTTTCCCTCGCGCAATTGCGGAATTGAGTGGCCAATTCCACTCGACTGCAGTGCCCGGTCACGAAAAACGCATGGCGATGGGTGTACCGGGGCTGGATGCGATGCTTGGTGGGGGGTTACCCACAGGATATGCGCTACTCGTAGTAGGCCCATCCGGAGCTGGGAAAACGATTCTCGCCACAGAATTCCTGGCAGAGGGGGTGCGCCTGGGCGAACCCGGTGTAATTGCTGCCTTCGAGAAAAGCCCCAGTCAGTTGTTGAATAAAACCCTGTATAATATGGTGCAAAGCGGCCAGGTCGGAATGATCGACGCCCGCTCTCTGAGCCTGTCGATTGATGAAACGCTCCATAATCTGATCACCCGCATTCAGCACTTGCAGGCCAAACGGGTGGTTATTGATTCTCTGTCGGGCTTTGTGCTCGTTCTAGCCCCAGAGTTTCATGAAGAGTTCCGCAGTGCCTTATACCGCATGATTGCGGTACTCACCGGTATGGGGGTTACGGTGTTGATGACCTCTGAATTGGAAGATCGCTACACCGATTTGCGCTTTAGTCCTTTTGGGAGTGCATTTCTGGCCGATGCCATTATTGTACAACGATATGTGGTGATTGCTGGCCGCTTTGAACGGGTCTTATCCGTCGTCAAGGTTCGTGGCAGCGCACACAGCAAGGACATTCGACTGTTTGAAATTACGGATAAGGGCATTGTCCTCGGTGCGCAGCTCTCCGAGTATTCCGGTGTTTTATCGGGAAACCCAAAATTGGATGCGGGGCTGGGGTTCGCAGAAGAAGAACGTGGCCCATGAGCGCGCATCCGCCAGTGGATGATTCCGAAACAGAGCATTCTGACGAGCACGAGCTTTTTTATCTTCGGCAGCAGAAGCAAATCGCAGATGATGCCTATGCCTTCGTATCTGCTCGGGAACTAATAGCTGAAACTCGGGAAGCTGTAGCGTATGCACGTGAAGAGGTTGTACACCAGCGAGAGGACTTAAGTTCTTGTCCGAGAAGATTCTGTCGTCTCTCGGGAGCAGCATAATAATGCCGTAGAGCTGCACCAGAGCATTATTGATGAGCAGCTGCTACTCTTGCGACAAGCCAATGCCCGGTTAGTGGTTGCGACGATTGAAGCTCACGAACTGGCTGATCAGGTGCAGGCAGCCAGAGATCAGCTCGACTACACCGCACAACATGATGCACTCACAGGATTACCGAACCGGGTTCTTCTGCAGGACCGACTGAGTCAGGCGATTGAAATCGCGCGGCGACAGACACGACCACTGGCAGTGATGTTTCTGGATCTGGATCGCTTTAAGCACATCAACGACTCCTTGGGGCATGGGATAGGTGATCTATTGCTCCAATCCGTCGCCCACCGCCTGAAGGGTTGCCTGCGGCACTCCGACACCGTCTCCCGGCAGGGAGGGGATGAATTCGTGGTGCTACTCCCCAACATTGAGCATGCGCAAGACGCCGCACTTTCTGCCGAGAAAATCATTGCGACACTGGCACCTTCTCATCTGCTGAACGGACATGAAATACATATTGGTGTGAGCATCGGTATCAGTATTTATCCGGATGACGGGGGCGACACCGATACTTTGCTCAAAAGTGCAGATACGGCCATGTACTATGCCAAAAACAATGGAAGGGATGCCTATAAGTTCTTTGAGCAGGAGATGCATGCACGGGCCTTGCAGCGGCACGCGACAGAAGTCGACTTACGTCACGCCCTGGAACGGCGGGAATTTATCCTGCACTATCAGCCCGTGGTGCATCTGCGCAGCGGTAAGATAGTGGGATTTGAGGCACTGGTGCGCTGGCAGCACCCAGAACGAGGTCTCCTGCTCCCCGAGGAATTCATCCCTATTGCTGAAGAGAGTGGTCTGATCCTACCGCTGGGTCGTTGGGTACAGCATCAGGCCTGCAGTCAGGCACAAAAGTGGATCATGGCGGGCTTGGCACCCATGACCGTCGCCCTGAACACTTCGGGCTTTGAGTTCCGAAACAAGGATTTCGTAACCAGTGTTCGAACCATGCTTGCAGAAACAGGCCTGGAGCCACGATTGCTGGAACTGGAACTGACTGAAACCGTTCTTATAAACAATACGGAATCCACTCAAGAAGTACTATCCGCGCTGGTAGAGATGGGCGTAAAACTGGCAATCGATGACTTTGGCACGGGATACTCCAGTCTACGCTACCTGCAGCAATATCCTATCTATGCACTAAAGATTGATCAGTCATTTGTTAGTCAGATGGTCAGCAGTGAGGCCAGTAAATCGATCGTCCACGCGGTGATCAGCCTGGGCTCAAATCTGAAGATGCGGACCATTGCCGAAGGGATCGAGACCGCAGAGCAGTATGCGTCACTCTTGGCGCTCCATTGCGATGATGCACAAGGTTATTTCTTCTCAGAACCCGTAACCGCCGAAGCATTTGCAGCACTGCTGCATGCTGACATGTCACATTAAAGGCAACACGCCGGACAAGATAATTGTCGCTGAGCATAGCCATATGCCTCGTAATCATTTGCTGGCACCCAATTTATTTATAAGGAACGGATAAATTTCGCGGATTCGGGCGTAGAACCCCATTGAAGAAAAAGTGAGTCATGCGGCCTTTTTGCGGGGTAGGTCATCGGTATCTGCCCAAAAGGCGGAGGTACTGCATTGTAATTTTCCGGTCTAAACTAGAGGCATTTATGGCAAAAAAGATATTCCTCTACGCGCTTCCCACGCTGAGTATGCTCATGTCTGGCTGTGCTTCAAACCTGCCGAACGCTGAACGCTTGGCGGCATTGCCGGTGACCGGGCTACCCGAGATCCAAAGCAACGGAAGGGAACTGCCTCCGGCCAAGAGCAAGGCGCTTATGGACAACCTCGAGAAGGAATCAGGCGCCACGAGCATCCTGACGCGGCAGTTAAAGCTGATGGAGGAGATAACCGGCAAGCCGGTTATCGCGGGCAACGAAGCGACGCTTCTGACTGGACCCGAGGCCATTGCAATGATGCTGGAGGCCATTCGCGGCGCAAAGGACAACATAAATCTTGAGACGTACCTATTCAGCAACGATAAAACCGGCCGGAAATTCGCTGGTCTTCTACTTCAAAAGCAAGCTGAGGGTGTGCAGGTAAACATTATATACGACAGCATCGGCAGTATAGATACGCCCGCCGCCTTCTTCCGACGCTTGCGGGCGGGTGGTGTCAACGTCATCAAATACAACCCAATAGATCCTTTCCACCGCGATCACCGCAAGATATTGGTGGTTGACGGAAAGACGGCATTCACGGGTGGCGTCAACATCACCAGCGATGAGGCTAGCAGCGGGGACGAAAAAAACGCGGCAAAACCTTGGAAGGACGCGGACGTCATGATCCAAGGCCCGGCGGTCGCCGCATTCCAGAGACTGTTTCATGATACCTGGAAACGGCACAAAGGCCCCATATTACCAGAACAGGACTACTTTCCTCCTCTCAAGAAAGAAGGCGATGACTACGTCATGGCCATAGGGAGCAGACCCGGGGAGCGGAATCGCCTGACTTATTTGATGTATTATACCGCTTTCTCAAACGCCACAAATTACATCCACGTTACAGCGGCTTATTTCGTGCCGAATAGGGCAATTATAAACGCACTAACCGGCGCAGCAATGCGGGGGGTAGACGTCCAATTAATACTTGCGACCGAGGACGACGTCCCGATCGCAGTATATGCCGGGCAATCTTACTATACCCATCTCCTTAAGTCCGGAGTCCGAATCTACCAGCTGAAAGGGCGTATCCTCCATGCGAAAACCGCAGTGATAGACGGTACATGGTCAACCGTAGGTTCCACGAATCTGGACATGTGGAGCTTCGCAAACAACAAGGAGGTTAACGCCGTCATAGTAGGGAAGGACTTTGCAGGCAAAATGGAGGAGATGTTCGAAAACGACTTGCAGAATTCAAAGAAGATAACTCTGAAGCAATGGCGGAAGCGGTCGATCTTTGAAAGATTCAAGGAATCGTTCGCGCGCCTGTTCGCGAACTGGCTTTAATCCGCGAAATTGGAGTCCGGCAGAGGATTTCGAGGAAGCTGCGCCGCGAGCGGGTCGGCACGACCTCCAAAAAGCAGGAAAACCGCTCCAAGAGGCGGAGAGAAACGAGACAATAAAGGGTATGGTAGTGATTCTGACTTTTTACCAAGGGTCGGTCGCACAGCACCATTACGGTGTCAAGCACTCTCGCTGGAGAAAATGGCAACGAGAACCCGACGGGGCCAGGTCAAGCATCCAAGCAAGAGCGAAACAAGGGGGATTCTGCTTCATGGCTGTAATGTCTGATGAAATAAAACAGTTTTTTGGTGTGATAATCGCTGTGTTTAATAGAGAACAATTTATTAAAAGATAATTTCTTTAATTAAAGACTAAAACGGTTACGAATGTTTCGTGTGTCATTGTAGATGACGGCAGTACAGATCATTCACTAAATAAGGTGCGTTCTATTATGGAAGACATGGTGTGTGGCACTTGAATACTCGGTGGATAGCACGGTTGGATTCTGATGATGCATATTTACTTGATTATCTAAAATCCTGGGCTTCAGTATATTCAGGAGCATCCCGAGGTAGATATGCTATTTGGCGGCTTGGTTGTCGATGGAAATCTTTATACGGTGATGGATGCACGAGATAATAGTAGAACCATTCATATAATGGATACGTGTCAGGGCGCTACTTCGGTAGTGCGTGCAGAGAGTTTTCATGCTTTGGGTGGTTTTCCCAACTTGCGTTTCTGGGAGGATTACTTTTTCTTCGAGAAGGCCATATCGCAAAATCTTTGCGTGCATAAAATACATGATAAGCGATACGTTTATTATCGTGACGAAAAGGATGCAGTAGCCGCATCTGACCTTTCTCAGGCAAAATGTAAGAAAAAACGTTTAATCAACACTTCGTTTCCGGACACTTTCGGGGCCATTTCTGACCCTGATTCTGTCCATCAACTTGTCGATTTTTCTATGCGCAGCAAACGTCACCGGGCGATTTTACGTGCTGCCCACCAATTTCTGAATGATTGCAAACGCTGCGACCCGGTCATTCGCATTCGCAGGTCGGGGATGATTAACCACCAGGCGGAGAATTTGATCGCCGTGCCACGACCGCTTGTTCAACCCTCTTCTGCACAAAACGGCACATGTTGAGAATGGCCTAGGTCAACAAATTTTTGGCACGCGATAGGCATTTCTCCCTTCATCCCTTCATGATTGCTAGCCAACCTCTTTTTGCATATAGCCCGAAAATTATACCTGCGTGGAGTAATCAAGCTTTGACGGTACTCAGGCGTAGCATCGTAAGCGTCTAAGCAACCCACCCTTGCGGATTGGCGCCGATCAGGCTAATGCAGTTTTTTTCCAGTTCCAGGGTAAAAGTTCGTGGAGCCGTTTGTTGGGCCAGGTGGGTAATTTTTCGAG
>JAAOMR010000301.1 GCA_018853935.1 Acidithiobacillus ferrivorans
GCCCATTGCCTGGAACCTGATCCCGTCCCCCCTAGTCGACGGGCGCTTGATGCTGGCTCTCGACGACAGCATCAACAACAAAACTGGAAAGCGGATCTTTGGCTGCGGCTTCTTCTTCGATCATTCCGCCAAGGTGAACCAACCGACCTACCCGTGGGCGCAGAACATCGTCATGCTCGGCCTGCTCAAACCCATCAAGGGTCGCTGGTCCTGTCTGCCGCTGGCCAGTCGCTTCTACCATCGGCAGAA
>JAAOMR010000302.1 GCA_018853935.1 Acidithiobacillus ferrivorans
GACAAGGTCATGCAGATCCAGAACGATTATGAAAAAGAGGTTTTCAATGGCGACATCGGATTTGTGCAAGGTGTGGACGTGGAAGAAGGCACCCTGACCGTAGACTTTGAGGGCAGAGAGGTCAGCTATGTTTTTGGGGAACTGGATCTCCTGCAACCGGCCTATGCCATCACCGTGCACAAGAGTCAGGGTTCGGAGTATCCTGCCGTGGTCATTCCCATGAGCACGCAACACTACCCCATGCTGCAACGCAATCTGCTCTATACTGCTGTTACCCGGGGCAAGCGTCTGGTCGTGCTTGTGGGTCAGAAAAAGGCTGTGGCCATGGCGGCGCGGAATG
>JAAOMR010000303.1 GCA_018853935.1 Acidithiobacillus ferrivorans
CGCGCGCCCATTCGGTGGAACCCAGACGATCCTGCTGCCCGCTGAACATCTGGCGACCCATTGCTACCCAAGGATGCTCATCGGAATATTCCGGGTCCAGCAGAGCACGTGCCAGGCGCGCCATTAAGGGCGCGGCATCGTTGCCGGATGCGGGTGTTGCCGTGTGTAGCGGCAACCAGATTTGCCCGAGCCCAGGAAATTGCTTGAGGGCGATGGCTTCCACGCGGGCATCCTCAACCAACCCGACCAGCGTCACCTGCATCGCAGTGAGCCCGGTACTGTCAAATTGGTGCGTGGTATATACCTGATGACAGGCCGCGTGGGCGGCACTGGCACGGTATAGTTCAATGCCGGAAATGCGCATTTCCTCACCTGAGGGTGCCCGCCACAGCAAATCATCGTATGCATCGGGGAGATGGATAATGTATCCCTCAATGGAGGGGCGGTAGCCTTCGCGCCGCTCGAAGTCGCCGCTGGTGGGGCGCATGAAGAAATCGCGCCCCCACAAGGCGCGCAAATACATGCCGATGCGGCGCTGCACGTCGATGAACAGCGTGCCTTTGCGTTCCTTTTGCAGAACGCCCATAGATTCCGGGCTTTCCAACGCGAAATATTTTGCCTGGCCATCAAAATCGGTCTTGTGCGCCTGCGCGCCCCACAGCGCCCAGCGCCGCAGCCCGCCCAGGGTAAGCTGGCCCAGGAGTATGCTGAGGTGGTCCAGCATCGGACGCACCCCGCGCGGCGCCTGGGCAAGCAGCGTATCGAGCAAGTGTAAATAGGCACGGAACAGCTCCGGATCCCCCAGTCGCACCGCTGCAACGGGGCTGCTGGAAAACATGGCTGCAATGACCGTGGCGCTGGTCTTGGAATACATTTTGATCCCGGCAGCGAGCAT
>JAAOMR010000304.1 GCA_018853935.1 Acidithiobacillus ferrivorans
CCGCGCCGGATGCACCCGCCAGCAGTAGTCCTTCCGGCAACGGCGGATCCACTGGCGGCTCCGGCCCAAGTGACCCCAATGCGGGCGCCGCAATGGGAAGCACCACCAGTGCCGGTAACCGCGAGGGTTCCACGGCGGCGGGCATTCCTGGTGAGAAATTGGGGGATACGGCGGCGGGGATTCCGAACAAGGGATATGGGGACAGCATCGGCGGCGGCAATAACGGCAGTTTGTCCGGACAAAGCAACGGCCCTCGTTTCGACACCCGCCCAGATCATGAGCAGGTCATGTCCGCTCTGGACAAGATCAAGGAGCGTAACCGTCCGCGCGGTTTTCCGCACGATGGTGGTGGTGCTGGCGCAGGTGGACCGCGCATTACGCACACCGAATAGTTTTTCCATGGCACCTCGCTTGGCCCGGTCATTCCGGGCTTTTTTGTGGATGCTCTCTAAAAACGTCCTTCATATTTGCCATCTGTTGCACGAAAACGGGATCAGTGAGGCTTGGGCATGCCTACCACAACAAAATGCACCAGAGGACACGGAAAGTGCAATCACGACGAAATGGCCATTTTCACCCGATTTCCAGACTCCTTTTCTTTTCTTGTGACCACACCACCACCGACCTTTGGCCCCCATGGTTTTTTCACCGGGAAAACCGCAATCAGGTGAAGCCCAGCCCAATAGTTAGCAGGAAAGATTCACCACTATCAGGAGAGCAACCATGGCTCGGAACAGCAGCGGCAACACAGAGAACACGAAGACCGGCGGGGGTACCAGCAACCCCTACCTCAACGCTCGCAGAGAATGGGACGATCGCCAAGGCGACGCCCTGGCCCGTGCGCACAACTGGAAAATGATGGCCTTCGGCGCAATGGCCGTTGCAGGCATCGCGGTGGCTGGCGTCGTCTATATCGGCGCGCAAAGCAAAATCCAGCCATACGTGATCACCATCGACAAAATGGGCAACCCCATCGCCATGGCGCAGCCGGTCACCGGTGGAGCTATTAATCAGAGGATCATCGAGGCGCAAGTGGCCGCATGGGTCTGGAACTGGCGGAGCATGCTTTCGGATCCCATGGCTCAGAAGCAGTTGCTGGCTCAGGTCTACGCCATGGCGAGCACTCAGACCGCAGCAGAGATCAACCCTTGGTATAAGCGGTCCTGGACGGCTGACGCAGGCTACGTGGTCTCTCCGCACATCACCAGCATCCTGCCGGTCTCCAAGAATACCTATCAGGTCAACTGGACCGAGACCAAATACAAGGATGGGCAGAGCGATGGCACCACGAGCTACAAGGGCAATGTGACGGTCGGCATCGATAAAAAGATCGCCAGCACCGCCCAGGCATCCATGCTCAACCCGCTTGGAATCTATGTGAAATCCATCACATGGACCAAAGTTTTGAGTAATTAACGGTTAATTCCACAAAAGGAGCAGTGACATGAAAAGCAGGAAAAGCATGAAAAAGCAGTCCATCATCGCGGCAATCGCACTTCTCACCTCCCCGCTGGCTTTAGCCAGTGGGATGGAGAACAGCAAGCAAGTTTATGACAGCCTGATTCACAACCCGGTCCCTGGAACCGCGTCGGCCAAAACCTTGCAGAGTGCCATCCAGCAGGCGTCACAGGTCTGGCACGATACCGGCACGGCTTCGGCCATCGCAGGCAATAACGGTGAAGTCTTATACCCTTACGGCCAGTCTACCCCGGACATTCTCTGTTCCCCACTGCACACGACCATCATTAAGCTGCTTCCCGGAGAGAAGATCGCGGGCAGTGCTCTGGGGGATAAGATCCGCTGGACCGCAACCAACCTGCAGCTTGGGAATCAGGCGGTTGTGTTGGTGCGCCCTATGCAAAAGGGCATCACCACCAATCTGGTTGTCGCAGCCACCAACGGCAAGATTTATGACCTGACGCTGGTCAGTGACCAGGCCAAGTTCGTTCCCACTGTAGGTTTTTATGATCCGCAGCAGGAATGGGACAAAGCGGTTGTTGGCGTCCAGATGCAGCAGCAGGCTAGCGTCGCGGCTCAACGCAAAGCCACCATGACGCTGCCGGACATTAACCCCGCTAATCTGGATTTCAGCTACTACATCACAGGGCCTCACCACTATCGTCCCGTCCGGATATTTTCCGCCGCAGGCAAGGTATATATGCAGATGCCTCCCGGCATGAAATACGGTAACGCCCCGGCAGTTTTTGTCATGGAAAACGGCAAGGAGCAATTGACGAATTTCCAGATGATTCAAGGTTATTACGTCATCGACCAGTTGTTCCACGAAGCCAAGCTTTTGCTCGGCACCGGGGATAACAAGCAGGTGGTCACCATTCATGCCGGTCAGCGGCCTTCCGGGTGGTAATGGGACACGAAAAAGGAGGAAAAGACATGAGTGCAGACAATATGATCCACCTGAATGACGACCCGACCGGGGAGAACTATCAGCGGCCGGAACCGGCCACTACAGCCGGCCCCGCCATCGATGATGAGCTTGCCGGGGATTTACACGGTCCCGGCCAGACCAGCCGGAACGGCCCAGCTACTGTTAATATCAAGGGCCAGGTCAAGGGCGGGCGTAGCCTCAGCAAGAAAGGCAAGAAGGCCATCGTCTTCGGCGGCGCGGGTGTCGCCGCGCTGATCATCGGAGGGGTGATGATGGCTGGGCACCATGGCGGATCGTCCTCATACCCATCGGTCGAACTGGCTGGCGCTGGGGGTGCACCATCACTCAAAACGCGGCCAAAGCCTATCGCTTCAGCGGTCGCATCCACCTTTTCAGCACATAATGCGCAACACCACCCGGGAGGACTTGCCACCGCGTCATCGCTGACCACGGCGGCGGGCAACAATGGCAAAAAACCGCCGCTTACACCCCGGCAGAAGTACCAGCAGTGGCTACAGACCCAGCATTATAAAGACCTTGAAGGTCAGCATCTTGCCGGTCAGGCGGCACTGGTATCAACGGGCAACTGGCAGGCGGCCAAGACTCCGGCGACCATGCCGGTCTCCGCAATATCCCCCGCAACCGGCTATCCGGCGCCGGGTGTTGCTGGCGGCATTCCGGCGGGGTACCTGCAGGGTGCTCCGGGTGGCACGCAACAGAGCCTGCATGGCGCGGCGGCCAATGAGGCTTTCGTCAAGGCGCAGCGCAATAAAAAGGAAAGAGATGAAGGATATCTTACGGCGCATTTGCACGCGCCTATCAGCCATTCCGAGTTGTTTTCCGGTAGCGTTATTCCGGCCGTTCTAGTTACAGGAATAAATAGCCAGTTGCCAGGTAAAATCACCGCGCAGGTGCGGCAAAATGTGTACAACAGTCTGAATCCGGGACAGGTGGTTATTCCACAAGGAAGCAAATTGATCGGCGTTTATGATTCCGGTGTTCAGTACGGCCAGAGTCGCGTTCTGGTGGCCTGGTCACGGGTTATCTACCCCAACGGCGAGACGGTTGATCTTCAGGGAATGAGTGGCGTGGACGGTCTCGGTGAAGCGGGTTTAAGCCAGATTACCGATAATCATTATTGGAAAATTTTCGGCAGCGCTTTCCTTATCTCGTTGTTAGGCGCCGGGGCTCAATTGGCGCAGCCGCAACAATCCAGCGCGCTATCTAATCCGGGCATGGGGCAAACCGCGACCGGAGCCATCAGCCAGGAAATGGATAGTGTGGGAGGTGATATGCTTCAGAAAAACCTGAATATTTCGCCGACGCTGAAAATCCGGCCGGGGTATCTTTTCAACGTGCTGGTGAGCAAGACCATGATCCTGCCGGTTTACCACCCATAGTTACACAGGACCCGAAGATCAGATCAAGCAGCCGCCCACGGGCGGCTTTTTTATCGCCTGAATATCATCTTAATGAGCATACATTAATTATTGTGAGATTATTTCATCAAAATAATAGTCCATATATTACATGATGTTGTACGATTACATATGCAATAAAATGCAATAATCGATATCTTGTTAACTGCCATACAGACAACTATCATTATAGTTATCTGATATCGCATGCGCAAACGCGCCGGAGACCTAAAATGACCGCATTAACTTTGAGCAACGCTTTGATGTCTGCTAAATGTGACTGGTTTTATCCAGGCGACGAACCCTTGCGGGCGGATGCCATATCATGGTTGAAAAAACCCTGCGGTAAAATACCAGAAATGATTAAATTTATTGCCAATAATAATGGTATACCAATGCGAATTGCCATCGGTTTGGCGCGTCTCATGGATGATCAGGAAAGCCTTCGCAAGCTGGAAAATTCAAAGGGGTTTGCATCGCTGAGATTATCCGCGCTCATCATCTGGGAAAAGGCCCATAAGTTATATCAAAGCCGGTTGCACGCCAGTGATTCATCCGGTGCGTCCGACAGCAAAATCATCAATGGATCGCAGACCAGAAACGGCGTTTACAAACCGGGACTGCCATACGTTTTTGATGACGAATTTACCGCATATGCCGCATACTTTATGGCTTTTGGCGGCGGCTTTAAAGCGGCTAAAGCAGTGCGCGCTGCAACTGGTTGGAGCACTATCAGGATCAGAGGAATCCTAACCATTGCAATCCGTGAAATCCATTCATTACACAAAGACATTGGTCTGCGCGCGTTAAAAGCCTTGGACGCAACAATCACTGGAGGGAAACGCTTCATCCGCACGGTATGCCATATGATGATCACGGCGAAAACGTCCAAAGCCAAAAACACTAAAACTAAGGTGAAAGTCAAATCCGGGACGGACACAACCGGACAGACTGACACTGCGGACGTGGAGGATCATGATGACACGAACCCGACAATGGATGGTCGACACAACGGGTGCTCTACGCATGATGATGACTCTGACGACCCCGCCCATCCGGATCCAGATGCCCAGCAGCATCGCGCGATCGGATGTGGAGTTCTGGACAGTCCAGATAGCGTTGACCAGGAAGATCAAGAACCTGAGGCAAAACTCAAAATGGGTCGCGAACTTGCATTTTTTCTACTGAAAAAAGCCAAGGAGAATAAAGGGCTGCGGGAGAACCTGCGGTTCCGCGATCTCATCAATAAGATTGACGACTCACAGCTGGTTAACGCATTTCAAAAGCAGTGCGTCGGCCCGAAAGATATGCGGCTGCCTCAAATGATCAACGAATTCCTGGACCTTGCATGGCAATGGTCGGCGCGCCGTGGCCTGTTCGCCATAGGCGCGGAACTCGCGGACCGGCAAAACCTGCCGGATGGGGACATCATCAGACAGATCGCGAAAGCAGTTCAAGCTGGATATTGGGGATCGGATCAGAAGGATGGACCAAAGAGCTGGGTCGAAGTCATGGATGTGGACGAAATTGGCCGAAAACATATCACACGACTGGAACGACCAACATCTCCAGACATAAAAGTGAAGCCTCATGTGATAATCATCAAGGACGAAGGCGGAAAAGTTATTAGCAGACGAAAAGATGGGCGCATGATCATCATAGAGCCAGACTTCCGCTCACTGGACCCGATATTTTTCACCCAGACGAAGACAGGGCGGCCAAAGTCAAATGATTGTGTCCGCTATTTCCGATCAGTATCCACTGATGGGCAAACTGAAATAATCACTTGCATGAAAGTTATACACTCGCGCAAATCTCCACTCGACAACGCCCTGAACGTGGATGACCTGGAAGATAATCATGGAGTATGTCTTCTGGAGAACATCCAAACGGATGGTGACAGCGCCAGTGATTTCAGTGAGCACGAATACAACCAAATCTCCGAAATTATTGGCATGCCGATTGGCGATATCAAACTTGCCGTTATCGGCAATCAACAAAAACTGGAGGAGATTTATCGTGCGGCTCTGAATCTTCCCGAAGATCAGAAGGAAGAACACAAAGTATTGATCAAATCCATTCTGCATACATCACGAGCGCCGATAAAGGTGACGTGTGATCAACTGGACGCCCGTGATCGTCGCACGCTATCCAGAATCCTCAATATGGACCTGAGAACACTGGAGAGGTCCCTAGAGCGGTATGCCAGGGGTGACAATGATGCTGAACGTGAACTAACTCGCGCCATCAAATCCATGCCCATCTCTGATCGGAACCTGGCTGTGCAGATACTCGAATCTGCAGGAAAAAGACATCGAACTGTTCGGATGGTGGCGTAGTATCCGTTTTTTTTGGCTCGGTATATTCACCAGGCATGGATACATACCATCCACGCTACACGGAGCACACGACCATGAACATTGCCGAAGCCGCCGAAATCCTGAACATCCAGCATGATGCCGATCATTTGGTTGTCAAGGCCGCATTCCATGTCTTGGCAAAGCGGAATCACCCTGACATGGGCGGTAACACGGCGTTGATGCAGAAGATCAATGAGGCCTACGACTACATGAGCACCCGCACCCAGGCGGCGCGGCAGGCCGAATGGGAACGACTGCAGCCAAAACCGCAACAGCCCGCACCAGAGGCGACAAGAGACATCGTGGAGCGGGTAAAGGACGAACTGCGGAGAAAAGAGGAAACGGCGCGCAAGGCTGCATCATCTTCCCGTACCCCCACACCACCACCATCTGGATCCACAACCCGCCCTTGGAAGCCCGCGCTCTCCCGACGCGAACGCTGGACCGCATGGAGACGTCACCAGCCTTGGCTGGTGCGCTGGTTACTGAACCTGAGCATCTTTTTGCTTGTCATGGCAGGGCGCCTGGCGGTGGTCACGGGGATGTTCTACAG
>JAAOMR010000305.1 GCA_018853935.1 Acidithiobacillus ferrivorans
CCTGCCGACGCGCGGCGCCATCAATGTCCACGCCAGTCTCCTGCCTGCCTGGCGCGGCGCGGCGCCCATTGCCCGAGCCATTGCGGCGGGTGACAAAGAAAGCGGTGTCGCCATCATGCAGATGGAAGCCGGGCTCGACTCCGGTCCGGTGCTGTGGGCGGAGCGCGTGCCCATTGCACCCGATGACACGGCAGCCAGCCTCCATGACCGTTTGGCGCGATTGGGCAGCGTTGCCTTGCGCCGGGCTCTGGACGGGCTCTGGGCGAATCGGCTCAAACCCGGACCCCAGGACCCCGCCCTGGCGACCTATGCCCGCAAGCTGAAGAAAGAAGAGGCACGCCTCGACTGGCAACTCCCCGCGGCGACGCTGGAGCGTCTGGTGCGGGCATTCAACCCCAGCCCTGTCGCGCATACCCTTTTCCGCGACAAAGGCTTGCGGGTCTGGCAGACGCAGGTACTGGCTGTCCGGGGTGATCAGGCGCCCGGCACCATCAGTGCCGTGGAAAAAGACGGGGTAGTGGTGACCTGTGGCGAGGATCAATTGCAGTTGCTGGCGGTGCAACCCGCAGGCAAGGGTGTGCTCAGTGGCAGTGATTTCGCCCGCGGTTATCGTCCGCAAATCGGTGAAGTATTGGGATGAAGGAAACGCGGCCAGAAACTGAACGAGGGAGAAGCACAGCGGGTGTGGCGATGCGCAAGGCGGCCATCGGCGTGTTGCAGGGCGTGGATAGTGGACAGACGGTGGATGCTGCCCTGCTGCCGGTATCGTTGACAGGTGCTGATCGTGCGACCGTGCAATGGCTGGTTCTGGGCACACTGCGCGAGTATCTGCCCGTGCAGGCCCTGGCCGCAAAACTGCTGCGCAAAGACTGGCGCGAAGAAGATACCGACTTGCGCTTCCTGCTCAGTTTGGCGCTTTTTGAGTTGCGCCATGGGCAACGGCCTGCCTTCGCCGTAGTCAATGATTGGGTTGCGATGACGGAGGCGCTGAAAAAGCCCTGGGCGCGCGGCCTGATGAATGCCGTTCTGCGTCGTTATCTGCGTGAGCGGGAGGCTTTGGATGTGGCACTGGTCGATCGCGATCTCGGGCATCCGGCCTGGCTGGCGGCGCGCTTACGCGCTGCCTATCCCCAAGACTGGCCCGCCATTGCCGCGGCCAATAACACGGCGCCGCCCCTCTGGCTGCGCGTGAATACGCAACGGGTGGATCCTGGCAACTATCGGCAATTGCTGGTAGAACAAGGTCTTGAAGCGAAAGGCGTGGCGTGGAGTGCGGCGGCATTGTGTTTGCCCGCCAGTGTGCCGGTCGCGACCCTGCCGGGCTGGGATGCTGGCTGGGTGGCGGTGCAGGATGGAGCGGCACAACTGGCCGCCCACATTCTCGCGCCCCAGGAGGGGGAACGGATTCTCGACGCCTGTGCGGCACCAGGCGGCAAGACGGCCCACCTGTGGGCACTGGGGGCGACGCGCCTGGATGCCCTGGACCGCTCCGCAGAACGCCTGAAACGGGTGCGCGAGGCACTGGAAAGACAAGGCGGTACAGTGCATTTGCAGGCGGCCGATGCTGCAGAAACCGCCACATGGTGGAATGGCGAGTTCTATGACGCCATCCTCCTGGATGCGCCCTGTACCGGCACCGGGGTAATCCGTCGCCACCCTGATATCCGTCTGCGCCGCCAAATGGATGATGTGACTGCGGCTGTGGCACAGCAGGTGCGCTTGCTGGAGGGTCTGTGGCCCTGTCTGCGCCCCGGCGGTCGGCTGCTCTATGCCACTTGCTCGGTGCTGCCTGAGGAGAACGAGGAACAGATCATCGCCTTTCTCCAGCGTCATTCCGATGCGCACCGTTCTGCGCACCCGCTGACCGGACAACGTCTGCCCGGACAGGACGCAATGGATGGCTTTTACTATGCCTTGCTGGAGAAGGCCGCATGAGCCAGAACGACGCGTTGCATTGGCCCATCCGCAGGAGCTGGCAGCAGCAATTTGTCGTTGTCCTGATCGGATGTTGCGGTTTTTTGGGCATGCATGGGAT
>JAAOMR010000306.1 GCA_018853935.1 Acidithiobacillus ferrivorans
CCCGCCTGTTTCTGCCGCCGGAGTTGTCCGAAACCCGCACTGCTGAGTTCGACATCGACGGGCTGCGCTTCAAAGTATCTAAAAAAGTCGTTCTGGATACTGGATGGACCGGCGGTGGTCAGAAAGAAGAGAGTGAAGAGGATTCTGGCACACTCCCCGAACTCATCAAAGGTCAGACGTTGACTTGTTCATCGGGCGAGGTGGTGGCGAAGAAAACTACACCGCCCAAGCCCTTCACAGATGGCACGCTGATCGGGGCCATGACCAACATTCACAAGCTGGTCAAAGATCCCGCACTCAAGGCTCGATTACGGGAAACCTCTGGCATTGGTACCGAGGCCACCCGGGCGAACATGCTGGAGACCCTGATTTCCCGGGAATACATGAAACGAGATAGCAAAGGGATACTGAAATCGACCGTGAGAGGACAAGAACTGATCGATCTTTGTGGTCGACTGGGTTTACCCCTGATTGACCCCCTGCTGACGGCTTTATGGGAAGACAAGATAGCAGACATCGCTGCGGGAAAACTGTCATTTGATGAGTTTATGCGTGAACAGATTGTCGCCTTGCCGCCAATGGTGGAGGCTACTAAACGGGGCGACATTCCCATGGAGAACGACACCGGACAGCACTGCCCGAAGTGCAAAGCGTCGCTTATACAAAGGACATTCAAGCAGTCCGGTAAGCCGTTTTATGCTTGTACAAATCCGGACTGCAATGCGGCATTTTTCCAGAATGATGATGGTACCCCAGGTGGTCAGTTGGGCGAGAAGGGTTCCGGCTCGTCCGGCGGTAGCTCCACCGGTGGTAGTCCTGCTGAAGGTGCTGGTCCTGCTGAAGGTGCTGGTCCTGAGTTGCCATGCTGCAAGGTGAAAGCGGTTGAGCAGACAACGAAAAATGGGGCCAAGTATCTGCGTTGCCCGAAATGCCGTGCGGCATGTTGGGTGGATAAAACCACGGGCGGTGTAGGTAAAAAATGGGATAAATGAAGCAAATGAAGCAAGGCTTTCACAATTAAGACGATAACCAGACAGGAGATTTAATCATGATCAGTGCAAAAAGTGAGTTGATGCAGGAGTTGGGCGAAACACAGGCGATGTTCACGCTGGCGGCATTGATGCCGATGGCTGTGGTAGAGCATGAGGTCCCAGGCTCAGACGCAATAACGGACAACCCGTTGCTCCAGAAGGCGTATTACGACGACTTGCGGGCGTCTCTGAAGGCCATTGCCCTACGCATGGTCCAGGTGGCGGATGACGACAAGCAGTTTACAAAAGTTGTGCTGGATGCGACTGGCGTTGTTAAAGCACGGGCTGTACTGGCTACAAATTAACTTATCAGGGGCACGACATGGAACAGATCAATGAAAAAAGTGTGGTGCCGGAAAGCCTGAATCCGGCTGTTGCGGAAAAGGCCAAAGAAGCTGTGCTCCTGGCAACAACGGCGTTGGGCATGTCCAGGACGGACGTGGTGGACACTTACAATCACCTTGCCCGACAGCACAATGTCGCCGTAGGCACTGAGCTGGACAGCAGCAAAGTATGGCTAAAAATGTATCGTGGAGTCGTGTCTGCTTTAAAGTTTGATACAGGTTTAGAATCAACTGAATCTGGAAATACAAAAGCCCCAACAGAACGCACAAGACTGTCAGATCCGATTGATGTTGGTATCATCATGACTCATGCGGATCCGGCAGCAGTTGAAAAACTGGTCCCCGCTTTGTCTGCAGCAAAAAAAATCGAAAAAAATGCAAATCGTGGGTCAAGCGGAAATGCTAACGATCACTGGGAATCTGCTTACAGCGAGATAATAGCGAGTATTGCGTTAAAAGGTCTAACTGCAGAAGCGGCGGTGAATTCTGCAAAAAGGGAGCACGCTGATTTAGTAGAAGTTGGAAAATTTATTCCAGAATCTTTTATGTCAGTTGGTGGTGAGCGTGCAGATTTTATTAGCAATGTCACAGATTCAGTAACATCCGATCAATCTACAGTTGTTAGCAGGGCTTCCGGCGGTCGGCAAAATGGGGATGATTTTGACGAAAATGAGCATGAATTAACAGGTACTCTGGAATTTCCAGAATCAGAGTTTGGTCAAGATCCCGTCAGTAACGAGGGAGCCTATAAGCATGCTTTAGATACCGCTGCAGATGTTTCTTTTGATGAAGAACAAGGATGGAGCCAGTTGAGCATGGCTGATATATCCCAGATGGGTGAGTCCAATCCTGATCAAAAAAGAATGGAGCTACACAAATCCATGCCGGGTTATATAGCTGGAAAAGGGGGAGATCGTGATTATGCTGGCTTTATGTACTTGGTAAATAATGCTGATGATTATATGGGCCGAAAATTGCTCATGGAGCGTCGTGGGGAAGGTGTTGAGGCGTATAAGGTACGGGATAGTGGGATATTTAGTACAGAGCGTGAACGGAACCGTCCGGAGTTTTATGAAGGGCTTAAAGCAGCTTTAGGCTATGACGATCACAAGGACACAGCAGGCGCACGTAAGTTTTTACAAAGATTTGAGGTAAAGATGAAAAAATGGGTGGGTGAGTTGGAGAATATGTTGGACAAGGGTATAGCACCGCCATTGACTGAAAAAGCGCAGGAACGGATGAGTATGCATAGTCAAGCCTCTTTGTCTCGGCAAATACATATGTAATATCGAAGCAGATGCAAATGAAACAATAGGGGTGATTTGTGGTAATAAATGAACGATTCTCGTTCAAAAATCTGGCAAAGGGGAGCGATAACTTATGGATATTGGGAAGCATGGAAGAGTAAAATCTGGTCTGGCAGAATTAATGCAACAGAAAACATCTGGAAATCAGCCCTGCGATGATTGCTTTAAGCATGCTGCTTGCCAAAGTGAACAATTGTCTTGCGCTGCTTTTAATAGTTGGATGGACAAAGGGTGGGTACAAAATTCAGATGTTAGTCGTAACCCAAATCGTGAATTGTATTTCCGGATATTCCCACGGGACCGGAAGTTGTTCAATGCGAAGAAGGAGGCCGCATAATGTGGTACACACATATTGATACCCCAGCAGTACCACCGCCACCACCGGCTATTGTCCGGATGCTTGTTCCACCAGCGCCGCCAGTTCCGTCATTATTGCCCGTGGCTGTTCAGAAGGCTGTGAAACAGTCGAACATCATGGCTGAAGCGAGCACTCTACTGAACCGCCCTATGACCGCCGCCTATGCAGGGCGAGCCGACTTGGCGCTGGCGCACTTTGCCCACATCCTTGGTCTGAAACTGGTGTTGCGGACGACCATGAAAGGGGTTGACGTAGCTCTTTTTGGGCAAGGCACAGTGCGTCATTTTCTGGGCATTACTGCAAGCCAAATGCCAAACAATTTGAATGTTCTGGTGAATTTTACAACGCACGAGCTGGTGATTAGTCGTGGCTAAACGAACCCGTGACCCCGCTGACCTGTTTATCAATCGCCAAGGTGCTGTAGGCGACCGCAAAGGCGGGCGTCTGCGGGTGTCAGATGATGTCACCGGTGGTAAGCGCAGAGGTGGTGGGCATGCAGTAAAGCCCAGGCTGGTGAAACATGCCCGTGCCGTGGGCAGTCTGCGCAAAACTAAATCACCAAAGGGATCACACAAGCCTTTCACTCGTGGTTACGGAAAGTCCGCAAAGCCATCATTTGCCCCAAAGCAATTTATGCAGCGGGCATTGGTCAAAGTCAGCTTTTCCTCCTCCAGCAAGCTCAAGGGTGGTGGCAAGGATAGCGGTGCATGGGGTGCCCATGGCAAATACCTGGAGCGTGAAGGTGCGGGTATTAATGAGTCTAAAGCGCAAGCCTTCGGTCCGGCGGTATCCGATGGGAAAGACCTCTCCACAGTGCTGAACGAGTGGCAGAAAGCCGGAGATCAGCGTCTATGGAAGCTAGTAGTGTCTCCAGAATTCGGGGACCGCATGAACATGGAAGCGTTCACCAAGCAGTACGTCAAGCGCATGGAAAAAGAGCTTGGTGTACCACTGGAATGGGCCGCCGTGTGCCATTACAACACGGACAACCCCCATGCGCACATCACAATACGGGGCAAGGACAATCTGGAAATATCGCCGGGCTGGATTAAAAATCGCTCTCGGCAGATCGCCAGCGAGATTGCTACTGAAGAAATCGGGTATCGCACGCAGACCGACATTGCCATGGCCCGGGAGAAGCAGATTCAGCAGGATCGGTTTACCGATCTGGATCGAGAGATTCTCAAAGGAATGGGTGAAGATGGCCGGTTCCATGCGGACAGCACCACCCCCAAAGGGCTGCAACTGGTGGCCCGGCTGGACTATCTGCAGAAGCACGGCCTTGCTGAAAAGCAGCCGAACAATAGCTGGGTGGTGGACCCCAAGACTGAAAAGGCGTTGCGGGAAATGGGCCGAATGAATGACCGGACGAAGATGCTGAGTGCATATCAATCTGTCATCACCAACCCAGACGCCGCCCCTGAAGTCCACCTCAAACTCAAGGCGGGCGAGCGTATTATGGGTCGTGTGGTGGCTGCGGGTGATGATGAAGATGACAAGGCTTTTACCATCATCGAGGGGCTGGACAACAAGATCCACGTCATCGATGGCCTGGGCAAGCTCCACGGCAACGCCATCAAAACCGGACACCTGATCGCACTAGAGGCCGTGCCGGGCAAACGGTCTGGGTCCGCTTTCCCAAAGGTTGAGGACTTCGGCCTATATAAGATGGGTGAAGTGCCCTACACGGCGGCCGTTCGTGCTCAAGCATGGGGTGTGTCACCGGTACCCGGCATGAAAGGTGCGCCTGCGGATTGGGTGGACAAAGCTTCCGCCACACAAACCGTGAAAAATCCGGAGGAAATCATCGAGCGCATGCGCCTTGGCCGCAATGCTATGGTGTTCAAATCCGGCATGGTGATGGGCACGGTAGAGCGTCGTGGTGAACAATTCGCAAGGCTCATGGATTCAAAGGGTCAAGCTTGGCTGCTGGATAAGCGTTTGATTGGTCGTCTGCCAAAAGCCGGATCTGAGGTGCTGGCATTTAAAGATGACGCCCAAGCCGACCCAAAAAAGACTGACCTGATCATCGCTGAAAAAGTCAAAAACAACCGGCGTCTGATCCCACAGTCGTTTACGAACAGGATGGTGGGTCAAGCCGTGGAAAACAGGGTCAAGACTTGGGAGAAAATGGGTTTACTCCACCAAGGCAAGTTTACGGGCACCGGGGATCCGTTGGATGCCCTGAAAGATGCGTTGGAGAAGCTGCGGGAGGATCGCAAGGCATATCTCATGCCTGCCAACTCCAGCTTTGCGCAAAAGCTGATGAAGGAGCGCAACAATGGCATTGGACTATAATTATTGTCAGATCGAGAAGCACCCTGCAAACAAGGAGGGGTTCTGGCTGCACAAGCAAAGCGACGGGTCTGTACACTTGCGGCGCATGCCGCCTGGTGGTTGCCCACGCTGTGGAATGGCGGAAACCGTGCGCACTTTTATCGGTATGCATGAGGCGTTATGGTATCTGGGGCACTTGTACCCCGAAATGTTGGACACACTCAAGGAGATAGACCAATGGAAATGACTGACGAAGAAGCACAGGCAATTATCGAAGAAGGGCACATGGAAATGGCTTACGAGCAACTTGCGGCCATGGCCCCCGCTGACCGGGAGAAGCTGTTGAACTCAGTCGAATTTGCTGACGATGGCGAGCCGGAAGGCGGCGTTGAATACATAGACTATACCGACTGTCCGAAGACCCGGGCAGAGGCGGAAGCGATGGGTTACCAGATTGGAGACTGACTATTGCTTTTATAAAATATTGTGCTAATCTTATGTCATGTGATGTGGCGAGCATTGCCCTGCAAACCATCGGCTCTCCTTGCCCAGCTTGCCGCATCACATACCCTTTTGATGTTGAAAATTTGGAGTATTTGGAGTAGTCCTTATGGCTGACAAAGACCCTGAAAAGCGTGACTATCGACAAGAACAGACGGAAAAAATGGCTGATCTGATGGATTCTGGCGTTGTCCCTTGGCAGCGGTTATGGGATGACGTTGGAATTTCCGGCGTTGCGTCAAACCCAATCACGGGCACGCAGTATGCAGGCGGAAACCGCCTCATGCTGTCCCTGGAAGCCATGGATAAAGGATACGCCACCAATCAGTGGGCCACTTACAAACAGGCTGAGGCCAAGGAATGGCAGGTCAAAAAGAGCGAAAAAGCTACAGGCCTTGAAGTATGGGATGCCACACCTTTTTGGAAAACCACTGAGGGCAAATCTTGCACAATTACCGCTGAGGGTCATACTTTCCCTGCGTATGCTATACAAAAAGAAGAAGATGGCATGCTGATTTTGAAAGATGGCAAAGAGATTCCGGTGAACTTTGCAAAGGTGACTACGGAAAAGGGCCGTGAGCTGACCGTCCGCCAGGCGCACAACGAAATGGACAAGCCATATGCCCGGCATTTCTCTGTATTTAACCTGGACCAGATGGATGGCGTGCCCCCAGAACTCACACAACCGAAAATATTGACTGAAATAGAGAAGCATGAGGCAGCGGAACAGATCATGCAGCGCATGCGGGAAGACGGTCTACGGATTGAGCATGGCGGCAATCGTGCGTTTTATCGGCCATCGGAGGATATGGTGCGGCTGCCTCAGCCGGAGCAGTTCCATACCACGGGGGCTTACTATGGTACTGCCTTGCACGAGTTGGGCCACGCCACGGGTGCGGAGCAGCGACTAAATCGGCCCTTGCTCAACGCCTTCGGTACGGAAGATTATGCTAAAGAGGAACTGGTGGCGGAGCTGACCTCCTTTTTTGTGGCGTCCGAAACAGGCATCCCGCACCAGCCTGATGAACAGCATGCTGCTTATCTGAAAAGCTGGTCGAAAGTGATCCGGGAAGACAAGAATGAGCTTTTTAGGGCAGCCAAGGATGCGGGTAAGGCCGCAGACTACCTTTTAGGTCGCACGCTGGAGAAGCGGGTGGATAACCCGGAGCACGTCATGGATGGGCCTACCCCACCGACGGCTGAAAAAGACCCGCTGGTGAAAACTCTGGAGGAACTGGGCCCGCAGGCGGCTAAAGCATGGCTGGAACAATCCGGTATGCAGATAAGCCCAATGCAGAAAGTCCACACGGGGTTTTTCCTGAAAACAGGCGAACCGCTGGATGGCAAAGTGGCAGCGGCGGTCATTCTTAGTGACAAAGAGGCTCGCACGTTTGAGATGACCGAAAAGCAGGCTGGTTATGTGCACAGCGGTCAGGAAATTCAGGTTACTAAAACGAAGGACAACGGGGTGTTCATCAAGAATCTGGAGAAAAGTCGTAAAATTGAAAAAGAAATGGTGATGTGATGGAATCTATCAAAGAATATAGATCTGTACTCGCATTCCCGTACCTCGGCGGAAAAACTCGGCTGGTAAAAAAGATTTCTGCTTATTTCCCAAAAAAACACGCTTTGTACGTTGAGCCGTTTGGGGGTTCCGCAGCTATGTTGCTGTACAAAGATCCATCACCTACCGAAGTCTATAATGATGCAGCAGATATACTGGTTACATTTTTCAGGGTATTGCAGAATAAATTGCATCGGGAAGAATTGATGGAACGACTGAAGTACACGCCATATTCAAGACGTGAGTATGGGGTTGCATGCGCTGTACTGGATAATCCAGAAAGCCACAGTTCGACTGATTTAGCCTGGGCGTTTTTTGTAGCCCAGTGTCAGGGCTTTTCTGGTGCTGGTGGCTTTGGCAAGCGTGGCGAGAGCAATTGGGCCTATTCTGTAGATCCAAACGGGAGAACCGACCAATCAAAGCGTTTTTTAGTATTTAATAAAAAATTGGAGGCAGTTGCGGAGCGATTCAAGTGTGTACACATTGAGCACAGAGATGCATTAAAAGTAATTAAAACGTGGGATCGACCAGAAACCCTATTTTACCTGGACCCTCCCTATGTTGATTCCACAAGAAAAGGCAAAGTAAAAGGAAAAAGTGGTCGTGCAAATTATCTGGTAGAAACTGATGTTGATTTTCACAAAGATTTAGTAGAAAAACTGCTTACGCTACAAGGTAAAGCTATTTTATCTGGGTATGACAATGGTTTATATACCCCTTTGGAAAATGCTGGGTGGCAGAAAGTATCATTTTTAGTGCAGAAGTATTTGATGGTGCGTAGCATCAAAAAGGAACAGGGGCAAATCGTAGAAAAAAAAGCCGAAGAGGTAATATGGGTGTCTCCAAATTGTGAGGTTGACGTACTGAAGCTGGCAGGATAGTGGATTTCGATATTGTCTCGGCAAATCTAGGGGCATGAGTAATTCAGCGCAGTTTATGGTTTGGTTCATCCTTGAAGGAGAAACATCATGAGTGAAAAAGTTGAGATTATTCCTGAGCGTGAGGATGACTGGTATATGGACCCCGTTTCTGGAAACGTGCAGACGTTAGAAAAATGGAGGGAAGAGCAGGGTCTGGATGAACTGTCGGGATGGTGTAATGAGGACATGAGCATTTTTGTGCCAGTGATAAAAGACAAGTATGGTGATTGGGTAAATTTGGAGCCAGACTCGGTTGTTGCCGCCAACCGAGTCATACCTGCTGCAGCTATTGCTGATTTAAAGCAGATGCAGGGCAACGAGCGTGCAGAAAAAATCCTCGACATGCTGCAGCACAGTAGTGTAGTACCCGAGGATTGAGCGTATGCATGCTGATCGGAATGACAATAACCCAGTAAAAGCTGATAGATTGTGTGGTCTGCTTAATCATGAAGGCATGGCAGATGTGTTTGCAGACTTCAAGGCGAGCAAAGGGCGGTTAAAGATGTATTCAGGTGGTGTGTCAATAACCCCTGATGGTGATGTTACGGTAGTCTCGGATCGACGTGGAGGTGATTTTATAAATTTAACTGAAAAAGAAGCAAAGGGGCTAAACAGGGGTGATGAGGTATCATTAACCCGCAAAAGTGTAGACTCTGAGTTTAATGTGTGTGTATTACGTCAGGACAGGGCACGGGAACTTAACCTGTATTAGATGTATTGAAATACTAGTGCGGCCCAATCCTGGGCTACACTGCAATGGATAAACAAGGGGATTATTATGAATATTGATATGGACAAGGATACTCTTCAAGAGCAGGTTTTTGTAGCAAACACGGTTCGTGAAGATTTGAGCAATTGGGATCCTGCCATCGCTGCGCATGTCGAAAGCATCGTTGGTGAGTACATGTACGATGCTAATCAAAAAGTACAGGGCGGCGTCGATTACGTGGGGTCAGATATTTACTTTAAAGAAAGCGTGCCCGAGGAAGCACGAGACAAGATACGGGAATTGGTCGATCAATCGCTATCGCAGGATATAGCGGAGAGCACTGAGCGGGCGGCATATGCAGGTGGTCTTGTGGTTGGTAAATTCAGTAGCTCTGATTCTATGTCGCTGGATCTGCAGCGCATTGATGCGTTGGACAAGCTCAAAGGTAATCCAAAAGCAACGGAAATTGAGGCCATGAGGAATCCTGAGCAGTACAATATTGCGCCGAAAATTCTGTCTGGCGAAGTAGTGTCTATGCTCAAAAGTGATGGGCGGGATGAATCTGATGGGTCCACAGTGCTAGTGAGTATTAAATCGCCCGGCGTCACTAAGCCTTTCTGCATCATTGTGCCTGATCGATTGTCTGATGAAGCGAAGCTCGGAAGTAATGTGCAAGTTTCTTTTGTCGGTAAGTACAAGACAATGTCCATCACACCTCTCCCCGATGGTTTAGATAAGAGCTTGGGGAGATAACAGACATGATCCCCTCAGAAGTGTTCGCCACCCATGGAATCCAGACCCGCAAAGCGGGTAGCTGGCTTGCCATAAATGCCGCATGGCGTGGTGGTGAACACTTCTCGGTGCATGTGCACCCGGTATCTGGTGGCTGGATTGATAAAGTATCTGGAGAAAAAGGCGGTTTTCCAAAGCTTGCTGAGAAATTAGGGCTTGGGAAAGACGCTGCTGTTGCAGTGGACAAAGATGTGATTGAGCAAGCCAGGCAAGCAGAATTTCGGGAAAAGGTGGCGAAGCAGGAGAAGGCGGCCGACATTTACGACCGGGCCTACCCCATTGGCAAGCCTCTGGACCCGATGGTGGAATTGCACGGAAAGACGACAGCGCAAAGGGCTTACTGGCGGGACGCTGAGGCACAGTTGATGAACTACCTGGAGTCCCGTGGTGGCGCAGATGCGGCCGTTGCTGCAGGCGCCCGGTGGGCCACCTTGAGTAAAGGCAACGGATTGAAACCGGAACCGTGTGTGGTATGGCCGATTCGGGATCTGGAGAACGGGAAACTGATTGGCATACAGCGGGAATGGGGCCGTGGTCATGAGAATAAAAAGATGTTGGGTTCTCACATGACCGCCAATGGTGAATCCGGTGGCTTTGTTTTGAGGGACACCCATGCTGGGGACACCCATGCTGGGGGCACCCCAGACAAGGTGTACCTGGCTGAAGGCATGCAGACTGCGGCGGCGGTATGGCGGGCGACGGGATGTATGACGGTATGTCTGCTGGATACAGCGG
>JAAOMR010000307.1 GCA_018853935.1 Acidithiobacillus ferrivorans
GAAGGCATCCGCGCCCCGCTGGCGTTGGGCGCGCTGGGGCGGGTGCAGGTCGGTCCGCCGCCCTTACTCACCGATGCCGCTGTCCCCGGCTACCGCCATGCCCTGATCATCGACGTGCTGTCGCAATCGAGAGCCAACGATGTGAATGTCGCCCGTGCCGTGCAGAGTCGGCTGGCCGCCTTACGGACGCACCTGCCACCCGGCGTGCAATTGGTGCCGATCTATGACTTGAGCCATTTGATCAGCAGCAGCCTGCGCGACGTCTGGATCGCCCTCGGACTCGGCAGCCTGATCGCCTGGCTGGTGGTCTTCGCCTTTCTCGGCCGTTTTGATGGGGCGCTGGCGACCCTGGTGGTCGTCCCGCTGGCCCTGGCGGCTACTTTTCTGGTGCTGCATGCGTTGGGCTACGGGCTCAACATCATGACGCTCGGCGGCCTGACAGCGGCGATTGGTGCCTTGGTGGATCATGCCATCGTGGTGATCGAACGCGGAATCCATGGTCTGCACGGTGACCGCACGACACGACGACAGCAGGCCTTGCGCCGCGCGGCCGAAATTCTGCCACTGATGACCCTGGCCACCCTCACCTCCTGCCTGATCTTTCTGCCGCTGATCTTTTTGTCCGGCACGCTGGGACTCCTGTTCCGGCATATGGCGCTGGCCATCGTCATTGCACTGCTGACTTCGCAAATCGTTGCCCTGCTGGTGACGCCGGTACTGGCCGCATGGCTCGCCGGGCGCCCGCGGCAGAGTCGGCGAAATGGCGCTGAGCGCTGGTTACGCCGCCATTTCAGCCGCTGGCTGATCTACGGAATGCGCCGCCCGTGGTGGGCCATTCCGGTCGTTCTGTTACTCGTGGTCGCAGGGTGGCTGGCACTGACCACCTTGCCCACCGCCTTCCTGCCCCATTGGGACGAGGGCATCATCTCTGTACCCTTCCGCACTCCGGTCGGCAGCAGCGTGGCGGAAACCACCCGCGTGGGGCGCGATTTCATGCGGGTGGCGCTGAAAAATCCCAATGTGGAGCAGGCATCGCTGATGGTCGGGCGCGGCTTTCAGTTCCTCCATGCGCCAGCCAACAAGGGGGCCATCGCCATCGTCCTCAAACCCAGTCATACGCAGAGCACCGAGGCGGTGATGCACACGCTGCAGGCACAGTTCCGGCAGACGGCCCCCAATCTGCTCTCCTTGACGCTCCATCAAACGATGATTGTACGCCTGGGCAATCTCTCGGGTGCCCACGCGCCGCTGGTGGTTTATCTCTTCGGCTCGGATTCCGCCACCTTGCGCGCGCAGGGAGCGCGTCTGGCGGCAGCTTTGCGCCAGAGCCATGCCTTTGAGTCCGTGAACTTCAAGTCACCGTCAGCGGGCCCGGAGCTGGAGATCACCCCATCGCCACTGGCGGCGATTTATGGCATCACCCCACCAGTGCTGGCCGGCCAAGTCAAAGCGCGTTTCTGGGGACGGCAGGCGGGCTTCCTCCTGCACGGCGAGCAGATTCTGCCGATTCGCGTCAGCCTCGCCGGGCACGATTTCACCCCGCGCACGCTGGACAGCCTCCCCATCCGCTTGCCGGACGGGAGCTTTACTCCGCTGGCAAGCATCGCTGGCGTTCATGTGCAAGGGGCGGTACCCTTTGTGACCCATCAGAATCTGGTGCCCGATGCCTATGTCTGGCTACAGCCGAAGCCCGGTGAGGGACTCGCGCAGGCCGCCACTAAAGCACGTGTGGTAGTAGCTAACCTGCACCTGCCGACCACCGTGACGACCTTGCTGGGCGGCTATTATCGCCAGCAATCACAGAGCTTTCAGCAGATGGCGCTGATTCTCGGCGGGGCGCTGGCCTTGCTCCTGATCCTGCTCGGCTTTCAGTTCAGCAGTCAGCGGGCGGCCATTTCCGCCCTGCTGGCGATTGCGCTGGCGGCACCGGGGGCCTTGCTGGCGCTCCTGTTCCTCGGAATTGACCTCGATAGCACCGCGTTTCTCGGCGTGCTGCTGGTCTTTGCCATTGCGGTCAACAATGTGATTCTGATTTTTGCCCGCGCCCGGCAACTCGGTGGTCCGCAGCCGCGCCCCGCCGTGGTCGCCCTCGCCGCCCGCCAGCGCTTGCGCCCCATCCTGATGACCATGCTCGCCGATGTCTTCGGCTTTTTGCCGCTGGCTATCGGTATCGGCCACGGCACTGACCTGCTCAAGCCCCTCGCGGTAGCAGTCATGGGTGGTCTGCTGCTGTCCGTGTTCATGTCTTTGTGGCTGGCGCCGGTGATTTATAGCGCGTTGACCGCGAAAGCAGCGCGGCAAGCAGCACTTCCTGGATAAGCCTTTTCTCGACGACCGTGCTTATGGCGTCTATCATGCTGACCGCGCTCGTTTTATCATAGCGACTGATCCGTTGGTTCTTTGCGTCTACAGGATGCCCATGTCCCTCCTCCACACCCTACGCCGTCCCGGCATTCAGGCCGCCCTCCTGTCAGCACTGCTCTTTGGAGCGAGTACGCCGCTGGCCAAGATGCTGCTGGCGTCGGTAAGCCCCTGGATGTTGGCGGGTCTGCTCTATCTGGGCTCCGGCCTGGGGCTGACCCTCTACCGCTGGCTGCGCCGCGCCGAACGGGTGCGACTGTCGCGTCGGGATGCTTTCTGGTTTGGGGCTTCGGTGCTGGCGGGTGGGATCATTGCACCGGTGCTGTTCATGATCGGCTTGCAGGGCGCTGCCGCTTCAACGGCTTCTTTATTATTAAATGCGGAGACCGTGTTTACGACCCTATTAGCGTGGTGGGTGTTCAAGGAAAGTTTTGACCGGCGCATAGCCTGGGGCATGGTGGCGATTGTGCTGGGGATGGTGCTCCTCAGTTGGCCGGGACAGGTGCATTTCGACCACCTCTGGTCCGCCGCTGCCATCATCGGTGCCTGCTTTGCCTGGGGTATGGATAACAACCTGACCCGCAAGGTGTCTCTGACCGATACCAGCTGGATCGCCGCCAACAAGGGCTGGGTAGCCGGCAGCGTGAATCTCGGATTGGCGCTGTTACTCGGTGACCGTCTGCCTGCCCTGCCGGACGTGGCGGCGGCAATGCTGCTGGGTTTCTTCGCCTATGGCGTCAGCCTCGCCTTTTTTGTGGTCGGCCTGCGTCATCTCGGCAGCGCGCGAACGGGGGCCTATTTTTCCAGCGCCCCCTTTGTCGGTGCCATACTCAGCGTGATGCTCGGTGCTCCAGTCACTCCGCTCTTACTGATCGCCGGGGCACTGATGGGTTGGGGCATCTGGATGCATCTCACCGAAAGCCACGCGCATGAACATACCCATACGCTCATGGAACATGACCATGACCATGTGCATGACGCACACCATCAGCACGCACACCCTGATCCGCTGGTGCCCGGTGTCAGCCATCGCCACCCGCATAAGCACGAAGCACTGACTCATAGCCATGCCCACACCCCGGACATGCACCATTTGCATGAGCATTGAGCCGGACACTCCACCATTCCGCATCTCTTTTGTCTCCAGGCGCGACACGCCTCTGATATGAGCAACCGTGTTGCTAGCGGAGGCGAACCCCTTGCCACTTGCGCAACGCCACCAGCGACCAGATGCTCTCGACGACCCCAAAGGGCCAGGTGCCGGCGAGAAATCCATACGCCGCGGACCCCAGACAAGCTATTGCAAAGGCCAGGGTGAACCAGTGCGAGCGCGATTCGAATGCATAAAACAGCATCATCAGCGTGACAATCGTGGCCCCGTATATCGTCAATATCATGCGTACCCCCTCAGAGCAGACTACTACAATCTGCCACAGACCATAACCACGCACCGCATGCCGCACCGCATCCTGTTCCTTGTCGATTTACTGCTGGCGGTGTCGCAGGGAGTGGATATGTCAAAGGGAAAACTTTTACGCCTTGACTCTGTAGCGCACTTCATGGTTTACGATGCCTTTACGAACTCCAAAAGGAGTCATTTTATGACTATTGTAACCGTAGGGAAGCTGGCTTGCGACAATGGATCCCGCGATCACGACGCGGCAGGCTTCGACGTGCGGACCGAGATCACCTGACACTGACATGCAAACAATCCGCCATCACTCTCCCTTGCTCGCCTTGCTGGCTATGTTCATGTTCTTCCTCGGAACATGGGTAAGCAATGTCGCAGTGGCCATGCCGCTCGGTGTTTCCTGCACTGCCACGCCAGGTATGTCGATAGCAGACATGCCCTGTTGCCAGGGTGATCACGGTATGAACGTGAGCACACATTCCGGGGCGATGTCCGGCCAGTGCGTGTCGATCTGCGCAGCAACCCATGCGCCGGGGGGATTAAGACTCCCTGGAATAACCTTCCCGGCCCCGGCAATGATGGGCTCCGTGACATTTTCCCGCCCGGCAATGTTCCCCCCGGCAGCAGCCCAGGTTTTTTTCCCCCGCCTGCCGCATCCCTCCCCTCCCCTCCAGCACGTGCGGTTGGTCATTTAAATCTCTCCTGAGAAAACTGGCACTCCTCTCTAAATTGAGGAGATATCTCGCTGTTTTGCCATGGAGATTTTCATGTACGCCAATATTCCTGGTCGTTTTATCCAACCGACATGGGGCAGTATTCGCCTCTCGGTCGGGGTGCTATTGCTCCTGTCGGCAACATCCGCCTGGGCCGCCTCATTGAGTCTGCGGGATGCTGAGGCGATTGCCCTGCGGCAAAATCCCGGTCTCGGCGCCCTGACCCAAAAGATTGCGGAATTGCGGCACAAAGCCGTGGCGGTGGCCCAGTTGCCCGATCCGCATCTTGATCTCGGTGCCCTGAACCTGCCCCTCAACAGCTTCTCCATGAACCAGCAGCAGATGAGCATGCTGAGCGTGGGCCTGAGTCAGACTTTCCCCTCTTTTGGCAAACTGGGGCTGGAAGGACAGCAGGCGGGGATTGAGG
>JAAOMR010000308.1 GCA_018853935.1 Acidithiobacillus ferrivorans
TGAGTACATTCTTCTGATATCCGGAGCCCAAGATGGCGGTCGAACTCGAAAAATACCAGGACATATTGGCCGAACTCGGGGAGCACGCTAGCGAAGTGCTGCGTGCCTCCTGGGATGAGGCAGCACGCGTATTCACGCCACGTGGACTGGAAAATGACTATTTGAATGGCGCGACCAGCCTGAAATCTTTGGGCCGAGGCACCGATCTGGTGGTGTCATTTATCCAAAGCGCACCGGCGGTGGCGCGCGAACTGGGCGAAGATGCCGTCCATGATATGCTCGCTGCCGGGATCAAAATGTATTCCAAGACCAGCGCCACGGTCATTGCAGCCATGTTTTCCAGCAGCCCCGTTGCAGCGGTGCGACTGGGGGATCCGGAGCTGTTCCGTGCCTATTTAC
>JAAOMR010000309.1 GCA_018853935.1 Acidithiobacillus ferrivorans
ATGGGATTCAACCAGGCCAAGGAACAGGGTTGGAGCGTGCGTAAGGGCGAACACGCCGCTGCGCGGATCTTTTCACCCATCATCAAAAATGAAATCAATCCCAGAACGGGAATTGAGGAACCCCACGTTGCAGCCTATCGCGGTACGCCGTTGTTCAACGCCGCGCAGATTGATGGCATTCCGCCCATGCGGGAGATACCAGAACATGAGCGGCTGCCCAAAACCGCCGAACTGGATGCCATCGCGCAGCAAATGGGCGTGGATATCCTGCATTCCGGCAGTGGCGCTTTTTACAGTCGCGCCCTGGACCGGATCCAGATGCCACCGCGCGACACCTTCGCCGATCAGCATGGCTACGACGCCACCAAGGCGCATGAACTGTCTCACGCCACCGGCCATGAAAGCCGTCTGGATCGGGACAGTCTCCGGCAATACACGTCCATCAAGGGCCGTGCCGCCGAAGAAATGACCGCTGAGATCGGCGCATATATCCTCTCCACCCGTCTCGGCGTGCCGTTCATGGGGAACAACCCGGACATGACCGACGCACAGCACGCCGCATATCTGACGACATGGGCCAAGGACCTCTCGCCGGACGAACGCCGCGCAGCCATCGAGCAGGGCATCAAGGCCGCCGGTCACCTGGAAAAGCAACTGGAACTGGCGCGGGAGAATGGGTTGGTGATGGGGTTGCACCCTGCAAAGGGGTTGCACCTGTCGCAGCCCGCAGGACCTGCGAAGGAAGTGACCGCGCCGGAACTTACCTCAACGAACGCAATTATGGTCTCTCGCGGCGATTACGTCCGGTATACCGATGCGTTTGGTCAGACCCGTGAGGCCATAGTGCTGGACAACACGATTGCTGGCGAAACCGCGCGGTTGCGGAGCATCTATCGCTGGCCAAACGGGCGGCCGGCTTTGGATGGCGCGGATCATATTACTCCAACCATCCTGCCCGGCACTTTGGATGAACACGTCCCCGGCGCAGTTCCCGACGACCAATCTTTGCAGGCGATTGATCCTGTTACTGATGCCTATAAGCTCAACATGGGGAATAACAATGAGCGCAACAAGGCAGAGCAAATCGTGCTTTCCGCCGTGGAGAAGGCGCATGGCGCAGCAGCGATTTCCG
>JAAOMR010000031.1 GCA_018853935.1 Acidithiobacillus ferrivorans
CAATCCATGGGCTTTTTCGGCTCACATTAACTGCAACTGACGGGCCTTCGTGCTCACATTATTTGCAACTATGCTCGCAATCATCCGCCCGTGCTCGCAATCCATGACGGCGTGCTCACATTAACTGCAACTGAACAGGTCCACAAAACGCTCGTTTTTTGGACGCACCAAGGCTCCGTTCGGAACACTGCTGAAATCTGCCATTCGGCACCTCATAAACCCTTTCCAATATTCAAGGTCCGGCTATACTTGAATCTCGTGACTTATTGGACTGAACGCCATGCTGATTGGCTACGCACGGGTATCCACCGATGACCAGAACCTGGATCTGCAACGCGATGCCCTGCAGGCGGCGGGCTGCGAGCGGATATTCGAGGACATGGTGAGCGGCGCGAAGGCCGATCGCACTGGCATGACCGAGTTGCTGGCGGCGCTGCGTGCTGGTGATACCGTCGTCATCTGGCGGCTGGACCGCTTGGGCCGATCGTTAAAAAACCTGATCGTGTTGGTGGAATATCTCGAAGTCTCCCAAGTGGGGCTGCGCAGCTTGCAGGAAAACATCGACACCACCTCCAGCGGAGGGCGCCTGGTGTTTCACCTCTTCGGCGCCCTCGCCGAGTTCGAGCGCAACCTGATCCGCGAGCGCACCCGGGCGGGCATGGCGGCCGCGCGCGCCCGCGGCCGAATGGGGGGGCGACCGAAACGACTCGATCCCGCCAAACGGGCCTTGGCTTTGCGGCTCCACCAGGAAGAAAAGCACACGATCAAGGAGATCTGTCAGATGATGGGTATCTCCAAATCGACGCTCTACAATTATCTCGCCACGGCTAACCGCGTTGGCATCGGGGCGACGTAAGCAAATTCCCTCCGATTCGCTGCTGCAATTGCGGCAGCGGCTGGATCGTTTACCTCATAAAAGCCCTGAGCGCGCGAACCAGGTAGCCGCCATAGCCGAATTGTATGGCCTTTCCGCGAGCACGGTTTACCGGGAGATGAACCGGGTTCGCCGACCTCATACCGCGCATCGCGCCGATCTCGGCAAACCCCGTGTACTGGCACAACCCGATCTGGAGCGTTACTGCGAATTCGTGGCGGCGCTCAAATTGCGCACCACCAACAAGAATAGCCGACACCTATCCACCGGACGCGCTATTGAGTTGCTGGAAGATTACGGGGTTGAAACCGCCCATGGCCTAGTCCAGGCACCCAAAGGGCTCCTGAAGAGACCCACCGTGAACCGCTACCTGTTGCTTTGGCACCTGGATCAGTCGCGTCTGACGCGGGAACCCCCCGCCGTGCGTTTCCAGGCGGAGCACAGTAATGACTGCTGGCAGTTCGATATCTCGCCATCCGACCTGAAGCGCATTGATAAGCCCGAGTGGGTCGACCTGACTAAAGGCGAGCCGACCTTGGCGCTGTTCAGCGTCGTCGATGACCGCAGCGGCATGGCGTATGTCGAATATCGCTGCGTCTACGGCGAAGACGCAGAATCTGCCCTGCGCTTTCTGTTCAACGCGATGGCACCAAAGGCTGATGCGGCCTGCCCTTTTCAGGGGCGGCCCAGGATGATTTATCTCGATAACGGGCCAGTGGCCAAGAGCCATGTATTCCAGAACATCATGCGGTCGCTGGCCATCGACTGGCAGACGCATATCCCGGCGGGCAAAGATGGAACACGCACCACGGCCCGCTCGAAAGGCAAAGTGGAGCGCCCTTTTCGCACCATCAAGGAAGCCCACGAAACCCTCTATCACTTTCACAAACCGGAAACCGAAATACAGGCCAACGAATGGCTGGCCCGCTATTTATTGCGCTACAACGGCCAACGGCATCGTTCAGAAATCCATTCCCGCACTGACGACTGGTTGGGCCACCTGCCTGAAGAGGGGTTGCGTGAGATGTGTACCTGGGAGCAGTTCTGCCGCTTCGCGCGCGAACCGGAACGGCGCAAGGTGGGCATAGACGCACGTATTCGCTTTGAGGGCACGGAGTATGAAGTAGAGCCCGGCATGGCCGGGGACTATGTGGTATTGCTCTGGGGATTGTTCGATGACCAGCTCTATGTGGAATACGAAGGCGAACGCACTGGCCCCTACTATCCGGTATCCGGCCCCATTCCGCTACACCGTTACCGCGCTTTTAAACGCAGCAAAGCCGATGCGCGGGCGGATCGCATCCGTGCCCTGGCGGTCCAGATCGGGCTGCCGATCAGCGCGCTGGCTGGCGATGATGTGCGCATCGCGCCACTCCCGTCAGCGGCGCCCATACTCAAACAGCCCTTCGATGCCGAGGCGCTGGAATACCGGTATCCGACGGTGATCGCTGCCAAGCTCGCTATCGCCGATGAGGTGGCGGCGCCATTGAGCAAACTATCGCCGGAAGACCGCGCTTTTATTGATCAGGTGCTGACCGAAACCTTGGTGCGTAAGGTCGTTCTGGCCCGTATTCGGGAGCACTTCCGCTCATCGCACCAAGGCGCAGGAGAAGGATATGCGGGTTGAAGTCATGCAGCACTTTGGTCTGACCACGCCATTCAATCAGGCGGGTTAT
>JAAOMR010000310.1 GCA_018853935.1 Acidithiobacillus ferrivorans
ATGGGATTCAACCAGGCCAAGGAACAGGGTTGGAGCGTGCGTAAGGGCGAACACGCCGCTGCGCGGATCTTTTCACCCATCATCAAAAATGAAATCAATCCCAGAACGGGAATTGAGGAACCCCGCGTTGCAGCCTATCGCGGCACGCCGCTGTTCAACGCCGCGCAGATTGATGGCATTCCGCCCATGCGGGAGATACCAGAACATGAGCGGCTGCCCAAAACCGCCGAACTGGATGCCATCGCGCAGCAAATGGGCGTGGATATCCTGCATTCCGGCAGTGGCGCTTTTTACAGTCGCGCCCTGGACCGGATCCAGATGCCACCGCGCGACACCTTCGCCGATCAGCATGGCTACGACGCCACCAAGGCGCATGAACTGTCTCATGCCACCGGCCATGAAAGCCGTCTGGACAGGGACAGTCTCCGGCAATACACGTCCATCAAGGGCCGCGCCGCCGAAGAGATGACCGCCGAGATCGGCGCATATATCCTCTCCACCCGTCTCGGAGTGCCGTTCATGGGGAACAACCCGGACATGACCGACACACAGCACGCCGCATATCTGACGACATGGGCCAAGGACCTCTCGCCGGATGAGCGCCGCGCCGCCATCGAGCAGGGCATCAAGGCCGCCGGTCATCTGGAAAAGCAACTGGATCTGGCGCGGGAGAATGGGTTGGTGATGGGGTTGCACCTGTCGCAGCCAGCAGGGCCTTCGAGGGAAGTGACCGCACCGGAACTTGCCTCAACGAACGCAATTATGGTCTCTCGCGGCGATTACGTCCGGTATACCGATGCGCTTGGTCAGTCCCGTGAGGCCATAGTGCTGGACAACACGATTGCTGGCGAAACCGCACGGTTGCGGAGCATCTATCGCTGGCCAAACGGGCGGCCGGGTTTGGATGGCGCGGATCATATTACTCCAACCATCCTGCCCGGCACTTTGGATGAACACGTCCCCGGCGCAGTTCCCGACGACCAATCTTTACAGGCGATTGATCCTGTTACTGATGCCTATAAGCTCAACATGGGGAATAACAATGAGCGCAACAAGGCAGAGCAAATCGTGCTTTCCGCCGTGGAGAAGGCGCATGGCGCAGCAGCGATTTCCG
>JAAOMR010000311.1 GCA_018853935.1 Acidithiobacillus ferrivorans
GGCATGTTCTTATCGCAGCCGCCGAGGGCGAGTACGCCGTCCATGCTCTGGCCCTGACACACCGTTTCAATGGAGTCGGCAATCACTTCGCGTGACACCAGCGAATATTTCATGCCGGCGGTACCCATCGAAATACCATCGGAAATGGTGATGGTGCCAAACGTTTGCGGCATCGCCCCAGCCGCCTTGAGTGCCGCTTCCGCACGCGTGGCAAGCGCGCCGATGCCGATATTGCAAGGGGTGATGCTGCTGTGCGCATTCGCCACGCCGACGATAGGTTTGTCGAAGTCCTGATCACCAAACCCCACCGCACGCAGCAGGGCCCGGTTGGGGGAGCGCTGCACGCCCTGCGTGACGGTCTTGCTTCTGCGGTTGTCAGACATCATTACCCTCCTGAGTATGTGTAAGCCGCGGCAAAATGCAGCGGAAATTTACGGAATCCTGGGGGCCGACACGCTGCCGGCTCATGTCAGCACTGCCCACGCCATCGTTTTGCCGGCGCGCAGCGGCACGACCGTGTCCTGCCCGAAATGCAGTTCTTCGGGTACCGTCCAGCTCCGCCGCTC
>JAAOMR010000312.1 GCA_018853935.1 Acidithiobacillus ferrivorans
TGGGGGCCGACACGCTGCCGGCTCATGTCAGCACTGCCCACGCCATCGTTTTGCCGGCGCGCAGCGGCACGACCGTGTCCTGCCCGAAATGCAGTTCTTCGGGTACCGTCCAGCTCCGCCGCTCAAGGGTGAGGGTGTCCCGGTTGCGCGGCAGTCGGTAGAAATCGGGTCCGTGGAAGCTCGCGAAGGCCTCCAGGCGGTCGAGCGCACCGGCGCGCTCGAAAATTTCGGCATACAGTTCCATTGCGG
>JAAOMR010000313.1 GCA_018853935.1 Acidithiobacillus ferrivorans
TTGAAGTCATGCAGCACTTTGGTCTGACCACGCCATTCAATCAGGCGGGTTATTATGAGACGGCCCATCACCAGGCCTTGATGAAAGACATCCGGGGCGCGATCCACGAAGGTCGGCTGATTGCGCTGTGCGGGGTCATCGGCAGCGGCAAGACCGCCATGATGCGCCGACTGCAGCAGATCCTGGAAGCGGAGAAAAGAGTAACCGTCTCCAAATCGCTGGCCATTGAGAAGCACAATAGCAAGCTGGCCACCTTCATCGCCGCCCTGTTTTACGACCTGTCTACGGAAAAACAAGTGCGTATTCCTGCAC
>JAAOMR010000314.1 GCA_018853935.1 Acidithiobacillus ferrivorans
CCGCCACTAATGACGACCTATCCGCCGCGTCCTGCTGGAGTTTGCATCACCCGGAGCAACATACCGGCGGATGCCTGTCACTGGACAGTACCCTTTATCGTTCTGGCCAAGTACCCGATGATACGGGCGACGGCCAAACAGAACGTAGCCGCGCTATATTCCACGGCTGGCGTTGATGCTATTAACAAAAGGAGGTTAAGCATGCCATATCCGGAACCAGATGACGCATGGTCGGACCCAGAAATAAACGCCGGGAAGGCAGAAGAATTTGCGCGCGACGACGAAGACGCCTGCCGCGCAGAAGCAGCCTTTGAAAGAGATATGATCCTGATCCCAGAATTGCAGTACATGTGGGACACAGAACCAGAATACATGCGAACCTTATCGGAGGTCACAAATGTTTGATATGACGGAAGCATTAATCCACCATGCGCTTTTTTGCGTATTGACTCTAACCAACGCAACCATTGCAGAAATCCGGCGCGAACAGCAACTGGCTGAAGCATTCGCCTTCCATGCTGGCCGTGATTCTTTTACGACCAAGATAACCATGCCGCATTATTTCCCGTCTATTCTCGCTGAAGAATGGAAGAGTGGATATGGTGACGCCGAAGACCAGCATGACTTTGAGGAAAGATGTGCCGAATTCAAGCTGCAGTATCCAGACTCACCGGTTTCCAGAACGTTATACTGCCCCAGCGGACACAACCAGGTCGACACAAAGTCTGGATATGAGGAGTGTGGAGCCTGTGGTGCTGTCATGACCGAAGATTCGGAAGAGAGTTATTACGACTCACTCATCGCCTGTGGTCAATGCATGTAAGGAGATTGCCCGCGGCATTCTAAACGCGCATACCAGCGCACAAAACCAAGGAGACATCATGAACGTTATCATTCAACACACAGAATTAGGGCGCTATGCCCTCATCTCCACCGCGCCGGGAAGTGAAATTGCACTGCTTCTGGACGATGCCATCCCAACATCACAAAGCATACGTTTCCACGCGGAGGCCTTGCGCCTCCATGCGGCACCAAAGATACATCCTTTTGCCGCGCTGATCGTCGAGGCGGCAGACCGTTACGAAATGGGCATTCAATAAGTGCCAACACTCAAACGAGAAATAAATAATCAAACACTGCACAAAGACTCAGAGATCGTCCAAAAGACATGGGACGACCTGGATGTTTTGGTTCTGGACCTCATGGAAATGGTGAGGTCGCATGATGATGCTGTAAATGAGGCTGGCCTAGATTCACTGCAGGCCGCCAGAAGCATTTGTAAACGGTTAAACATATTGAAGAAGTATCTGGCAACGAGCCATGAAGCATAAGGAGATTCGCATGTATTGGATGATTAAGAGAAACGGCAAATGGATTGGGAATGCTGGTTCATTTGACGCAGAAAAGCGTGGTGAACTGACGCACGACCTGAAGTTGGTCGACGGCGACGACAACACTCTGTTCACAGGTCGATGCAGTGACCCAAGCTTGTCCGACAATCCTTTCTCCCCGCAAGATTGGGCGGAAGGAGATGGCTGCACAAGGACGTACTTCCGGAAAATAGGCGAGACTGTTTGGCAGGGCTTGTAACGGTCCTGCACGACCCTCGATATCCATGCCCGTCAATTAGACGGGCTTTTAATTTCTAAGGGGTTTTTATGCCAAAGTGGACTACAACAATGCCCGTGATATCCCCGCGGCACCTACCAAAACAAACCATGGCCGCTCTCTACAAATATAGAGATCAGGTGCCATGGCTGACCTGTGCGACATATACCTACGGCGCCTTCATCAGCGTCCCAGCAGATCTGAACGAGAACATGCTTTACGCCTCATTGCTTGACGGCTTACGGGATGTCTTTACATGGGCCAAGAAAAACGGTTATGAGTGGATCCGATTGGATTCTGCTGGGGATACCGTTCCAGAGTTGCCGACATACGATTGGTAACCATCAAGCAACCCAGTCTGCCGACAATTTGTCCGCTTCATAACCAAGGACGCCATCATCGCGGCCTTTTAAATTCATGGAGTATTTATGCACGCTGAATCCTGTAGCGACCGAGATTTGCTGGCACTACTTGCCGGAGACACGTTCGCCGATAAACACCACCAGAAGCCTTTGGCGGAACTATTTGGATATGCAAAAAAGGCAGAAACATCAGACAATGTATGCGAGGCAACTGCCACCTATCTCCAACCGGAAATTCATCCATCCCTGGCAGCAGCCAAGGAGTTGCTGGTACGGTGCATGGGGCAACGGATGAGTACAGAAGAAGACATGATTGTCAGTGGACCAGAAGCCATCAAGGTGTTCTTGACCGGTAAGCTTGGCCATTTAGAACGTGAGGTGTTTTCGGCACTTTTCCTCGACAATAGTCACAGGGTTTTGTCCTATGACATCATTTTCAGAGGGACAATCAACGCTTGCCATGTCGAGGTCAGAGAGGTGGTAAAATTGGCGTTGCAGCACAATGCCGCAGCAGTCATTTTTGCCCACAATCACCCGTCAAGATCGGAGATCCCGTCGGCCAGCGACTTAGCGACTACACGAAAGTTGAAGTCCGCCTTGGAGGTTGTAGACGTCAAGGTGTTGGATCACATCATCGTGGCCGCCAATCTTACGGTGTCGATGAGCGAAATGGGCCTGATGTAATGGCGTCTCAATGCATTCATTTTTAGTCCGTCCATGCGGCAGGCTTTTCATTAGGAGTTTTTATGCAGGTCATATACGAACAGTCCAACGGAGAACAACGCCTCCTTGGCGTAGCCATGAGCCACTTCCACGCCAAACAGTTGGTTATGAGAGAAGTGGCCTGTCCCGATGCATCTAAGATCGAGTGTATCATACGGAACACCATCGAAGGCGAACCAACGTTCCACTGCAAAATACCGAAGGGTATAGCCATTAATATTGGAGACGATTATTTCTGGAGAGATCCTGATCGTGATTATAATTCCGGGTTTTTCACGGCAGACTCAGTTGTCTGCACCGCCGACAGCGTTAGCGGGGACATTGTTTTGATGGTTGGTGGTTGCCATATGCAGCGACATGAGCTCTCAAAAGACAAGCCAGAAGGCTTGATCGATGTCCTCTACTCTGACGAGAATGGTGCTACTGAGTACTGTGGCAAAGCATTAACCCAGCAAGCAGCGCTTACGGTCTGTGCGGACACTTATGCAGACAAACCGGAAGATTACACCTGTACCAAATCAGAGCCCTTGTACGAGGGTGGTGCTGTCAACTACGTTTGTATCAAGAATAAACAGCTAACTGCCGACCTAACACTCAAAATCAGTATCCGGTATCTACTCAATAGCACCACCGAAGAATATCTTCGGGACGTGTTACAGAGGGCCGCCGAGCATCTTAGCGACATGGGCATGCTCACCGGAGAAACCGATGCTGAGGCGGTTGACCATAGCTTCGAGATCTTTTAACGCCAGATCCCCCATGAGCCCTTAGGGCTTTTGGGGGATTTTGCATGCCTATTTACTGCAGGCATTGGCTTGACCACAACGGGTTGGAGGATTTGCCAGGAAGCGGCAATCATCATAAGATGAGCGTTCTACCGCCCTACCGCAGCTCTAGCTTCGATTAAACCGCGCCATGGCCTGCGCTCTCATCAACCTTTATAAGCCGCACGATACACGCTTATTGTGCGGCTTTTCCACGCCCTGGATTAAAATCAATATGCCGCCAGCTCCCCGCTGCGCGGTATTCATGGAGACAAATCATGCATACCGTATATATCGTTCCTACCCTAACGACCCAATCGGGCCAATGTCGCATTGTCGCGGCCGCGGGTCTCTTTACCTCGCCACGGGACAGTTACAAAGCCCACCCTGAACTCTGGAAAGAGATTGGGATCATGAACTCCGCCGGAAAGATAGTCTGCTTCCAAGCAGGCCCACACACAACCACCGAGATAAAGGACTGCGAGCCACTTATGGCAGGTAGTTACTTTAATTTCGTAAAACTGGAGAATTAATAATGACCACTGCACAAACACAAATCGGCATGTTTTATGACTCAGTACGCCGGACAGGTGAAGGCAATGAACTATTCATGGAATTTGTCCGTGATGGACTGAATCGCCAGGATCTCGCCACCAATATCGAACGCCGAGAATCTCATTGGGCTAGATTTTCTGGATTTTTCAAGTCATTGCCTTCCTCTTCTCTGGAAGGCGAGAATGACCAGCACCGCGAAATTATCGATCTCATGCTGGATAAAATCATTGAAAATGGTCTTGAGGTGATGGAACGACATCCCACAGACGTGGTTGTCTTTGATCGCCAACGTCTGGTCCAGCTTGCATATCCAGGGGCACAGTTGCTCTGGATGGTCAGTAATTCAGCATCGCACTTGTTCCTCTTGGGCGTTCATCCAGAGGAAAATCGTGTAGCCAAAGGCAGTGTCTCGCGTGGCATGGATTTTATCTGTCACATCCAGCTTGACCGTAAGGTTAAACTTACCCCTTTGACTCCTGACAAGGCCGCAGCATTGTGTGATCGCTCAACTCCAGGTTATACAATGGAATACATTCATGAAGATCTTAAGGAGATTTTCCATCATGAAAAGAAAATAGCCACCTTGAAAATCTCAACAGTGAACGGCTTTCCTGTGGCTATATATCCACAAGATGCCATCACAATGGCTGAACGCGGAGCAACGCAATTGTGGGCCGAGAAATATCAGGTTGAGTATTCAGGCACTCTCTTTTCGAAGGGAGCAATTACCTGGGAGGGCCAGGATATGACTCAGAAAAATAGGGCTGACCATGTGGTTGTGGTGATTAACGAGAATACATTGGGATACATGACCAATCGCACTCCTCGAGATTGGTTTTCAACCGCAGGAGTGTTAGCGGGCAATATTTTCAAAGGTGGCGCTGACTGGAAAAATGGACCAATTTCAGTGCTCCCAATAGATCAAGTACGTCCAGCAACGCTGAAGGATTTTGAAGCATTCAGGGTCTCTTCACGCGGGTATTTATGTATAAATGGACAGTTCATCAGTCCAGGATTCCGGGATATCTGAGCGCGACAGGCACGCAAAGCAGCGGTTTTAATCGGCTTTCGACGCTTAGCGTGACCCGACGAGAGACGGAAGGAACTGTCAGATATGAGGCTAAATCTGCGGGATTTGGGTTACGTGCTAAATGGCTTCATTCTGCGGAGGACAAATCACTGGCACGTGCGCTACGTGGCTTGCAAGATTATTATGAGCACATGGCTAACACGTACAGGGCACATGCTGAACATCTTAAGGTTGGGCGGCGCAGAACAGAGAGCATACTACAAGAGGATTTATGATGGAAAAAACTAGATTCACGGCTAACGGAAAGCCCGTGTATGCCACAAAGATTGGCACTCTTATATTTACCCACCCTACCGGAGAAAAGCAAGAAGTATCTGGGATGGCTCCCATAACCCATCTAACGGACATGGTGGACGTGTATGACGAACAAGGTCACAACATAAAATATATACGGAAATACTCCGTGGGGTGGCGTGGGCGACCAGAGGACGATCACCCTTGTCCGTGCAAGTGTTGCCAAAATAAGTGCGCCCCTACGTGGTGGCGTGGTTCCAAGGTTGAGCCAGCCGGCTAACCCAAATTGACGGGGAGTCCGCCTCCCCTTACGGAGTTTTTTTATGGAATTAGCAAAAACGTTGACAAAAGCCAACGACGCTTATCGTGCCGGCACACCCATCATGAGCGACGCCGAATATGACAGGCTCGTTAAAGAACTCCGTGCCACCAACCCGGAGCACCCATTTTTACACCAGGTCGAGCCGGAACCGGAATCATTGTTCCAGGGAAGCAAGGTGCGTCACGTGACGCCCATGCTGTCCACCGACAAGGCCTACGCCATCAGCGAACTCGCCGCTTTTTTCCAGCGGGTTCTGGTCTTTGCCGAAGCACTCGGAATCGGCAAGGTGCTTTTCAGGGCCACCCCCAAGCTGGATGGTCTCTCCGGGCGGTACGACGGCCATGGCCATCTGTCCACCCGCGGCAACGGTCTTGAGGGCCAGGATATCTCCGACGCCCTCAAAAAAGGCCTTTACCTGGATGATCCAGAACTGGCTGCGGACGGTGAGATCGTCATCGTTCAGCAGTTTTTTGAGGAAAATCTGCAAGGAAAAATCTTTAATGGCCGCGCACTGACCCATCCCCGCAATTTCATGGTGGGATTCATCGGCGCCGACGAACTTGCTGAACACCATCGGTTAGCCGTCGAAGCCAATGCGGCCCGTTTCGTGCCCTATGTTGCCCTGGGTGACGTACAGGCCGAAGCGGACATCATGCTGGCGGACATCGAAAACATCTCACGGCGGTTACGCGATAATTGCCGGTACCTTACAGACGGCATCGTGATTGAAGCCATGGATCCGCGAATCCGCGAAACGATGGGTGCCACGAATCATCACCACCGCTGGCAGATCGCGTACAAGACCAAGGGCGAAACCACCGAAACGGTGGTGCGTTCCATTACCTGGCAGGTTGGTCGTACCGGACGGGTTACCCCAGTGCTCGAAATTGAGCCAGTGGAACTCTCCGGTGCCACCATTCGACGGGTAACAGCGCATACGGCGGCCATTGTTCAGGCCAAAGGAATTGGCGCCGGCGCGGTGATTAAAATCATCCGCTCCGGCGAGGTAATCCCCAAGGTTGAGGCTGTGATTCAACCAGCTGACTCCGTGGAAGTGCCCACGCAATGCCCGTGCTGCAATACGGCACTGGAAGTGGAGGGCGAGTACCTACTGTGCCCGGGCGGGCTTGTTTGTTCAGACCAGGCGGAAGGTGCCCTGGAACACTTTTGCCAGCTACTCGAGATTGAGGGAACAGGACCCGTCATCGTCCAGAATATGATTCAGGGTGGTGTGAATCGGTTCTCCCAACTATTCGATCTGACGCTGGGTGACTTGACAGGCATGGGTATCAGCATGGGAGTGGCCCAGAACCTTTCGACAGCCATTCAGAACCGCGCCAGAACTCCGGTGGACGACTGGCGTGTATTGGCGTCCTTCGGTATCCGTCACCTGGGACGCGGAGACGCCAAGAAGTTGTTGGCCAAAACGCGCATCGGGGGACTGAATTTCGTTACGGCGGAGTTTCTGTCCGCCATTGATGGCTTCGGGCCAATCACCAGCCCGTCCATTGCTGCAGATATCCAGCGCCTCTTACCGGAGATCAATGCCGTCGTCAGCTATTTGACGATCAGGCATAGTATGGATGCCGCGCCGTCTACCACCAGTCTCCCGCTGAAAGGTAAGCGCGTCGTTTTTACCGGCACGTTTGCCACTGCGGATCGCAAGATCCTCGAGAAACAGGCGGAAGCCATGGGCGCGCAAGTTCAATCAGGCGTCAATGCCAAGACCGACTTCCTGATTCTGGGGGATAAACCAGGGTCAAAAAAGGTCGCAGCGGCGCATGCTTTGTCCGTCGCGGTCATGGATGAGGTACAGTATGTCGATCTTATTCAGTCATAAGCAGGCGCCAGAGGTACTTGCCATTTGTATAAAATTTGCTACACTTTTCCAGGAGGTGAAATGACTGACAAGCCTATTGACTGGAGAGGGTCATCCTTACGCGATATCAAGGATGATAACATCTTCACTCCGAACGCCCGCCGGGAAGCGGGCCATCAGCTTAGTCAGGTGCAGGCGGGTCTGGAGCCGGATCACTGGAAGTCTTTCGAGGATATTGGTCCGGGGTCCAGAGAAATCATTATTAACCTTGATGATGGCTGGTTCAGGGTGATGTACCTGGCCAAATTTCCGGAAGCCGTTTACGTGCTGCACTGCTTCAGAAAGAAAACGAATACCACCAGTCAGCAAGATAAGGATGTGGCCATCAAGCGGTACAAGGCCGTCATTCAGGAAAGGAGCAAAAAGTGAACACTGAAACCAACTCCATGCACGTCACCCAACCAGGCGACAACATTTTTGCCGACTTGGGATTTGATGCCGCAGAAGCTTTGTCATTGCAAACACAATCGAAACGAATCATCTCCGAAAAACTCGCCATCAAGGAACAGTTGATGACAGAGATCTCGGAATGGATGCGGCAAAACCACCTGAAACAGGCGGATGCAGCAGTTGTCTTGGGAATTTCGCGACCGCGGGTATCCGATGTGGCGAACAGAAAATCAGTAAAATTCACCATCGATGCATTGGTGGATATGTTGTCCAGAACGGGCAAACACATACAGTTCACCGTCCTATAAGCAAAAACCATCGAAATTCACGCCGTTCATTGCCGCCCTGCAGCCAACACTGGTGCATGGCGGTTTTTTTGTTCACCATACATCTGATGGAGTCGCTTCCCCCCCCCCC
>JAAOMR010000315.1 GCA_018853935.1 Acidithiobacillus ferrivorans
CCCGCCGCGAAATCAATAATACCCAAGGCCTCGCCCAGATCGACATGGTCGTGGGGAGAGAAATCGAAGGCGCGGGGCGTGCCCCAGTGACGCAATACCACATTGTCCCGTTCATCACGGCCATCGGGCACTGAATCCTGCGGGATATTGGGCAGATTGCTGGTCAGGCTCTCCCATTCAGCAAGGATGCTTTCCAGAGATTGCTCCAGGGTCTTGATCTCCTCACCGTGCTGCGCCGCCGCGATCTGCATCGCGCTGGTATCGAGCCCCTGACGGCGCACCTGACCGATCTGTCTGGAGGCCTCATTGCGGGCGTTGCGCAGCTCTTCGAGCTGAATCTGCAGGGTTTTACGCTGCTGGTCGAGGGTGCTCAGGGCCGTCACATCCAGAGTGAAGTGACGACGGGCGAGGCCTGCGGCTACTTTTTCTGGTGCGCTGCGCAGCAAGCTGGGATCAAGCATGAGGTTTTTTCTCTCGGACAGGTGGACGATGAGCATTTATCCAGCGTAAACGTTCCTGGATACGGGCTTCCAGACCACGGTCACTGGGCTTATAAAAATGGGTCTGACGCAGGCCGGGGGGCAAATAATGCTGCTCCGGAGCGATGGCGTCGGGATAGTCGTGATCGTATTGATATTCCTTGCCATAATCCAGTGTTTTGAGCAGCGTCGTGGGCGCATTGCGGAGATGGAGGGGCACTTCCGCACTACCACCCGCCTTGACGGCGGCGCGCACCGCATTCCAGGCGTCGTAGATGCGGTTACTTTTAGGGCAGCTGGCGAGATAAACCGTGGCTTGCGCGAGGGCCAACTCCCCCTCGGGCGAGCCGAGAAAGGCGTAAGCGTCCTTGGCGGCGAGTGCCATATCTATAGCCCGCGGATCAGCGAGGCCGATATCTTCAGAAGCCATGCGCACCAGACGGCGGGCGAGGTACAAGGGGTCGGCGCCGCCATCGAGCATCCGCGCCAGCCAGTAGAGGGCCGCGTCGGGATCGGAACCGCGCAGCGACTTGTGAAAGGCGGAGATTTCGTCGTAAAAGGCTTCACCGCCCTTGTCGAAGCGTCGCCAGGATTGACCGCTGGCTGCGGCGACGATGTCGGCAGTGATTTGTGTTTTACCCGCCTGCACCGAGGCCAGTTGTACCGCGAGATCGAGCAGATTGAGGAGACGACGGGCATCGCCGTCGGCGGCAGTCAGCAAACCATTGCGTACTTCCGGGGACATCTCTATCGCCAGATTACCCAGACCGAGCACACTATCAGCAAGGGCGTGATCGAGCACCGTGCCGAGCGCTTCACCAGTCAGCGCTTTGAGAACGTAGACACGCGCCCGGGACAGCAGGGCGTTGACCAGGGCGAAGCTGGGGTTCTCCGTCGTTGCGCCGATAAGGGTCACGACGCCGTCTTCCACATGAGGCAGCAGGGCGTCCTGCTGGCTTTTGTTGAAGCGATGGATTTCATCGATGAAGAGGACCGTGCCCTGGCCCAGGGACTGGGCGGCCTCAGCGCTGGTGACGGCAGCGCGGATTTCTCGTACCCCGCTGTTGACCGCAGACAGAATCTGGAAGTGCTGGCCAGCAGCATGGGCAAGGAGTTGCGCCAAGGTGGTTTTGCCGCTGCCCGGCGGACCCCAGAGAATCATGGAATGCAGATGCCCGGTAGCGACCATGGCCCGCAATGGACCGCCCTTGCCGAGCAGATGGTTCTGCCCGACGTAGGCATCCAGCGTCTGGGGACGCATACGGGCCGCCAGCGGGCGAGGGTCGCTACCGGGCAATGCTGCCATGGGCGTTCTGCTCGGGCAGCCTATCCCTTAAAAGTCCCGGGAAATAGCGGCACCGAAGTTGAGGGTGCTGGCCTTGTAAGTGCCGGGAAACGTTTGATTATACGAAGAGGTGTTACCGGAAATAGCATAAGAGGCGCCCAAATCATAATGCCAGGGGCCCAACCCTACACCGACGCCCAAAGAGGCCAGATTACTGCTGGCCGTGGGTACTGCTGCCTGAATGCTGGAACCACTAGTGGGACTGCCCACGTGGGCGAGCCCACCGCGGAACTCAAGATCCTGGTTCAGGTGATAGCTGAGCCCGATACGATAGGCCATAGCGGATTTCCAACCGAGGCTGCCATAGTGGGGTAACTGGGCATTACTCCAGTCATTCCAGTCCACATCCAGTTCGGTGGCAAAGCGCGGGGTGAAGCGATAGCGGACACCTGCCTGCACGCGACTGGGCAGGTCAATACTGCCACCGCCTGAAGAAATGCTGGCCGCCGAGCGGTAACTGAGTCCCGCATTGAAGCGCTCCGTGGTGTAGAAAAGCCCGACGTTACCGCCGACACCCCCACCACTACCGGAGTTAGGGCCAAAGGTTGCGCTCAGCGTCTGGTAATAATCCAGGCCCACGCCGACACTCAGATTGGGGAACAGCAAATAGGCAACACCCGGATTCACATCAATGATCTGCAAATCATTTTTCAGCAGCGGCTGCCCGGAAAAAGTCCCGGCAGGCCAGGTGTTGTTGGTGTTGAAGGGCGAAGTGATACCGAGGCCAACCGCCAGCGGGAGGTCATTAAAACGATGAGTCACAAAGAGATTGGGCAGAATCTGCATGTTGCTGCTGGCGTCGATGCTGCCACTGCCGTTACTGTTGTCCACCTTGTAAGCAGGGTGCGTCGCGAGAATATCCAGGCCCACCCGCGTACCCGGAAAGAAAACCATGTCCGCAGGATTGTCGGCAAAGCTGCTGACGGGTCCGCCATCGGCTACCGTGGCGCCCGCTTCCGAGAGTCCCACCACGGAGGTCGGCACAGCAAAACCTGCGGCATGGGATTGCGCAGCCACTAACAGGCCGAGGGCAACGAGAGCGAGACGGGTCTTCAAAGCCAACATGCAGTACTCCAGAAAAATTATTGCGAGAGAACATCCACACCGGCTGGCGGAGTGAACTGAAATTCCTGTGCCGAAATGGGGTGATTGAATTTAATATGTGTAAAGCGAAGGACGGTCTGTTGCTGAAACGCATCTTCCATGCGCATCTGGCGCAGCGCGCCCTGCGCATCAAAACCCATGCGCAGATCTGTGAAACCTTGATCCTGACCTGTTTTAGGATGGAGCAGGAGCCAATGAAGACCGTCTTTTTGACCCTGGTCGGTGATCTTGAAGCGCTGGCTGAGGTCATCGTTGCCAGCGATCAGCGCTGCAGGGGTCGATCCGAGGGCTTTGCCAAGGGGCTGTACCGTGGCCTGTTCCAGAGCAGGTTCATAGAGCCAGACTTTCTTACCATTGGAGACAATGGTTTGCCCGTTGTTACCGCTGTAGTCCCAGCGGAATTTGCCAGGGCGGGAGATCCACAGCTTGCCACTGGTACGCTTGACGATCTGGCCGTCATGGTTGGCCACTTCCTGGCTGAACTGGGCCGTGATGGTGTGGGTTTTCTGGAAAAAATCCTGCAACATCGCCAGGCCCGTGGCAGCGGCCGCATACTGGATACCGCCCAAAATCAGCAGCGGCACCCAAAACCAGCGCGCTAAACGTAAGGCCGGTAATGGGCCGCGCATAAAGCGCAAATAGTCAGTCCCGACCGGGCGGTGCTGCTGCATAAATTTCTCTGCTCCCGTTACTTTGCAAGGAACCGACCACACCTACCCGCTCCATCTCTTCGATCATGCGGGCCGCCCGATTATAGCCCACCTTAAGTTGCCGCTGCACGTAGGAGATGCTCGCTTTGCGACTGCTGGTAACGATGGCCACCGCCTGATCATAGAGCGGATCGGCATCCTCTCCGCCTTCGCCGTCCACGCCATCACCATCGCCACTCTCATTGCCTTGCAAAATACGTTCGTCGTATTGGGGCGCACCCAACTGACGCAGGGACTCCACCACACGGTGCACTTCCTCATCGCTGACAAAGGCCCCGTGCACCCGCACCGGGTAACCGGAGCCGGGCGGCAGATAGAGCATGTCGCCCTGACCCAGCAAGGTCTCCGCCCCCATCTGATCGAGAATGGTGCGCGAGTCGATACGCGACGAAACCTGAAAAGCAATGCGGGTGGGGACGTTGGCCTTGATCAGACCGGTGATCACATCCACCGAAGGACGCTGGGTCGCCATAATCAGGTGCAGACCGGCAGCGCGCGCTTTCTGGGCCAGGCGGGTAATCAAGGTTTCCACCTGTTTACCGACCACCATCATCAGGTCCGCAAACTCATCAATGATCACCACGATAGCAGGTAGCACGCTCAACGCGATGGGCTCGCCATCCATATCTTTATCCGGACCCGACAGGGGATGTCCCGAAGCTACCGCTTCCCGCACTTTCTGATTATATCCGGCGAGGTTGCGCACTCCGGCAAAGGCCATGAGCTTATAGCGCCGCTCCATCTCTGCCACACACCAGCGCAAGGCGTTCGCGGCCTCCTTCATATCCGTTACCACCGGCGCCAGCAGATGGGGGATGCCTTCATAGATGGACAACTCCAACATTTTGGGGTCCACCATGATCAGGCGGACTTCATCAGCAGTCGCCTTAAAGAGAATACTGAGAATCATGGCATTGACGCCCACAGACTTGCCGGCGCCGGTGGTTCCGGCCACCAGCAGATGGGGCATCTTCGCCAGATCGGCGGACACCGGCTGGCCACCGATATCCTGACCCAGTGCCAGCGTTAAATGGCTTTTAGTCTGGGTAAAACTGTGACTGGAAAGCACCTCGGAGAGACGCACCGTGCGCCGCTTCAGGTTTGGCACCTCGATGCCCATGGTGGCCTTACCGGGAATGGCTTCCACCACGCGCACCCGCGCCGCCAGCACGCGCGAAAGGTCTTTACTGAGACCCGCGATCTGGCTGACTTTGACCCCCGGTGCCGGCTCTATTTCAAAACGCGTAATCACTGGTCCGGGATGAGCCGCCACCACGGTTGCCTGCACCCCGAAGTCGGCCAGTTTTTCTTCCAGCATGCGCGACTGCTGCGCTAGCACTTCGGGCTGCAACTGGGAACTGGGGTCTTCCGCATCTGCCGGATCGAGCAGGGCAAGATCGGGAAGACCATCAGCGCGCGGCGGCCCTACGGGTGCGGGTAATGCTAGCTGTCGACTGCCTTTAACGACGCTCTGAGTCGACCCTGCTCCGCGCTTTTTGGTGGAGAAGAAGCTCGGCGCTGCTGCCGGAGATGTCTTTTGCACGGCAGGCGCCAGCGTCGTAATCAGCACAGGGGTCGCTTCTTGGGCGGCCACCCGCCGCCGCAAAGGCCAGCGCAGGCGCCGGTGGGGTCGTGACCAAGAGAAATGCAGAGCGCTGATATGTGCCGCCATCGCGCGTGGTCCCAGGCCGGTGAGCAGAAACACACCGAGCACAAACAGCATCAGAAATAACAATGCACTACCACCCACGCCGATAAAAGGCTGAGTATGGATACTGATTTCCTGCCCGAGGATACCGCCCGCGCCGTCTCCGGCAATGGGCCACCACGCCGCAGGCCAAGTCAGCGCGAGGAAGCTGGTCAGGCCCAGCGCGACGATAACAGCGCCCACAGGGGACGCCCAACGTCCCGGATGCTGACGAAACCAACATCGCCATAGCTGCCAGGCCCACACGCCCAGCGCCACGGGGAGGAGCCAGGCGATCATGCCAAAAATCTGTACCAAAAAATCAGCAAGATAGGCACCAGTTTCGCCACCCCAGTTATACACCTGGGCACCTTTACCACTATTAAACCAACTAGGATCGGAGGGGTGAAAACTGAGCATGGACATTGCCATAAAGGCCGCCACCGCGATCAGCAGCAGCAGCAACGCCTCGCGGCGCCACGGTTTGGCACGCGACAGTTGAACCGGCTTTGCAGGGGCAGGCCGGGAGCCTCGGGACACATTACGGGCAGTGGAACTCATACCGGCACGCTAAACGACCCCTGCACGGGTGTCAAGGAGATGCCGGGAAAGAAAGGCAAAGAAATGCTATTGTTAGCAGCCTCTAATGGTTCAGATGCAGGCGTTCATTTCGCACTATCCGATATCACATCAGGACGGGGGGCAGGGACGGCAGCGTGGAAATGGTGTTAGACTTTTCGCTAGCAATTTCGCATAAGTCCGGGCGGGTTCGCCGTGTGCGCAGCTCGTCCGATACCGTTCTCTTCTGGCAGCGAGGTACCCATGGGCGATCCGAAAAGTGTCATCGATGAAAAACATTGCCGTTTACTCATCCTGGGCTCCGGCCCCGGTGGTTATACGGCCGCTATTTACGCTGCGCGCGCCAATCTGAACCCGATACTGGTACAAGGCATGGAGCCCGGTGGCCAACTGATGACGACCACGGACGTGGACAACTGGCCTGGAGCGGCAGACGGTATCATGGGTCCGGAACTCATGCAGGAACTGGAAAAACAGGCACGCCGCTTTGATACCGAGGTTCTGTTTGACCACATTCATAGCGCAGACCTGAGTCAACGACCCTTTCGCCTCAGCGGAGACCAGCATTGTTATACCTGTGATGCGCTGATTCTCGCTACCGGTGCTTCTGCCAAGTACCTGGGCTTGCCCAGTGAAGACCAGTTTCGAGGCAAGGGTGTCTCCGCCTGTGCGACCTGCGACGGATTTTTCTATCGCGGGCAGGCAGTTGCCGTGGTCGGTGGTGGCAATACTGCGGTAGAAGAAGCCCTCTATCTCAGCAATATTGCCAAGCATGTCACGATCATCCACCGGCGTAACCGGTTCCGCGCCGAAAAAATCCTGCAGGACAAGCTCATGAGCAAGGAGAACGTCACCATTATCTGGGATCACTCTGTGGACGAGGTGCTGGGTGACAATTCCGGGGTCACCGGCTTGCGGATTAAGCATGTAGAAAACGGCAGCACCCAGGACCTGGCGCTGATGGGGGTGTTCATTGCCATCGGCCACCAGCCCAATACCAGCATCTTCAAGGGACAACTGAAAATGGACGAAGCGGGTTACCTGGTCACTCGCGGCGGGCGCGACGGCATGGCAACAGCCACCAGCATCGCCGGTGTGTTTGCGGCGGGCGATGTGCAGGACTCTGTCTATCGCCAAGCAGTAACCAGCGCGGGTAGCGGTTGCATGGCGGCGCTGGACGCAGAGCGTTGGCTGGAGCAGCAAGAGGACTAAAGCACATGAGGCGGCGGCCACATGAGCCGGAGAAGCAAGAGCCGGTGACCGATGCAGAAGAAGCCGATTGCTTTCTGCGGGCGGTGGCTGATGTCCGGCCCTTGCCAGCCCCGCCGCCTCCCCCACGTCCTGTACCACCACCGCCCTTACCGCTGCAGCGGCATCAGGATGAGCTGGCCGTTCTCGAAGTACTGAGCCACGGCCTGAACGGCGATGAAGTATTGGAATCCGGAGACGAGTGGCTTTATTTGCGGTCCGGGCTATCTCCGGCGCTGTTACGGGACTTGCGTCGGGGGCGGTTCCGGATTCAGGAGCGGCTCGATCTGCATGGCTGTACCGTAGAAGGGGCGCGCACTGAACTCGCGGCATTTTTGCGAGAAGCGCGGCAATGGCGCTGGACATGCATCTGCGTCATCCACGGCAAAGGACTGGGATCCCCTGGTCGTGTTCCCGTCCTGAAAAGACTGGTGGGCGGCTGGCTGATGCGTCACCAGGAGGTGCTGGCCTTTGCCCAGGCTCGCCCGGAAGAAGGGGGCAGCGGTGCATTGCGTGTTCTGCTGGGCTGGCCGCGTCGAAGATAAGCACCAACCACGAAGCACGCTCAGCTCTGCGCCACGTTGTAGGGCGGCTGGCTATCCCGCCGCCCCCAGCGCTCCCGAACAGGCATGGCACCTTCTGCATCGGTCAGAGAGGCCAGGATTGGGCAGTTTGCAACAGAGCCGTGACCGGGACAGCACTCAGTCTGCTGCGCAAGGGCTGTGCGCATCCGTTGCAAGTCGGCGATTTTGAAATCAATTTCGGCAAGCTTTTGCTCGGTAAGGGCTTTGACCTCACCCATATCATTCTCGACACGGCTACTGATATCCAGCAACTCCTTCACCTCTGCCAGAGAAAAGCCGAGATTCTGGGCACGCCGGATAAAACGCAGACGGGATTCCGCCTCACCATCGTACAGGCGATAGTTGGACCGGGTCCGCTGCACCGGCTGGATGAGTCCAATCCGCTCGTAATAGCGCAAAGTCTCTGCGGCGAGCCCGGCTTCACGCGCCAAACGACCAATAGTCACTGGGGTTTGCATATATATGTCCATCCGCCTAATAGGGCTTTTAAGCACACACTGTACACCTTAAGTAATAGTGTCCATTGTAAGACACCTAGTCAACACCAGAGTCCAAGCGCTGTACACCAGCCATTTCCTGGCCGAAAAGGCCCTCCACACAGCTCGTGGCAAAGACTCCGGCGGGGAGGAAAAAGCTCAGGACAAGGGTCTGTGCATCCTGCCAGTAGCTGGTCACGGTCTCGGGACGCGCGCGTAAGGGACGCCGGGCGGCATCCAGGCCCTGTTCCGCAAGGCGTTGTGCCCAGTGCAGCCCATCGTCTGCTGCACCAGCGATAATGGACCCGGCACTCAGGGCTGAGCTCTCTAGCGCAATGGCGGCGGCAGTCGGCGCCAGCCCACCGCGACCCGGTAAAGGGCCGGTAGGATGCAGGTCCCAGTCAGCGGCGCGCGCCTGCAAATCAGATAGATCGCCGTCTGCCGCCAAGAAAATGCTATGCGAACCCGCCAGTTGCACAACCTCACCCGGCAAAATCTGCGTCCAGTTCGCTTGCCGTACCCGTTCAGCGAGGACCAGATTGAACAGAGCAGAGCGGGCGGCGGACCAGAGCAGGCCACGCCGATGGCGGTCTATCCGCATCGGCTGCCCGGATAGCAGTCGCGCGGCTTCCTGCAAATTACGATGCCCGAAACGCTGAGCACCGAAATAGTTGGGGAACCCCTCCTTCATGAGACTTTGCAGGCGGACGTCCCAGAGACTGCGCTCTCCCGTGGTAACGCGCAAAACGAGCTGGAAGTGATTACCACGCAATACCCCTCGACGCAGTTTACGGTCATGGCGACTGATTTGCTGAAAATGCAGGCTGTCATCTTCCAGACTCGCCCAGTCGGGATCGGACCCCGGCGTGGCCGGCACTGTAAAGCTCTGCCGGGTAATGGCATGGCGATCCTTGAGACCGGCAAAACCCACATCGCGGACCGCCACACCCGCACAGCGTGCCAGGCGGCTGGCCACATCCTGGGTATTGAGGCCGCGCTTCTCCACCACCAACCAGTGGTGGGCGCCTGAGCCAGATGCAGTAAAGGGCAGCAGTTCCGTGACCTGAAAGTCTTCCGGAGTCTGTCGCAATTCGGCGCCGAGCAGGCCGCCCTCTGCGGGATAAATGCGCGGCGGACTTTCAGACATGCTGAATCAGAACGACGGCATGAGCGGCAATGCCTTCACCCCGACCGGTGTAGCCCAATTGCTCGGTAGTGGTCGCTTTGATGTTGATCGCATCAAGCTCCACGGCGAGGTCAGCAGCAATATAGGCGCGCATCTGCGGGATATGAGCTGCCAATTTGGGACGCTGACAGACCATGGTCGCGTCCACGTTACCTACCGAAAAACCTTTTCCCTGAACCAACTGGTGACAATGCCGGAGCAGGAGCCGGGAATCTGCGCCCGCGAAACGGACGTCGGTGTCGGGGAAATGGCGACCAATGTCGCCCAGGGCAGCCGCCCCCAGCAGGGCATCGCAGATGGCGTGAAGGAGCACATCGGCATCGGAGTGGCCGGCAAGGCCTAATTTGTAGGGGACCGTCACACCGCCGAGAACAAGGGGTCTACCCGTCACCAACGCATGCACGTCAAAGCCATGACCAATACGCAGTTGCATGGGGTTATCCTTCTTCATCACGAGCCGCAAGAACGGCGGCAGCCAGCACGAGATCATCCTGCAGGGTGACTTTGATATTGTCACCATGTCCATGAATCAAACGGGGGCACCAACCCTGCCATTCCATCGCCGAGGCCTCATCGGTGATCTGCAGATTCTGTTCGCACGCCGCTTCCAGAGCAGCCAGCAGGGCGCCGAGGGGAAAGGCCTGGGGGGTGAGAGCGCGCCACAACCCCTCACGATCTACGGTGCCCACGGAGTGAGCGTTCTCAGCGCGCTTCAGTGTATCGGCAACCGGTACGGCGAGAAGCGCGCCCTGGGGCGAATGCGCCAGGCTGTCGAGCAGGAGTAACAGGTCTTCGCGCCGCAGACAGGGTCGGGCGGCGTCATGCACCAGCACCCAGTCGGACACCGCTGCCCCCTGCCGCAGCAGGGCCTCCAGACCGAGGCGCACCGAATCCGCACGCCGAGCACCGCCGCCGACAGGGGACAGGAATGGCTCCTGCATGGGTCCCAGTACCTCCCGCCAAGCTCCGGTCGCAATATCTTCGTCCGGCAGAACCAACTGAATGCCAGCGACACGCGGTTCCCGAAGAAAGGCCGCCAGGCTATGGGCAATGACGGGACGGCCGCGCAGCAGCACGTATTGCTTGGCCTGCGCCGTCCCAAACCGCTGTCCCCGCCCTCCCGCCGGGACCACCACCCAGACGCGCTCCATATAACCCCCCGAACATTATGGACCAAAACTGCAAACCCGAAGTATCCGCAGTCTTTAGGGAGGGCGCAAGAAAGCGGCGACCCTTTTTTGCAGTTTCCACAGCGCCCCTTTACACTATGGCCCTTCAGAGTCCCCACATAAGATCAGATATTCTTGGATCGAAGTCTTTTTCTCGGCACCCCGCCGCGCGCCGGGGCGGCACGCGCATTTAGTCAATTCTACGGTGCCGCGGATAGCTGGCTGGCGGCGCAGATGGCACGCCAGTGGCAGCGTCCGCTGCTGATTCTGCTGCCGAACGCCCGTGACGTGGAGGAATGGCAGCGCGAGTGGCGTTTTTTCGCACCGGACTTACCAGCGCCGCTGATTTTCCCGGACCGCGAAATCCTTCCCTATGATCGCCTGGCGCCGCCGGCAGATGCCACGGCCACCCGGCTGGCCACCCTTGCTGCTCTGCCGGAATGGCGTGGCGTTTGTCTCGCCCCTCTGTCCGCCGTCCTGCAACGCCTGCCACCGCGTAGTTTTCTCGACCAGCACGCTTTTGTCCTCGCCGTGGGTGACCATCTGAGTCCGGAAGGTTTCCGTCAACGCCTGATTGATGCTGGCTATCGCAATGTCAGTGAGGTCTCGGAGGCTGGCGAATTGGCCTGGCGCGGCGGAATCATCGATCTCTTTCCCAGTGGCAGCGCCCTACCCTACCGCATTGAACTCTTCGATACCGTGGTAGAAAGCATCCGTGCCTTCGATCCGGAAACCCAGCGTACCCTGCAAAAGGTCGAGCGGGTCTCCCTGCTCCCGGCGCGGGAGGTACCGGTGGACGCTGCCGCGCTGCAGGAATTTCGCAGCCGGTTCCGCGCCCGCTTCAGCGGTGATCCACAACGTGCCGAGATTTATCGAACGGCCAGCCGCGGACAGGTCCCCCAAGGGGCTGAGCATTATCTCCCGCTATTCTTCCCCCAGAGCAGCCATCTGCTCATGCACTTCGCCAAAGATGGTATCGTCTTTCTGCCCCCTGGCCTGGAGACATCCGCCCGGCACATTCGCCAGGACTGGCAGGAGCGGCATGAGGAGCGGGCCCACGATACGGCTTATCCCATACTACCCCCCGACGAACTCCTCTTAACCCCCGGTGAATGGGAAGACATCCTGCACGGTCGTGCGCTGGTGCATGGTCAAACGGAAGGCGACGGAGAGCGTCTACTGACAGCCCCCCTACCTGATCTGCACGGCACACCGGAAGCGCCATTGGCCGCGCTCGACGTCTTTCTGCGCCACCTGCCCACAGAGGGCCGGGTCATTCTCGCTGCGGAATCGCCAGGCCGTCAGGAGGCCCTCTCAGAACGCCTCGGCAAAGCGGGTCTGCTTCCTGTCCGTGTCCATGACTGGCCGGAGTTCCTGGCGGGTACAGAACGGATCGCCATCACCGTAGCCCCCCTGGAACGCGGCCTGCTCATCAAGGAAAATGGCCAGGTCAGACTAGCGCTGATCTCCGAGGCGCAGATTTTCGGTGACCGCGTCTTTGCCCAACGGCGCAGCGCCCATGCCCGGCAGCGTAGCATCGAAGGCCTGGTCCGTGATCTCGGCGATTTGCAGCCGGATGACCCCGTCACCCACGAAGAATATGGCATCGGCCGTTTTCAGGGCATGGCCACGCCCTTTGCGGCGCAGGGCGATATCAACGAATACGTGGTCCTGGAGTATGCTAACGGCGATCTCGTCTACGTCCCGGCGGATCATCTGGATCGTATCACCCGCTACGTGGGTAACGGTGCAACGGAGCCGGTGCTCTCTCGCCTGGGCAGCAATCACTGGGAAAAGGCAAAAGCCAAGGCGCGGCAGAAGGCGATTGATGCCGCCACCGAGCTGCTGGATATCTATGCCCGGCGCGCGGCACGCGCCGGGCGGGCTTTTCCCGCGCCGGATGACGCCTACTGGGAATTCGTGTCCCGTTTTCCCTTTGAAGAAACTCCGGATCAGCAGCAGGCCATTGACGCAGTCATTAGCGACATGACCAGTCCCCATCCTATGGATCGCCTGGTCTGCGGCGATGTAGGCTTCGGCAAAACGGAGGTGGCACTCCGCGCGGCCTTTCTGGCGGCGCACGGCGGTACACAGGTGGCGGTGCTGGTACCCACCACCCTCCTCGCCCAGCAACATTACAAAAATTTTCAGGATCGCTGCGCCGGACTGCCCCTGCGCGTGGAGGTGCTCTCCCGTTTCCAGAGCGCCAAGGCGCACAAGCAGGTGCTCGCCGCCGTGGCCGCCGGGGAGGTGAATATCCTCATCGGCACCCATCGTCTGCTGCAAAAGGATGTCACTTTCCACGATCTGGGCCTGCTGATTCTCGACGAGGAACACCGCTTCGGCGTCCGCCAGAAAGAACGAATCAAGGCCCTGCGCGCCGAGGTGGACATTCTCACCCTGACCGCCACGCCGATTCCGCGCACCCTGAATCTATCCCTCGCCGGTCTGCGCGACTTATCCATCATCGCCACCCCGCCCCAGCGCCGCCAGCCGGTACGCACCTTTGTGCAGACCTGGGATGACGCAACGGTGGTTGAGGCCTGCCAACGCGAAATGCATCGCGGCGGTCAGGTGTACTTCTTACACAATGAAGTGCGCGACATTGAGCGCATGGCCACCACCCTGCGCCGCCTGCTGCCCGACGCCCGTCTGCGCGTCGCCCATGGCCAGATGCCCGAAAGCGAACTGGAAGCGGTGATGCTGGATTTTTATCACCAACGCTTCGACATACTCCTCAGCACCACCATTATCGAATCCGGCATCGACAATCCGCACGCCAACACCATCCTCATCAATCGTGCCGACAAATTCGGACTCGCCCAACTCCATCAGTTGCGTGGCCGGGTGGGACGCTCGCATCAGCGCGCCTACGCTTATTTGTTCACCCCGGACCCGCGTGCCATGAGCGACGATGCCCGGCGCCGTCTGGATGCCATCCAGTCTCTGGAGGATCTTGGCGTCGGCTTCGCCCTGGCGAGCCACGATCTGGAAATCCGCGGGGCTGGTGAGCTGCTCGGTGAAGAGCAGAGTGGGCACATGGATGAGATCGGCTTCACCCTCTTTATGGAATGGCTGAACGATGCGGTGGAGGCCATCCGTGCCGGACGCGATCCCCACAGTCTCGAAGATCGGCGCGCCAGCGGCCCGGAAATCCATCTCAACACCCCGGCGCTCATCCCCGACGATTACCTGCCGGATGTACACCTGCGCCTGCAATTCTATAAACGCCTCAGTGATGTGCGCAGCGATGCCGCGATCGGAGAAATCATGGTGGAGATGATTGACCGCTTCGGGCCCATTCCTGCACCCACCCGCACCTTGCTCTGCCAGACCCAGTTGCGCCTGCTGGCCACCCAAATCGGCATCGAACGGATCGACGCCGGCCCCGCCGGTGCTCGTCTGCAATTTGCCGCCGAAAATCAGGTGGCCCCTGAAAAAATCATCCAGCTCATCCAGCAGCCCCACAGCATCTATCAACTGGACGGCGAGCATCGCCTGCGCATTCGCCGCGACCTGCCCGACGGCGAAGCACGCTGTCAGGAATTATTGCAACACATTGACCAACTGAGGATTCAATCATGAGCAGCACCCGCCTCGCCATTCTCAGTCCCGCCGCACGCGGCCCCATGAGTCTACCAGCCAGCATGGGCCAACTGGTGGCGAGTGTGGAAAGCCACCAGGAAGTTTGGGGCTGCTGGCTGCAAAGCTGGGATTTACCGGTCACCATCAGCGAAATCGCTTTATTCCTTGACGAGCTCGCGCGCCAGGCCTTGCAGCAGGGGCGAGAAGTGATCTGGGCCCCGATGAGCAGCGCTAGCAGCAGTGTCCGTTTGGTGCTTCATGGTAGCGCCCAGCCCGAAGCTTTACGCCGGGCGCTGACTACCCTGCATCTGCAAAATTTCATGCCTGGTCGCATATTGCATTGCCAGAGAGATGACTTGGCGCTGGTCCTGCACGGCCCCGATGGCCCCCTGAGCGCCGCGAACCACAGCCTCATTGAAGCGCTGGAAGGTATTTCTCTGGATGTTGCCGTTACCGCGCTCTGGGAAAAGGGCTATTTCCAATTACTGCTGACGGACATGGATTCGACGCTGATCAGCATCGAGTGTGTTGATGAAATGGCTGACCACCTGGGTCTCAAGCGCCAGGTGGCTGCCATCACCGAACGCTCCATGGCGGGCGAACTGGATTTTCAGACCTCTCTGCGCGAGCGGGTGCGCCTGCTGG
>JAAOMR010000316.1 GCA_018853935.1 Acidithiobacillus ferrivorans
GGGGGGATTTTATGGCAACGACCAGTGCGGAACGGATGCGGTGGAAGCGGGCGCGGGATCGCGGCATGGTCTGGGGTGAGGGTGATGAATCCAAGCTCAGTGATACGGCCCTAATCGAACAACTGGCGATAGCCTGCCAAAAGGCCCGCGAGGGGCAGGGAAACGCCGTTGCCTTGGGGCTATTCCGGGAAATCGCGGCGCGAATTGGCTTGTCAGGCAAATTACTGTGACGATGGAGCTGTTGGTCTGTAGCGGGCTG
>JAAOMR010000317.1 GCA_018853935.1 Acidithiobacillus ferrivorans
GCCAAAAGGCCCGCGAGGGGCAGGGAAACGCCGTTGCCTTGGGGCTATTCCGGGAAATCGCGGCGCGAATTGGCTTGTCAGGCAAATTACTGTGACGATGGAGCTGTTGGTCTGTAGCGGGCTGGCTGCTTTTCTGTGCGGATCGTCTAATTCTCCGAGCAAGACAACATCAGGGATGGTGTAGACAGCATGTATAGACTGGCTGGCCCTATCATCTCAAAATATGAGCATGCAGGGACGTAAGCCCAC
>JAAOMR010000318.1 GCA_018853935.1 Acidithiobacillus ferrivorans
TGACCCAGGGCACAGCCCAGCCAGGTTTTGCCGGTGCCGGTGGCGCCAGTAATCAGCAGATTATGGCCTTGCCGAATCCAGGTGTTCTGGATCAGTGCCATCACCTTGGATCGGTCCAGTCCACGGGAGCCGCGATAGTCGATATCCTCCACACAGGCATTCTGCTTGAGATGGGCGAGCTTCAGCAGGCGCGTCAGACGGCGTTGATCCCGGGCACAGAGTTCTCGGTCCAGGAGCAGTCCCAGACGCTCCTCGAAGGAGAGATCCTGGATCTGGGGGAGGCGGGATTGTTCGTCGAGCGCGTCGGCCATGGCGTGAAGATTGAGTTGCCGCAGCGCGTTCAGAGTGGGTTGTTGTAACATGCTATTTTTCTTCCTGTTCAATGGTAGTAGCGGGGTCCGCGGATGTTGTCGTGAGCGGGCAATGGAGCCGCCTTTTGAGGTGTCTCCGGTATCTGGTCCAGTCGCTGTTGCAGGATGGATTTGACGCTGTTGGTGGTGGGGGACCCCAC
>JAAOMR010000319.1 GCA_018853935.1 Acidithiobacillus ferrivorans
ACCGCCGTTTCCAAACACGGTCCCGGCCATGGCATAGGCGGGTGTTGTAACCAGCATGGCGACTATTAAGAGTTTCTTCATGGCAATATCCCTCCTCAACCGCTGACAATACGGACGTTATGGGGCATAACCTCGATGATGACCCCGGATTCTTGGGCAACGCGATACAGGCAGGTCAACCGGGATTGCATCAGCCAGTGGACCTTGGTATCTCCCGCCACGCCCACGCCCACGCTAACGGGTAATCCCGTGATGGCTTTAACCGCCTTATAGAGCTGAGCCTTGCCGCCGCCTACCCACTTATTCGGGTGCCATTGGTTAGTGGTGGCCAGGACGCCGGACGGGAAGCCGGAGGCCTGTAACCAGGTTTGCGGCGGCCGCCCTTTTTCGTCGTGCCGTGTACTGCCGTTTTTACGACTGGTTTGTTTCAATCCACGCCCGGCTGCCGGGCGATACGACGGTTTCACCTGCACCTGCACAATGGGTACAGCGTGGATCTCCACTGGCAGGTTATTAACTGTCGGCGCGGTTATCGGCGCTACGGCCGTTATCGCCGGGGGCGTGTAGTAGACGATCATCGCAAGGCCTCCCATTCACTGGCCGCGTCATTCAGACCCTTCTCCCTCAACCAGACGGACGGCCATACCCCGCCATACTCGGCCTTGAGCGCCTTCACTCGGTTTACATCCTCCATCGAGGTCGCACCGACAAACGCCAGCGCCACGGGGCCAAGCGTCAGATCCAACACCCGCTCGCCCAAATCCGACGTATAAAAGTAGTGCTGCTTTTTGTTGAGCATGGAGAGCATTTCGATTTGTTCGTCGGAAAGGTTCATGTCGCGGTAGAAGGGAATACTCAGGTTATCCGTGGCGTGGGTGTTGGGCAGCAAAATCTTAGTCGCGCACGTCTCGCGCAGAATGTGGGATATGGGGCTTGCCGCGACTTCGGAAAGGCTCTGGGTCGCCAGTATCACATGCCCATTCATGGAGCGGATGGTGCGGAGCCAGACGGCCAGCTTTTCCGCGAACAGCTCATGGGCCAGCACGAACCAGGCCTCATCCATCGGGATCATGATGGGCTGCCCTTTAAGGCGCTGAGTAATGCGCCGAAACATATACAGCAAGGTCGGGATCACCAGGAGCGGTCCGTGCTCCATCAAGTGCCGCATTTCAAAGAGCGTGAAGTTGCTTTCCTGAATGGTGTCGCTTTCGGCATCAAGAATCCCTTCCTGGTAGTACGCCAGAGCCTCCTTAATTTCGCTGTCTTGAACGTTGGTGCAAAATGCAGACAGTGAGCGCATGTCAGGGTCGGCGCGCGCGACTTTCTCCAGTGCCCTGCGGATTTCCTTTTTTTGCTTGGGGGTTAAAGTGAGTTCTTGCAAACCAAGAACATCCTCGATCCACTCTTTTGCCCAGGACAGTTCGCCTTCGTTGTCTACGTGCAGTAATGGAGCCAGAAAAGGCGTCTCTTCTTTGACATTTTGCGACGGAGTCAGGATGTCGTAGTACGTGCCGCCGGACGCTTCGCAGAGGGCGAAGGCGGAGTTTTTGTAGTCAAACCCGATAATCTCCGCGCCCGGATAACGCAAGTGCGAGGACATAAGCAGGTTCAGCAGGGTGCTCTTGCCTGCGTCTACAGGCCCAGCAATGAGCGTATGGCCGTTACTGCCCACATGCAGGGACAATCGCATGGGTGTATTGTCCGCTGCGGACGCAATGAGTAGCGGCGGGCTTTTCTCTGGATAAAACGGGCACGGGTGATATTCCGGGCCAGGCCATACGGCCGTCGTCGGCATCAAATCGGCCAGGCTCAAAGTATGAATGAGCGGTCGCCGGATATTCTCGTGGCCGTGGCCTGGCAGACTGCCGAGATACGCTTCAATGGCATTGACGGTCTCGATGCGCGCCGGGAAGCCGCGCTCCATCAGCGTATTGCTGATCATCTTGGCGGATTCGTCAGCCACGACCGGGTTATCCTCCATGACGACCACGGCGACCGTATAATATCCATAGCGCACGGAACCATCGTTATTCTCGGAGATGGCTTCTTCTGCGTCGTCCGTCTGCCGCAGAGCATGGCGATTAGGGTTGGCGTCCGTGCTGGGTACGCCAAAAGCGCGGGTCACTGAGTCCATGAGGGTATGCCTCTTCTGGAACCAGTTGCGCGAATAGATTTTTAGATGATTATCGGCCTCCGCCTGGTCCATAAAAATGAACCTACTGCTCCAGCGGAAAGTGAGCGGCAATCGGTCCAACAGGCTGAGGATGCCAGGGTAATGCGCGGCCGGGAATCCGGCGGTAGTAATGACGCGCGTATGCTTTCCCCCGATCAGCGGCTTGAGACCGCCAATCATGTCGGCATAGCCCAGCACCGCATCGAGGTAAGTGTATTCTGGACGCATAACAAGTGGGTGATAGGTGCCGGTGATCGCACTGTGGATATAAGTCAGTAGCGCGTCATCTTCCAGCCGCTCCAGTTTCAGTCTGCCGACCAGGACGCCGGTGGTATTCTCGATATGGCGCTCAAAGGTCTCTATATGCTGGTCGAGGGTTCTGGCTTCCTTTCTGACTGGATCGTCTATCAGCATATTCATCGCGCGCGCGGCATTGTCGCTGGGCGGTAGCCAGGTCAGTGTCAGGTAGTAGGCACTTTCGTAATGCTGGCCGACCTCCTGGTATTGTCTGCGACGTTCGCTGTCGATGAGTTTATTGGTTCGGTCGGGGAAGGCCATACGATCCGCAGCCGGGTACTCCACGGCGGGCTTGCGGATGGCATCAGCATGTAGCAGCCAACCATTGCTTACCCGTGCCAGGGCACTATTGATTGTTGACGCCAGGGCGGCAAGGTCGCCGGTCCCGGACGAGTCAGGATCCGGCCCGTGATAGCGCCAGACGGCCATCAGGCTGCCCTCTTTAAGCAGCATCACGCCGGGATTGACCAGAAAGGCGTAGTGCAAGAGGTCGGCCAGCGATGGTGCCGTCGATCGGTATGTCTTGGTAGCTAACATTGAATTCCCCTAGCGCCGGAACAGGTTTTCTAGCTTTTCTGCCACTGCATAAAAATAGGAATACCCGGCTTGCTTACTCGGTGCCGCCCAAGGGCTGCTTTGCGCCCGGTAATAGTCGAGGTAAAAGCGCGCGCGCTGGTAGGCGGCGCGCATTTGCGGATCATTTTTTGCCATCAACACGACGACCGTTTGACCCACAACCCCCATAACCGCCCCGGTCGCTATGGCGGTGCCCGTCGCTAGGCTCATGATGGCGAAAGCCACCATGGCGTTGAGTATCACCAG
>JAAOMR010000032.1 GCA_018853935.1 Acidithiobacillus ferrivorans
CCGTGATGGCTGGATGGACACAATCCTGTCTTCCTTTCATCCCCGCATACACGGGGGGAACCCGTGATGGCTGGATGGACACAATCCTGTCTTCCTTTCATCCCCGCATACACGGGGGGAACCCAGCAACCGGCACCATCTCCTACCCCAGCAGCCTTTCATCCCCGCATACACGGGGGGAACAAACGTCTTTCTTACAAGGAATCATATGCCGATCTTTCATCCCCGCATACACGGGGGGAACGGATCCGGGGCCTTTCTCCGCTGACTAAGAGCCCTTTCATCCCCGCATACACGGGGGGAACTGCTGGCTGCATATATCCAGGTGAAACCTGCACCTTTCATCCCCGCATACGCGGGGGGAACCACAAAACCCAACTTTTACAATGCTCCCATGGCCTTTCATCCCCGCATACGCGGGGGGAACCCTTCTTACAACATGCCGTTTCACAACGTGTTTTTTGAACTTAAAAAATCACCGATTTTCGAATTATCAGCGCGTATCCTGCCTCGCACTATAATAATCCAAATTAAATACCTAGTAATTGTCGCGGTTTTCAAATGAAAAGTCAAACACTATTCCTTTGTTTTCAGTAACAATTACCGACGATTTAGCGCTGGTTACACGCAACTTCCCAACCAGATTGTTGCGTTACAACGCTCGATATGCAAACACCCTACCAAGCGTCCTCATCTTCCGGATCTTCGGTGTAGTGGAATTCATCGCCGGCAATATCCCCATCCCCTTCAAATCCGCCCCTCCCGTTTACCGGCTGATCGTCGCTACCCATTTCAGACCAGACGCGATCCACCGGACGGATTAAATCCACCAAATGCGGCGGCACTTCACCCACAAAACGGGAGATCGCCGCAGCCCTCTGTTGACCATGCAGAAAACGGGACTCTGTGTAAGTCATGGTCAAAACGTGTTTGGCTCTTGTTACACCGACGTAGAACAACCGGCGCTCCTCTTCCATGTCCTCTGCGCGGGAGGAAGGGAAAATGCCCTCCTCGAGGGCCAGCATAAACACATACCCAAACTCCAGGCCCTTCGACTTGTGTAAGGTCATGAGGCTTACGGTTGGGGTATCTTCATCCTGTGTTTGATGCGACGTGTCGCCTGACAGTAGAACAACTTCCGCCAGAAAGCTGCTGAGGGGGTCGTCAGGGTCGGTGGCGTTACTTTCGGTACTACGGTCAATGTGCCCGCCAATTTCCCATCGCGACGCAAAGGCGGCCGCCGTGTTGAGCATCTCGTACAGGTTGTCCACCCGATCCTGCCCGTCCTTGCCATCCTTGAGGTAACTCCGCTCCAGGCTGTCCTGTCCGTCAACCGACACCTCCAGAATGGCCTTGAACAAGGTCGACAGCCCAGAGTTTGCGTAGATTGTGTGCAACGTTTCCAACTTATCGAGGACCGCTTGCACTTTTGGTGTTCCCGTTTGCCGACAGGCTTCCATGAGCGAGATGCCGTCCTGTTCAGCCTGCCTACGCAATTTTTCAATAGTGCCCGGGCCCACTCCGCATTTCGGAGCGGAGAAAACCCGCTCCATGGAAATATTATCCTGGGCGTTAGCCACCACCTTGGCCCAACTCAGGGCGTCTTTAATTTCCTTGCGATCGTAGAACTTAGTGGCACCAAATATCCGGTATGGAATACCGAAGCGGGTAAGGGCTTTTTCGATCTCGTTGGACATGGCGTTGCTGCGGTAGAGGATGGCGATTTCAGACAGCACCACGTTTTCAGATTTGCAGTCGCCGCCATGCTTCGAAATTTCGCCGTGCGCAGCATTATTGCCGTGCGCAGCACCGCTGCAGAGTTGCTGGATCTGACCAGCAATCCAGTTAGCTTCCTGCAATCCGCTTTGGAGTGTTACCAACCTGATCTTGTCCCCGATCTCGCGTGAAGTGAACAGGTTTTTGTCTATTCGGTTTTTGTTTTCACGAATCACTTTGTTGGCCGCTTCAAGAATAACCGGCGAGCAGCGGTAGTTTTCCTCCAGCAACACCAGTTCCGGTGACAGCTTCTCAGCAAACCTGGTCATGAACGAAGGATCCGATCCACGCCAGCCATATATCGACTGATCCTGGTCTCCCACGGTAAAAAGACGCGCTCCGCGACCTCTGCCGCTCAGATACCCGATGAACAAGTACTGTGTTTCGTTGATGTCCTGAAATTCGTCGATCAACAGGTGCCGGATCATGCCGCTTTCCTGGCGGGCAATGTCGGGGAAACGCTGAAAAAGATCATTGCATCGTACTACCAGATCTGCGAAATCTAACGCGTGATGCCGTTGCTTAAATCCTTCGTAGGCGGTATAGATATTTTTGTGATCACCTTCGACGGAAACCTTGTGAGGCGGATACAGGTTTTGTTCCTTCCACGTCGAAATATCGTGGTAGGCCTTGTCGGCCAACTCTTTGTCTTCCTCTCGCGCCTCCTTGAGTAGTGCCTTCAGCCTTTCGGCTTCTTTTTCGTCTCCTTTGCCTACTGATTTTATCTGGGCTTTGAGCGCGTATTCCTTGGATAGCCCAATGTCGTCCATAGCCCGGCGCACCAGTAGTTTCGATTCGTCCTGGTCGAGAATCTGGAAAAACTGCGGCAAGCCTAATATCTGGTGGTGTTTCTTGAGTATCCGTAAACCAATGCCGTGATACGTGCCAATGCGCACTGCTGAAGCTTTCTCCCCAACGAGCTTAAGCAATCGCTCAGTCATTTCACCTTTGGCCTTGTTGGTGAACGTCACGGCCAGAATGGATGCTGGCGGTACGGCCTGGGCGATCAGGTGGGCGATGCGGGTAATGAGCACGCGTGTCTTCCCCGTGCCTGCCCCTGCGATCACTTCAGCATGTGCGTCCATGGGCAGAAGGACGGCCTTATGCTGGGCCGGGTTGAGGCCTCCGCAAAGGTTGCTGTTCTGTGGTTGTTCCTCGCGCAGTGCTGGGGAGCTGGAAGACATGTGATAACCTCAAAAAGTCAAAGACAGTTGCATCCGGAGTGGGTTAGTCCAATCTGCAAGCATTGATAATGGCACATGCCTGCCTAACCTAAAGTTTGTCACGTGACAAAACCTTTGCAGATGTAATGTGGCGGTGACGGAAACCGAATTTTTGGCACAGGAAATTGATCGGCGATCTGGTTGTCTGATGAATGCAGGAGCACCCCCGCGTACGGGGAAGGCTGTCGGCACAGAATATCAGCGGGACTAGCGGGACCTGCCCGCACCCGCGGGGGAGCCTTCTCCAGCTAAATACTGATCCTGAAAACCATTGTTAATCAGCCTTCGGCGCTGGCAGTGCGTGCTTGGTGGTCGGTGCGCTTGTGGATACTCCTTCAGCCATGTGCGTAATCTCCTTCATAATAATGCGCGTATTCCCCTGAACGACGATAGTTACCCGTCTATTACCCGCCAGCGCCTTCTGCATGGTTTTTAATGAATATGGGATTTCCGGATGATACTGGCCACGACCAACAGCACTCAGGTCAGCCGGTTTAACACCATCGTGCAAAAACCTGTTCAATACCGACAGCGATCGGCCTGATGAGAGGTACCAGTTTGATGGATACTTTTCTGTCCGTATCGGCTGATTATTCGTATAACCTTCCACAAAAATACGATAACGCAGAGGCTTTAGTACCAACCCAACGGCGTCAACAATTTGGAGCGCCTTGGGCTGCAGCTTGGCACTGCCGTTCGCGAAGAGAACGCTGGCATTGATCCTTATCCTGGTTCCTGTTGGGGTCCCAGAAATACTGACCTCATGGGCATTTATCAATGCTTGTAGCACTTTTTCCAACTGAGATCGCATCCGTGCCATAGCCATCTCCTGCTCCCGAATGGCCTGGGCAACTGCAGGAGGTACAGCAATCAGTGGTACTGGAGACGGCAAATGGTGGAAAGGCTCGTGGGCTTGTGGTGGCGCCGTTATTGTCACAGGTGGGGTGCCGCCAAAAGCCATGCGCATGGATTTCTCGAACCCTTCTACTTTGGCTTTGTTAACTTGCGAGATCGAAAACATCACGACGAAGAAAGCTAACAGCAGGGTCATGAAGTCGGCATAAGAAATTAACCATCGATCGGTTCCAGCCGCGTGATCTGTGCTCTTGTGTTGCAGCTCCTCCAATGCTTCCAGGTCGTCTTCCTTGGTACTCATGTCGCGCGTTCCGTGCTTTCCGCCTTAATGAAATTGGTCATTGTTAACAGGTCATCTATTGCATGAATAGCTTTGTGATGTTAACATTAGAAACGATAGCATGGGGATTTGTCTGACGCACTACCCGAAGTACCGCCTGACGAACCGACGCTTTAAGAGCAGTGCGTACATGGCGTTTTGCAATCGCCTCATTGATCCCTGGAAGCCGCAGCATGGCTGATAACACACCTGCACGCAGCATTGCTGTGTGCTTGTCCGCCCAGGTTTTGCGCAGTCGATTATGAGATGTAATAACTGTAGACATATTGATCACTAGATAATGCGGCGCGCCATGCTGGCCGCGCACAGACAACACAAATGATTTGAGATTTAATTGCCTAATGTAAGGTTTGTGTGAACTGAAAACTGTTGGTTGATGCAAAAACAACCAAGCTCCGCCGCCCCCTAGTAGCAACAACATAAATAAAATACCGACAACAATTGTTTTATTGCTCATCAAAAACTTTCCTTTTTGTTTACATATAAACATCGTGATGATGCATTTGCCGCCGCATTTTTCAACTGCCAACACCACGCCAATATCGCCAAAAAATTACCTTCTCAATATTTGCTTATCGAGAAACGTGCGATCGAGTAGCCGCATCAATAGGTTTTCCCGGTGAAGTTTTTTGCATTGATGCACCTACGAAGCGTCGCTTTGTGCCATTATCTATCCTTAACCGGTAGACGACTTTCCACCATCAGCGCGATATCGTAGTAATACCAAAATGGGTTAAGTGACTGCCCCTTGAGGTAGTCGACCATTTCGATCAATCCAATGGATAATCGCTGCAAAGTGCGAGCATGTGATTTCCCGCACAATTGTTTCGATAGATTATCGCGCAGTGATGGGACCGTCTTGCGCCATTGGTAATCCGTATTGGAAGAGTTGCTGGGATCGTCAGGCAGCATACCAACCCCGACCGCCTCCATCCAGAACGCCTCCATCCAGCAATTCGCTTCATCTCCCGTGTAGCCACGCAAATGGCTATTATACATATCGACCAGAGCGTTCCCCGCGTCAATGATCAGTCGCTCCAAGGTGTCTTCCGGCAGTCTGAGCAACGCTTCCTGCAGCCGCTCCTCATCTGCGATGATTTCACCGCAACTTTCGTATCTCCTGTTAGGATTTAACGGCGCGCCATCCAGGAGAACGGCGTCGATCCATCGGATATAATAGCTCCTCGTTTTTTTTGGTAAACCGGGAATCGCGCGCCGTAACGCTTTTAGCAATTGTTCGGATTTGCCGTAGAATTTTGGATGTTGTTTGTCCCTGTAATGACGCACGGCGTAATCCGTGCGACAAATTCTCTCTCCAATCCCCAGCAGGCTCTGCTCCACCTCGTATCTCATTATCAACCTCCTTTTCGAATTTACTTATCGTCATTTTTGAGATTTTTCTCGTTCGCTGTAATTTTTAGGTTGATCTTGGTTTCGCGCACGTCCATATGGTGTCAGTAGAGTTCAGGAACACCCCCGCGCGTGATGGGGAATACTCTTCCTGTCAAACCCGGTATCTCAAAACCGCACGGTATCAACCATCTCATGATGTGTGTATGGCGCTACTACCTCAATGCGCACACCGTTGGGTATTCCCCCGTCCTGCCATTTTTGGGGCTGAATACAATAAAAATCCCCGCAGCCGCTATTTGCTAGATTTCGCTGCAAGCAGCGGGGAATCAGACCCGAAGAGATTCAACTAACCGAACCATACCCAATTCATGCGGTGCCGATCCGGTAGAGGCCACCAATTCTTTCCACCTGTCACGCATTGGTTGCTGCGCCTTCCGTAGGCAGTCCATTTCGTTAAAAAACGCACTTATGGCGACATATGGGTCTTTATCGAAGACGGGATGATCCGTGCTAACCAATTCTGCTTCCTCGAAAGTGTTGGTTCCTCACTGGAAAAGTGCCACTCACTCCCCACCCCCAGCGCCGCTGATCATATCCGCACACACGATAACCGGGATCTGACCGAACTTGGTCTTATCCGCACGGGAAAGCACATCTCTGAAAGCCATCCAGCGCCGTTCACCATCCTTGATGGTGCCGTCGGGCTTGATAGTGATAGGTCTGACGAGTCCTACGGCCTGGATATTTTCCGCTAGTTCATTGATAGCGTCAGCATCAAATTCACGACGTGGTTTATAGGGGTCAGGGTGGATGGTGGTCACTTCACGATATTCAATAGACAGCAGGCTTGGCGTATTGAAACGTGAATCCATTCGCACAGGAATAGCTAATCTTTTTTGTCTGGCGTCCCCAATCACAAATATGCAGACACCTTTGGGTAATGGGATAGTTGAGAAGGTGGTTCTTACGAAATCCACCAAATCTGCAAACTGCTCGCAATCATCTTTAGGGGTACCATCTAAATCAAAACGCTTTTCTTCATATGCGCGGTCAAGAAACTGATCCGCATCTTTCCAGTGAGTGGAAACCATTTCGAGCCGCGGGCGCTCCATGTCTCCCATAAGACCAGGATATTGTTCTTCAACCAAATGCAGGCATCGGTTTTGCATGTCCGTGGCAATGCGATCCTTTTCTTCTTGCGTAGCACTCACTCCCCACCCCCCGCGCCGCTGATCACCACGGTATTGTTCGCCGTATGAAAGACCGCAATGCACCCACCAGATTCCCCCTTATCGAAAATGAGAACGCTGTCGGGTTTGATTCGCTCCAGGACTGCTTTCGGTAACGACATTCCATCACCGGTCCTCCCCAGACTGACCGTATGGTCAACGTCTTTAATGTTAATATGCATTTCCATCTTTAATAATCTCCATGACTTTCCCCCGGTGAACCAGGGGCGTTGGCGGTCAACTGTGCTTCGTGTCTGGTTAAACAGAAATCCAGCACTTGGTAGTGATATTGACTTTCAACTAGCAATGACAAGGTGACTACAATGGCATATGGGATCCAGAAACCGGAAGACTTGAACGTGCGGCTAGCAACCAGAGCATAACTGGCCCACCGCGGCATAAGAATGTTACTGTTTGTCTCATGATCTTCGACGCAACGCCTTAACGCCTCACTTGTCTGGTTTTTGTCCATGTGCGCCTCAGTTTTTGACCGTTCATGCAAAAGGAGCCGCCAGGTCAAACAATTCTGGCGGCACTGCTTGATCCATTACGCGGCAGTTTTGCTCGCCTTGAACACCAGGACGTCTTTCGCCGGCACATTGACTTCCGCACCAGTCAGCGGATTACGCGCTATGCGAGCTTCCTTGTGCTTGACCTGGAAAGTACCGAATCCATGAATACGCACCTTTTTCCCTTCGGCGGTGGATTGGCTGATATGGTCGAACAATGTGTCGATCGCTTCCGACGCATGTTTTTTCGTTACCCCCATGGTGTCCACCATGGCGCTTGCCAAATCCGCTTTGTGAAGCACTTCTTTTTCTTTGCTCATCGATACATCCTCTTCAGAAACCAAAATGGATAAGAAACAACCTGATTACCGTACCACACCTCATTCGTATGGCAATTTTTTGTCAATCCTCTTTCAGTGGGCCACGAATATTCGTCAATCGTCAGATTTATTTTTCGTAAACATTGCCGTTTTGTTTCTGGTTGCTTGTCATCTCACCCCTTGCTGCGCGAATACCAATCACAATCACTATAATGATGAGCAATAACACCGTAAAAAAATCATTACGAAGAAGAAGATGACAAGATGCTGAATAGGTTGCAGAAGATGTTGCAGAAGAGGTTGCTGATAAAGCGCGTTCATGGGACCATCCTCACCTGATAAATATACGGTCCAACCTGTTTAACAATTGCCCGGCCTGAAATTATTATGCTTTTCGTTGTCCTGGGTTGTGGCGGCCACGGCAATGCTGGGTTATCCCGTTGTTGTTTGGTTATGTGCAAGCCCTTATACTGCGCTTCAGATCGTGCCAACTCTACTGACGACAATGGCACACGCATTTTAAGCAAAACGGGTGTGCCTGCTATGGCCACAATATCAACTATACCCACCTGCGGCAGAAGCGTTGGCGGTTTCGAAGATGGTGCCAAAAATGAATAGGCAACACCACTCACGATCACAAGTATTGCAAAGCCAAGTTTGATGCTTTCTACCTGCTTATGTGTCAGATGCGTGTTAACCCATTGCCTACCGGGCTCCCATAACCGGTCAGCCGCTTTGCGAACGGGTGCTAACATCCGCCTCAAGAAAACCCGTATGCAGGGACCAAACCGCATGCATACCCAATAGCTGGTGTCTATGAAAGCAAACACGAGCGCGAAAAGCAAAGCGGCAATAATCAAACCAATAGTTGCAGAATACAGGTCATTCGGATGTAGGGCCATTTCTTGCTGCAGCCACGTCAAATTGGCTTTAAACCCTGGTGGAGATAGCCATAAAGCAAGCATCAATACCACGAGGCTCGCGATCCAGGGGGCCAAAAACAAATTTACGTAAGATTTCAACCTCCGCATGTGTGACGCCGACCACCGGTAGTATCCTGGCCGGCACTATTGATCTGTCCATCCGGAATGCTGTGTACTGTCCCCATAACCCTCTCCTTTCAGCAAAGGCTAACCAGTTGGACTTCCCATTCGATCCACAGCTTGTGCGATCTGTTTGGCCGTAAGGTGAATGGCTTTTCCCGCAACGCTGCCCTTCGCCGTGTCGTCGGTCAGCGGAAACTGACTAACGACAATGTTCGGTTCCGAGTACACCGGTTCCACCTGATCCGTCTGCGGATCGAGGCACAGTATCCAGGTTGCAGCGGACTCCGGCGGAGAAAACAGTCCGTTCGGATCGGCCTGGGGAAGTACTACGGGATCATTCCCTCTGGTCCAGTGCACCCGATCCGGGTTGCTGTACTGCGTGCTATACGGGATTCCGTAGCCAATGCTGTCGCACATTTTGTGCAAGTGACCGTGCATGCCCTTCAGATAAGTGATGGTGGTAAACGTCTGGTCCCGCAGCTCATAAATCAGCTTGAGATCCCGCTTTTCCTGAAAGTTGACGATGTTCGGGAATCCCACGGAGAGCGCGGATTGCTTGTCCACGACTTTCTGTTGCTGGTTGATGATAGCATTGCCGGACGGATTTTCGCCCTTGCAACCCGCGAGAGCCAGCAACCCCATGAACACACTGCCAGTAATCAGAGGTCTCGATTTCATGAATTTGCGCCTCCCGCGCTGTGATTTGCCAAACCTGCTTCCGCCTGGTCCTGTTCAAAGCGCATTTTTTTATAGAATCGCTGAAGATCCGGGGGCAGCGGGCCCCGGTACGCCTCGAACTCGTCCATGATAACCGACCGCATAGCGGCTTTCTGGGCAGGCGTGCGAGCCAGGATGTACTGTGCTTTCGCCTGATCCAACTGCTGGATCATGCCGTGCGTGTACTCTGGAGAATGGTGAAAAATCTGGTTCTGGACTGCGGCATATTTTGGTGCGAAAAAAGCGAAATTCGCATACCCGGCATAATTGAGGCCGAAGAGTGCGAATCCAACCAATATTAAAGCGATAATGCCTATTCCCACGTACTTCAATGGCCACCTCCGTTTTGGCGGGATTGCAGATTTCGCAAGCGTCGTTGTTCCATAATTATTTTCTCCAGGCGGTCCGCTTGACGTTGCAATCGCAAGCTCGCGTTTGGATTCGTTGTGGCAATCTGACGGGCACGACCGCGAGCGCGCAGGACCAGGGAAGCGGAATCCAATATGGTCGCGGTAGGCGCCATCTGTTCAGGGGTGAAAGCAACACGGCCAGTCATTGCGGTGCTCCTTTTTGATCTGCAGTGCCTCGATCTGGTGGCGTGATGGATGGCTTTAAATTGCGAAAAGAAACAGCCAGCGCAGTCACCAGCACCGCTGTTGATGCCGCCAGGAAGACCCCTGCCAACGCCGCCGCCCGTGTTGCCTGGCTGCATGCCTTCTCGGCGAGATATGCGTGGGCGCGGGCCTCACGTTGCGCGATAGAGTCCGGTTCCGACTTGTGCGGATCTGAGCTGTCGGGTGCTGCATTGACCCCGTTTGGAGCACCGGTGCTTGCGTTGTCTATGGGGTTGCACCCTGCAAGGGGTGGTTTGCGTGACGACATGGGAAACCTCCTGATTTAGTGTGTAATGATCGGCTGGTTGGCTGCCGCAAATTGCTGGTACATCATTTCGAAATTCGGCGGCATCAAGTGCAGCGGCGCAAAACCACCACGCTGGGACAGGTCCGCGACAACCTGACTCGCATAAGGGAACAGGATGATCGCGGCGTCCACACGAAGCACTCGTTCCATCAGGTTGTCCGGGATATTGCGCAAGATGAAGTTCGCGGCATACAGGAGATCTATGACGAAAAGGGGCCGCTTGTCCTGATCTACTGTTCGAGCGATGAGGTGAACATTGACCTCGAACCCGCCATCCACTGACGGCACAGGCCTGTGGACCACGTCGACATCTGCGTCCACTGTTACTGCTGCGGATGCCGTGAAAGACTCCGGCGCCCGTGGCGATTCGAAGGACAAATCTTTGACATAAAGGTGCTGGAGTAAAAATACCGGTTGTGAAGCCAAATCTTGCATGCGTGGATCCTTTAAGCGATGAGCAGAACGCCCAGGAAAAAGCCAATGGCGAAGGCCGTGAGCGTATGTATGGTGATGGTGCGACGAAGTGCGTCACGTGACGCCAGCGTCCAGTGCGCGGTGAGATCGTGGAGCGTGCCGTTCGGCGCGATCGGGCAGAGTCGATCAGGGCGGCGGCGACTCCACCATGGTGCGTGCGGGTCGACGGCTGGTAAGGATGAGTCCGGAATGTCCACAGAGGTAATCTCGACTCCCATGACCCGGGATACTGTGGAAAGGCCCTTGTTCAGCACTGCCGTGGTGAGGTGGTGCATGCTGGCCACACGCAAGGCCTGCCAGGAGACGTCTTCCTTAATATCCTCTGGCACGGTAGGTACCGGGCTCATGCCGCGAAACAGGGGTAAAAGGCCCCCTCTCAGCCGCTCCAAGTGTGTCGTGAAATCACCTTCGTCCGATGCAGACCAAAATTCAGGATCGTTCAGGGCGTACCGCAGCCGCATGGTAAGGATATCCCGGTCAATGGGGCTCAGCGGCCAGTCTGCTGGAATGGTGATCTGCAGGGCGATTGGCGGATTCGGATACATGGCGCGGTTCCTTATGATGCCAGCCCTAAATTGGGAGGCGTAAGGATTATGAATCCCGTGGAAACCATTTTGAGCAGACCTGTAATGAAATGGAGACGCGGCCATGCAGTAGTGAGGCGACAAACCCAGATACTGAAAAATTGGTCAGCAAGGCGTGCCAGATTAACCACGTACATCGACACGCTTTGCAGGGGGAATTCCTTCGGTCGGTTGGTGCAGGTGTCCAACATTCGGCGCGCATGCTAGAATCTGGTCGACTTAAATATATTATTGTTCCCTCATATAGCCACATAAGACCAGCATCCATGACCCACCCTTACGATCACCTGGACCGCGAATCGCTCATCAGACTATTACAGCGCCGCGATGCCGATCGCTCTTTGGGTTTGGTATGGGAGAGGGAAGGGATTGAGATGGATCGCGCCCTTAATAACGACTATGTGGCAATGACTTTGGATCCGGGGTTGAGTCACGGTGGCGGCCCATGGCACAACATGGTCATCGAGGGAGACAACTTTGATGCCTTGCGCGCATTACGCGTTAGCCACAAAGAGAAGGTCCGTTGCATCTACATTGACCCGCCATACAACACTCAAAAAAAGGACTTCGTCTACAATGACCGCTTTGTGGACAAGACCCATCGCTTCCGGCATTCCTTGTGGCTGGAGTTCATGTACCAGCGTTTGACCATTGCTCGAGATCTATTATCGGAAGATGGTGTAATCCTGGTGAGCATCGACGATCACGAGGTCTTCCGCTTGGGGATGCTGTTGGACCGCGTGTTTGGCGAGGAGAACAAAGCCGGAGTAATCATCTGGAAGAACGTGACGGACAACAATCCGAGCCGTGTGGCCACCGAACACGAATATGTGCTGGTTTACATGAAGGACAAAACCGCCTGCCCTGCCGTCTGGAAGTCTCCTGACCTGGCGGTGAAATCCCTGATGCTGGAGAAGGAGTGTGATCTCCTGGCGGCTTATGATGACCCAGAATCCCTGCAAACGGCTTACACAGAATGGTTTCGAGGCGTAAAAGACCAGTTGCCACCTCTGGATAATTATAAGTTTATTGACCGTGGAGGAATCTATGCTGGCAGCCGTAGTGTCCATAACCCGGGTCGTGAAGGATACCGCTATGACGTTTTGCATGACGTAACCAACTTGCCATGCAAGCAACCACTCATGGGTTACCGTTTCCCTGAAAGGACAATGTGCGAACTGTTGCGTGGCAACAAAATACTGTTTGGCGCTGATGAAACCAAACTCATAGAATTGAAAATCTATCTGCGCGAATATCAGCAGAAGCTGTCCAGCGTCATTGCGTTCGACGGCCGCGCAGGGGCAAACGAGCTGCGAAGCATATTCCCGGCAGATGTCAAGGTCTTCAACAACCCCAAGCCTGTGGAGTTCCTGAGTAACCTGCTATCGTTCGTGACCTCTGGGAACGATCTGGTGCTGGACTTCTTCGCCGGGTCAGGGAGTACCGCACAAGCAATATCCGAGTTGAATGGTGCTGACGGACAGCATCGACGCTATATCCTGATCAGCAACACGGAAGCGACGAATGATGAGCCAGACAAAAACTTGTGCCGTGATGTGTGCGCAGAGAGGGTTCGCCGGGTTACGGATAACGGGTTTGCCTACATGCGGACCAGGCGTATCGCCAAACACCGGCTTACTATGAAGCTGGACCATGCAGAGATCTGGAATGCTTTACAGTTGCTGCATGAGCGACCAGTGTCCCTATGGTCTGGGCATGGCTTGTCGATGGACGCTGACATGGCATATCTCCGTGATTTCTCTGAGCCGTCACTGTCTCTGCTGACCGAAAGGCGCGCCATATTCACAGATATGCCCGCTACCCTTTACAGCTGGGCTCCAGAGAGGGTGAAATCGTTGGTGCCAGACACTGTGCGGTGCCAGCCTATTCCACAACATTTGAGGGACCGTTTCGGACGATGACATGCCTATTGACTTAAAAGATTTTCAGAATGACGTGCTGGACGGCATGGTTGCCCGCTTTGACAGCGTGCGCGCCCTCTATGAGCAGATGGAGCGAAATAGCAGCCTGACACTGCGCATTGCCGAAGCCAGGCAAACGGATGGCGCCCTGGTCTTACAGGCCCCCACCGGGGCTGGAAAGACGGTTTTGGCGGTAGAAACGGTTCGGCGCCTTTCGGCACGGGAAAGGATACTCTGGTTCTGGTTTGCGCCATTCTCCGGCCTGGTGGACCAGTCGCGGTCCGTAATGGCATCGCAAGCACCAGAGATAAAGCTCTTGGACCTGCATGTGGATAGGCAATTAGAAAAAGTGCGTGAAGGCGGTTTGTTTGTGACCACATGGTCATCGGTTGCGACTAGCACACTTGAGAGCCGCCGTGCGCGGACCAGAGACGATGATGGGCTATCGGTGGACGAGTTGATTGTTATTGCGCGCGCGGAAGGGGTACGAATCGGCTGTGTTGTGGACGAAGCGCACCACGGATTTCATCGTGCAGCACAAGCGCGGATATTTTTCAAAACGGTATTGACGCCGGACTATGCGCTGATGATGACCGCAACTCCGCGAGACACGGACCTGGCGGCCTTTGAGGAAGATACGGGGTATCAGTTAGGGATACCTGCGGACTGGGCATCGGTGAGCCGAACGGACGCGGTCGAGGCGGGATTGCTTAAGCGCGGGGTGCGCATGGTGCGATTTATCTCCAGCGACGACAATCTTTCTCGGTTGTTAAGCTTTGAGCACATTGCCCTAAATGAATGCACGAAAGCACATAGGAAAATTCAACAACTGCTGAACACTTCGGGGATACCGCTGACACCGTTAATGCTGGTGCAGGTACCCAATGGCCGGGACGATCAGGAGGCTGCCAAGCGATATCTGATAGATGTGCTCGGATTCCCCGCTGATGCGGTCAAGGTGCATACGGCCGACGAACCTGACCCCGAGTTGCTGTCGCTGGCGAATGACGCCCGGGTGGAAGTGCTGATCTTCAAGATGGCTGTTGCCATAGGATTCGATGCTCCACGCGCGTTCACGCTTGCGGCGTTACGCGGTGCGCGGGATGCGAGTTTTGGTGTGCAGGTAATCGGGCGAATACTGCGGCGTCACGCATTATTGCAGGGTCGCAATGATCTTCCGCTAGAACTGGAACATGGTTATGTATTTCTCGCCAACTCTGAGTCACAGGAAGGCCTGTTGACAGCCGGACAGCGGATTAACGACATGGCAACCCAGGCGCCTAGCATCGGCACGCAGACGGTGATCACGGTATGTGGGGATATGGCTGACTTGCAGGTTGTCCGGTCTGGCGATATGTTACAGTTGCTGATCAGTAATAATGGCACCGTACAGGCGGTAGGTGATGATGGTCAGGTGCTGGATTCCACCAACGAGACTACGCTTGGTATATCTGCAGCAACCCCAGATTTGGACCAGGCGGTTAAATCGGCCTTTGATCTTTTGCGGTTTCCAGAAGGCCGGGATGTTGCTGGCCATGCATTTAGTGGGGCTGACACGGATTCATTGGCGATTGACACGAACACGGCACCCCATGTCGCGTCAGTACCCAGCACACAGAGCTTGCTTCCACTCCTCAATTTGGCGGCAAGCCAAGTATACCGTTACCAGCGTATACCTGTGGCCCCGGCGACCTTGCGGACGGAAAGAACGCCGACCCTGCCTCCGCAATTTGAGGAGGCTATCGTGGATCATGTAACCTTCAATGACTCCGTACTGGGCACTCGACTTAAGAGCCGAGTTCAGGTGCATCGAAGTGAAACCGGTCTTTTTGACAATGAGGCTGCCGTTAGGCAAGAAGAAGATATCTATGAGAGGTTGCCGCCAGAGTATGTGGCCAGACGCGCGGAAACGTTGCGACTGAAGCTGGTGGACTCGAATGATCGGGAATTGCAGCCAAGGCTACTAGACCGGTTCCGGTCCAGCCTGGAGCAAAATGGGTATGAGTATCCGGAAAACGAGGAGTTGCTTTTGCAACAACTTGATTTGGTACTGGCGCGAAATCCGACACTGCTTCGCGATGCCTATCGCCGAGTGAGCGCTACCAGGATCGTGGATGCAGAGGTGGTGTTCCCCGGAGAGATAAGCGCTGAATCCAAGTTGACGCCAGCAGCATGCAATGCGTACAAATGCTATCCACCTGGATTGAATCTAGACGAGTTGGCGGTAGCAAGCATGCTGGACGCGAACCCATTGGTTTTGTGGTGGCACCGTAATCTACCCAGGCGCCCTGAATCGGTAGGTCTGTATCGTTGCAGCAATTCTCAATATGAAGTTTGTCGGCCTCTCCGATCTTTCGGGACAAATTTTCGAGCAGTTTTTAGGTGCTTTGCCGCAGCTTTTGCTGCGCGTTAGGAGTTAAAGGATAGAGGAAGATG
>JAAOMR010000320.1 GCA_018853935.1 Acidithiobacillus ferrivorans
CCGCGCCACCCGGCCACTGCGCGAGCCGCGCTGCAAGGCCCAACGCAGGGCTTCCTCCCGCCATTCCGCCTGCGGCGTCCGCACTTCCAGGCGCTGTAGATGGATAGTGCAAATATCCAGATACATGGCCTGATCAAAGGGATAAAAGCCCAGCCATAAGCCGAAGCGCTCGGAGAGGCTGATTTTTTCTTCCGCCGTCTCGCCGGGGATGATTTCCTCACCGTGGCGCTGATATTCCTCGTTGTCGGCGAAATGGCGCGGCATCAGATGGCGACGATTGCTGGTGGCGTAGAGCAGCACGTTGTCTGGACGCGCCTCCACACCGCCGTCCAGCAGGGATTTAAGGGCTTTATAGCCAGGGTCGTCGGCACCGAAAGACAGGTCATCGCAGAACAGCACAAAATAATAGGCCTGCTGGGGATCGGCCGCCTGCAGCGCGGCGAGAATCTCCGGCAGGTCGAGAATGCCGTCCGGATCGATTTCAACCACCCGCAGCCCGTGGTCCGCATAGCGACGCAGGAGCGCCTTGACCAGCGAAGACTTGCCCGTGCCCCGCCCACCCCAGAGTAAGGCATCATTGGCGGGGAAACCGGCAACAAACTGGCGGGTGTTCAAGTCCAGTGCGGCCTTGCTGTCTTCGATACCGAGCAGATCGTCCATCTCCGGCAAGTCCACGCGCGCCACCCCTTCCAGACGGCCACCGAGGGGCAGATGGCGCCAGCGGGCGGCCTTTACCCCGGCAAAATCGGGCAGCGGATGCTTGCTGTTGTCCCCCAAAAGGGCGGCTAAACCCTGAATCACCTGTTGACGTTCCACTGTCCACGGACTCCTTTCTGTGATTAGATACCACCAGCTTAACCCTATTTACCGTGGCGCGTCATGAAACTGCTTACCGACTTTCTCCCCATCATCCTCTTTTTCGTGGCCTATAAGATTCACGGGATCTACACGGCTACCGAGGTACTGATCGTTGCCGCTATCCTGTTGATGCTTTGGCAGTGGTGGCGGCGGGGTCGGGTGGAGACCATGACCTGGGTCTCCACCTTGCTGATCCTGACCTTCGGCGGCCTGACCCTGTATTTTCATAACGATACCTTCATCAAGATCAAGCCCAGCATTCTCTATGTGCTTTTTGCGGCGGCCCTGCTCTTTACCCACTGGCGCGAGGAGCCGCTCCTGCAACGCTTGATGGGCGGACAACTGCCGGCCGCCCTGCCCCTGTCTTTCTGGCGGCGTCTTAATGGCTACTGGATAGCCTTCTTTCTCTTCGGTGCCGCGCTGAATCTGATTGTGGCCTACGCATTTTCAACGGGTATCTGGGTGGATTTCAAGCTCTTCGGCATGCTCACCCTCACGGTCGTTTTCGTGCTCTTTCAAGCGGTGGTGATCTCGCGTGCTTTGCCACAGGAGGCTAAGGATGGCGATTCGTCGGCGTAGTTTTCAGATCCGCGGAGACAGTTGCCAACTTGCCGCAAATGGGGCAACTTTAAGAGCATGCATTTCACCGACAGGATCTAACGGCTCATGTATTACTGCATTATTGGCACTGACAATCCCGATTCCCTGAGCACACGCCAGACGGCACGGGGTGATCATCTGGCGCGCCTGCATCAGTTGCAATCCGAGGGGCGTTTACTGACGGCGGGGCCATTCCCCGCC
>JAAOMR010000321.1 GCA_018853935.1 Acidithiobacillus ferrivorans
CGTTGCAGAGAACGCAGCCAGAAGGTCGCTCGTGCCGGATCATCTGCTGACCACGGCGAGGTCGCCATTCCAAACGGCATCAGTTTCAGGGCATCGGACAGGTTGATCGGCAAAATCGGTGTGCTACTATTCGCCAGAAATCCCGGCTGGGCCGCCAGATGCGATAATATGGGATCGGTCACCATGCGCTGCAAGCGGATTCCCCAATTCGTGCGCAAACTGCTTTCCAGATTTTTCGCGCGACGCAAAGCCATTTCCTGCGCGTTTTTTTCATCATTCCATGCCCAGGTTTCCACGATCATCTGCATGGCGCAGACCGGATCATGGTTTTGATGATGTGCGTTTTCCAGTTCCTTGATGGATTCCTGAATCTGACCGTTAGCCGTTTTGTTCATAAACTTCACCATGGTCGCGGCGAAGTATCGGCTTTTCGCCAAAGACAACGCGCCTCCCTGCAATCTCCAGGTGATACTGAACGGAATATCCGTGCGCAAATCATGCAACAGTTCCGCCATCGTCGCGGATTCCGGACGAGTAACGCCCAGGTTGACGATCATGGGCACAAAATAACCTGAGCCAGAACGGACAATACC
>JAAOMR010000322.1 GCA_018853935.1 Acidithiobacillus ferrivorans
GCCCGCCGATGGTGTTCATGGCGATGGCCAGGGCTTCGTGGGCTTCTGGCGAGAGCGCGCCCAAGGACATGGCAGCGGTGTCAAAACGGCGGGTAATCGCCTCAATGGGCTCGACTTCACTGAGCGGAATGGGTTGCGCTACCGTACGCAATTGCAGTAAGTCGCGCAGGTTGGTGACCGGGCGCTCATTGACGAGCCCGGAAAACACCTGATAGTCGGTATAGCGCCCTGATTTTGCCGCCGTCTGCAGGCTCTGGACGACGTCTGGGTGGTAGGCGTGATATTCACCGCCGTGGACATATTTGAGCAGACCACCCAATGGCAACGTCTTTCTGGGGATATATGCATCGCGGACCTGCTGGCGGATATCGTTTTCCAGATGCTTGAACGATGCGCCGCTGATGCGGCTGACCGTCCCCTTGAAGCAGCGCTCCACCACCGTCTGATCCAGGCCGAGCGCCTCAAAAAGTTGGGTGCTGCGGTAGGAGGCGAGAGTGGAAATGCCCATTTTGGAGAGGATCTTGTAGAGGCCTTTGTCGATGCCCTTGCGGTAGTTTTCCAGTGCCTTGAGGACCGTGACCGGCTGGCTGAAGGCATGCCGCTCGGCCAGGCTGCGGATGATGGCATAGCTCAGGTAGGGGTAGACAGCGGTGGCACCGTAACCGATCAGCGTGGCGAAATGGTGAGGATCGCGGGTATGGGCGGTAGCCACGACGATATTGCAGCGGGTGCGCAGGCCGGCATCAATGAGGGCATGGTGGACGGCACCGACCGCCATCAGTGCCGGGATGTAGAGCCGATCGCGCGCCAGGGCGTGATCCGAGAGCACCAGGATAACGGCTCCGTGCCGCACTGCCGCGATGACTTCTTCGCAGAGGGCTTCGATGGCGCCCCCCAGATTGCTGTCCGCCGCTGAATAACAGAGATCAAAAGTCTGGCCGCGGAAGGCAGCTTCCGTGCGGCTGGTGAGAGCGACAAAAGTGGCATCGGAGAGTACCGGGGAGTGTACCTCAATGCGCCGGGCGTATTCGGGCCGCTCGGCAAACAGATTGCTCTCACTGCCGATGACCGTGTTGAGGGACATCACCAGGGCTTCGCGCAGAGGGTCGATGGGGGGGTTGGTGACCTGGGCGAATTGCTGCCGAAAATAATCGGCAATATGCCGGGTTTGCCGCGATAAGACCGCCATGGGGGTGTCGTCCCCCATGGAGCCGACGGCTTCCTGGGCGCCCTCGGCGAGGACGCGAATCACCTGGTCTTCTTCTTCAAAACTGACACCAAAGGCCTTTTCACTGGCCAGCAGATCGGTTACCGGCAGTGCGGGGGAGCTGTCGTTGTTGTCGCTATCGAGGTGCTCAGCATACTGATCCAGCCATTCCCGGTAAGGGTGGCTATTCTGGATTTGTGTGTCGATGTCAGCCGACTCGAGGAATTTACCCGTGGCCATATCCACTGCCACCAGTTGCCCCGGCCCGACCCGGCCCTGCACGGCGATGTCGCGGTGATCGTAGTCAAAGACGCCCACTTCGGAGGCGATGTTGATGATGCGGTCTTTGGTGATGACATAACGGGCCGGGCGCAGACCGTTGCGATCCAGTGCGCAGGCAGCAATGCGTCCGGTGTTGAGCACCAGTCCGGCGGGACCATCCCAGGCTTCCATGCGCATGGAGTGATATTCGTAGAAGGCGCGCAGGGCGGGTTCAATCCGTGGAACATTGTGCCAGGCGGGTGGCACCAGCAGGCGGATGGCCTTGAAGAAGTCCATGCCGCCCTGCACCAGCAGTTCGAGCATGTTGTCGAGGCTGAAGGAGTCGCTGCCGCCACCCACCGCAGGCAGTACCTCTGCCATGGGCAGCAGGTCAGATTGCAACTGTGCTTCCCGGGCCTTGGCCCACAGGCGGTTGCCCTGCACGGTATTCAATTCGCCATTGTGGGCGAGGATGCGGAAGGGCTGGCACAAACGCCATTCCGGCCAGGTATTGGTCGAAAAGCGTTGGTGATAAGTGACGAGCGCGGAGGCGAAGCGCGGGTCGCGGAGGTCTGGATAAAAAATGGGGAGATTTTCCGGCAGCACCAAGCCCTTGTAGCCAATGACCTGAGAGGAGCAGGTCACGGCAAAAAAGCTGCTCTCGTCGACAAAGCATTTTTCCACCCGCCGTCGCAGGCGATAAAGGAGGCGTTCGTGACTGTCTGTGTCCGCGGCATCGGGGAGGCCCACAAAGGCTTGCCATACACCCGGCAGGCTCTTCAGGGCTTCATCGCCACAAGCGGCAAGGTCAGTAGGGACCGCGCGCCAGCCCAGACATCTGAGGCCAAGGTCCTGGGCTTCGGCATCCAGTGTCGTGCGGATTTTGCTCGCAACCGCCGGGTCTTGCGGGAGAAAAAATTGACCGATACCGAAATGCCTGCCGAGAGCAATGCCTTGCTCGATGGCGATAGCGCGGAAAAAGGTCTCCGGCATCTGCAATAGCAAGCCGCAACCGTCGCCACTTTTGCCGTCGGCGGCTACCGCACCGCGGTGGGTGAGTCGTGCCAGGGAAGTGATTGCCGTCGCGACAATGGCGTGGCTCGCCTGATTGTCCATCTGGGCAATCAGGCCAAAGCCGCAGGAGTCTCGTTCAAAATCGGGGGAGTATAAGCTTTGCGTCATATCGTCACCTGGTTGTCACCGCACCCTGTCGCCGGACTGCAAAGCAGGGCCGAGCATTATAACGCGCTCATGGATACCATCCAAGGGTGCGGGCGCGTCATCTTTCGGGATTTTTGCGGCGGAATGGCCGAGGCGTTTACGCCTCGCCATGGGGATCGAAGATGCGGTCGTACTCGGCAATGGCGAAGCGGTCGGTCATGCCGGCCACATAGTCTGCGACGACACGCGCCTGACGTTTCACCGCGCCGTCACACTCGTTGATGCGTGCCTGATATTTCAGCGGCAGCAGGCGCGGATCTTCCTGCAGGGCATGAAACAGTTTGCGCACCAAGCGCTTGGCTTTTTCCGCCTGACGATGCACCCGCGGGTGACGATACATGCGCTGAAAGAGGAAGCGTTTGAGGGTCACCACTTCGTGGGCGATGGCCGGACTGTGGGCTGCGAGCGGGCGCGGCGCAGCCCGCACTTCCGCAATGGTGGTGATGCCCTCAGCCGCGATGTGGCGCCGGGTTTCATCGACCAGATCGTGGATGAGCAGATTGATGAGGCGGCGACCCGTTTCGTGGCGCAATACGGTTTGCGAGGCCTCGGGGTAGCGCTGGTGTACCTCGGCAAAAATAACCCCGTACAAGGTGCTGGCGCAGAGTTCTTCCAGGCTCAGCAGGCCAGCGCGTAAACCATCATCAATATCATGATTATTATAAGCAATCTCGTCGGCGAGATTGCTGATTTGTGCCTCCAGACCGGGCTGGGTACCCTGCAAAAACCGTTCACCTACGTCTCCCAGGTCGGCAGCTTTGCTTCTGGCGCAGTGCTTGAGGATGCCCTCGCGCGTTTCAAAGCTCAGGTTCAGGCCCGGAAAGTCGCCATAGCGTTTTTCCAGATGGTCCACGATCCGCAGGGACTGGATGTTGTGCTCGAAACCACCGAGGTCGGCCATGCACTCCTGCAGCGCATCCTGTCCGGCATGGCCAAAAGGGGTGTGACCGAGATCGTGGGCCAGGGCAATGGCTTCGACCAGATCCTCATTCAGGGCCAACTGGCGGGCGATGGCGCGGCCCACCTGTCCTACTTCCAGGCTGTGGGTGAGGCGGGTGCGGTAGAGATCGCCCTCGTGATTTACAAAGACCTGGGTCTTGTATTCCAGGCGGCGGAAGGCGCCGGAGTGGATGACCCGGTCCCGGTCGCGTTGAAAGGCGCTGCGACCGGCGGGCGGCTCCTCCGCATGTTTGCGGCCACGGCTCTGCGCGGGGTCGGCGGCGTAAGGCGCCAATCTCCCGGACTGGCCCGGAGAGACGAGGTCAGGCATGCCCGGACGATTCCTGCACCGCGGCACTGGCGGCGGATTCGTCTAGCACCCGCTGCATGGTTTCGGCGAGCAGAGGCAGGCGCGTGGCGAACAGGGCAAAGGCCGCATCGGCATATTCGCGGATTTCATACTGGGCATCTTGCTTGCGCCGCAGCTTGAAAAAGTTCATCAGGCTGCGGAAATTGACCGTCCAGTAGACATCCGAGTAAGCAGCGACCGGCATCACGTTGCGCAGGAGCTCGCGGGCCCGGCCGCGGTAGGGGTCGCGGCCGCCTTCTTTAGGACCCAGTTTGCCGCTCTCGCGCGCCAGATCAATGCGACTGCAAGCAGTACTGTATTGCCGTTCGTACCAGTCAAAGAGCTGCGCCATCAGCGCTTCATATTCGGCTACGGCAGCCTCGTCCAACACCGCAAAGCCATCCACCGTGCGCGCTGCGGCATCAGGCACATAAGCGACGGAGATCGGCTTGCGATAGCGCATGGAAAACTCGTTCCAGCTCGAAACGCGGTGTTTGACCCACTGGCGCAACACGAAAATCGGCGCAATAAAACGGAAGCGAAAATAGATGGTTTCAAAAGGCGTGCCATGTTGATCCCGGAGTAACTGGTAGAGCAGGGCACGGTCGCGTTCTGAAAAGTCATGCCCGCTTGGGAGTCGCTGGTTGGTGGTGCTGATGCGCGCGGTATTGATGATGGTGGCTTCGTCCCCCCAGGTCTCTTCCAGTTCGATGAAACCGAAGTTGCCAATACGGCGGGTGCCACCCGGGTTCAGCGCGATACGTTGTGCCATTTCCTCTTGCAATTCCGCAGTCGCTTTGTTGATCTCATGCATGTTCATGCTCCATGAAGGCTTGAAGGGTCTGGGCGATGGCCGCCGGGGGAACATCGCCGGTAATCACCGCACTCCCAATGCCACGCAGCAGGATGAAGCGCACCCGGCCCCCTTCCGCTTTCTTGTCGACACGCATAAAGGCGAGATAATCGGCGATGGGGAACGCTGGTGCAAGGGTGGGCAAACCGGTGGCCTTGATGAGGGCGTAGATACGGTTCTGTTCGCTCTCCCGAATCAGGTCGAGGCGGCGGGAAAGGTCTGCTGCCATGACGATGCCGATGGCCACCGCTTCGCCATGGAGGTACTGGTCGTAGCCGGTCGCCGCCTCAATGGCATGGCCGAAGGTGTGGCCGAGGTTGAGAATGGCCCGTAACCCCCCCTCCAGTTCGTCGCGCGCCACGACGTCAGCCTTGTCTTTGCAGGAGTATTGGATCACTTTGGCCAGGGCGTCGGCCTCCCGGGCAAGCACAGCATCCATATGGTCTTCGAGCCAGGAGAAAAAGCCTTGGTCGTTAATCAGACCATATTTGATGACCTCGGCCAGGCCCGAGCGGAATTCCCGGTCGGGCAGGCTGTCCAGGGTGTCGGTGTCGGCGATCACGGCACGCGGCTGGTAAAAAGCGCCGATCATGTTTTTACCCAGGGGGTGATTGACCCCGGTCTTGCCGCCGACAGAAGAGTCCACCATGGCGAGCAGGGTGGTTGGCACTTGAATACAGGCGACTCCGCGCTGATAGACTGCGGCGGCGAAGCCGGTGATATCTCCCACAACACCGCCGCCCAGGGCGCAAAGGGTACAATCACGCCCGTAACCCGCACTCAGCAGGCGGCCGGTGATTTCCTGGATATTAGCGAGGGATTTACTCGCTTCACCGGCCGACAGAGTGATGGTCAGCACGTCTTTTTCAAGTTTCCTCAGGGTTTTGTGCAGCGCCTCCAGATAGAGGGGTGCAACATTGCTGTCCGTGATAATAGCAACCGGACCTGTGCTCAGAGCGGGCGCGAAGAGGGCTGGGTCGGCAAGAATACCAGTGCCTATGTGGATGGGGTAGCTGCGCTGCCCCAGATCGACGTGAAGACTGTGCATGATGTTTACTCTTGTGGACCGATTTATGCCCCATTGTTGGGGTTCTTTTACGTTGAGGCAAGTGGGCCGCCCCTATAACGCCATCTTGAGCTTGTTTCTACGGCTATCCGCGCGCGGGGATCTGCCCAGACCGCGGTTGGAGATGTCGCAGTATGCGGCGCAAAACCTGATCCGAGCGCAGACCATCTCCTAGTACCCGCCAGTGCGCTGTTTCCTGATAAAGCGTGTGGCGCTGTTCTGCCAGAGTTTGCAGGCGACTGTCCAGGTCCGTATTTTGCAGTAAGGGACGGTTGCGGTCATGGCGGATACGTTTGAGTTGTTCGTCGACACTGACATCCAGGTAGATGACCTTGCCCATGCGGCGTAAATGACGGCGATTAGCGGGGTCGAGTATGGCGCCACCCCCAGTGGCCAGTACGATCGCTTCACTCTGGGTGGCGAGATCGGCGATAACTTTGCGCTCCCGCTCGCGAAAGCCCGATTCCCCCTCAATTTCAAAAATGGTGGGGATATCCACGCCGGTATGACTGACGATGAGCGCATCACTGTCCACATAAGGAAGGTGCAAGCGGGTGGCCAGAAGCCGCCCGATGGTGGATTTACCCGATCCCATGGGACCGATAAGGATGATACTTCCGGTCATTGCCCGAGATTGGCGCTGCCGGATGTCCCGCCCAGGCCATCTGGGGCATCGCCGCCAATCACCTTGGGGGTCAGAAAAACCAGCAACTCCGTTTTCGCCACATTGTTGAGGTGGCTCTTGAAGAGCCAGCCGAGCAGCGGGATGTCTCTCAATAATGGGACGCCGGTTTCCGTCTGGGTGGTCGAGTCCGTATAAATGCCGCCGATGACGACGGTTTGCCCATTATTGACCAGCAGCTTGGTTTTGACCTGTTGCGTATCAATCGGGATGCCGGAAGGCAGGGCCTGGGCATAGTTAGGTTGGTTATTTTGTGCATCCACGTCCAGGGTAATCTTGCCGTTGGGCGAGATGTGCGGCGTGACGTTCAGGCTGAGTTCTGCTTTCTTGAAGGATACCGCCGTTGCACCGCTGCTGGTGGATTGCTGATAGGGGATTTCCTGACCCTGCTCAATGATGGCCTTTTCGTTGTCCTGGGTGAGGACTTTCGGGCTGGAGATAATCTTGGCGCGGTTATTCGCTTGCAGGGCCTGTAATTGCAGATTCAGGATGCGATTGCCCGCAGCGGTGCCCAGAGCAAAGCCCAGCGAGGCGGGATTGCTGCCGGCGAGGGCGCTGCCGGCGGTGGAGGGTATCAGGTTTACCAGGGCCGGGGTGGTGAAGCCGGTTCCGCTGGTGGTGGAAGTTCCAGACATCGGGTAAGCGCCACCCTGTGTCGATGTGACCCCCGTACCACCAGTACCGGATAGGTTGACGACGC
>JAAOMR010000323.1 GCA_018853935.1 Acidithiobacillus ferrivorans
GCGGACATCCTCGAACTCCCACATATAACGGTTGTCGTCCCGATAGGGGATATCCGGCAGGCCCGAACTGCCTGAATAGACCACGCCAAGTTGCTGCATTTCCGCAGCAAAGTGCAAACCAACCTCGCGCGCCCATTCGGTGGAACCCAGACGATCCTGCTGCCCGCTGAACATCTGGCGACCCATTGCTACCCAAGGATGCTCATCGGAATATTCCGGGTCCAGCAGAGCACGTGCCAGGCGCGCCAT
>JAAOMR010000324.1 GCA_018853935.1 Acidithiobacillus ferrivorans
ACTTTTACCGCCGAGGGCACTGTCGGTATCGGCGGGGTGTATATGTGTATCTACGGTATGGACTCTCCCGGCGGATACCAACTCGTCGGTCGTACCCTACCCATCTGGAACACTTACCTGCGCAACCCGCAATTCATGAATGGCAAGCCCTGGTTGTTGCGCTTCTTTGATCAGGTTCGCTTCTATCCGGTCAGCGAGGAAACCCTGACACAACTTCGGGATGCGTTTCGCTACGGTCGCCATGAGATCCGCATGGAGGAGACGGTCTTCGACCTGGGTGAGTATGAACGATTCCTGGAAGAAAACGCAGAGGCCATCGCCGCCTTCCAGTCACGTCAGGACGATGCCTTCGCACAGGAAATCACTCTGTGGTCGGAGGAAGAACGTAGCCCAGAGGCTGCGGTGCTGGCGTCTATGGAACAAGACATGGGCCTCCAAGAACATGAAATCACGGTTTGTGCGGATATGACCAGTAGTGTCTGGAAATTTCTGGTAGAGCCAGGGCAATCGATTCAGTCTGGCGAACCGCTGGTAATTCTGGAAGCCATGAAGATGGAATTCACTATCAGTGCGCCTTGTGCCGGAAAGATTACCCGTCTGCAGTACAAGACGGGAGATCTGGTGAGCCATGGTATGCCACTGCTGGTTATCGATACTGAGGAGTAATGACGCTATGCATAACTACGCCACAGAAAGCGACGCACTGGTCCCGCTGAACCGTGCGGAGGACACCTACCGACGGTTAAAAGAGGATCTGTTCAATTTCCGCCTGCTGCCGGGCGATCATTTCAGCGAAAACGAGATTGCCGCACGCATGGAGGTGAGCCGCACTCCGGTACGTGAAGCGCTCTTCCGCCTACAGCGTGAAGGATACGTAAGCGTCTTGCCCCGAATGGGTTGGCAGGTACGACCACTGGACTTCGAGAAATTCGATCAAATCTACGAAGTGCGAATCCTTCTGGAAGAATCTTCCCTACAGCGCCTGTCGCGTAAGAACAAGGTGTCAAGTATCGGAGCTTTAATGCAGACCTGGTGTTGTCCGCCGGATTTGCGGGAAAGCAATGCGAAGACCGTCTGGATGCTGGATGAGGATTTCCATGCCGGGTTGGTGGCGGCAGGGGGGAATCCAGAAATGTGGCGTATTCATCACGACGTCATGGAACGGTTGCGCATTATTCGCCGACTGGACTTCACCAAGCCACAAAGAGTCTCCGCGACCTATGAAGAACATGCCGCGATTCTCGAACAAATCCATCGCGGCCGCATTGGTGAAGCGCAGCGACTCCTGAGATCGCACATCGATGCTAGTCGCCTTGAAGTGCGCAAGATCACCCTAAGCATGCTTTACGAAGCTCGCTGCGAAAAATCAAGGAACTGAGATGAAACATAATACATAAATTTCAATGAGCCGATATACCAGTCTTGTGGCTAGTCGTCGTCAACCGGATGAACAGCGACATTTAAGGAGAAACATCATGGTTACAGAAGTAAGAAGGGGCGCTGAAAAAAGGGCCAAGCGACTATTTAGCGGGTTTGTAAATAACCCGGTTCTTGAAGATTATTCGTTACGTTACGCACCTTCTGGATTTCGCAAGTGGTCAGAATACGGAGTCGCGATGGCGGCGCTGGGTAGTATTGCCTATATGGCAGATCTTGCCATTGGTGGTTCGCTGGCCATCCAGTATGGCTTTACCAATGCTTTTTTGGGCATTTTGACGGCTGCGATTATTATATTTCTAACAGGCATTCCAATAGCCTACTATTCATCGAAATATAATGTGGATGTTGACCTTCTGACGCGCGGTGCAGGCTTCGGGTATCTTGGGTCAACGATAACATCCGTGATATATGCCTCGTTTACTTTTATATTCTTCGCGCTTGAGGGATCCGTGATGTCTCAGGCGTTTACGCTTTTCTTTGGTATACCCATCGCCATATCCTATATTATTTCCTCACTGATTATTATACCTTTGGTGGTATTCGGCATGACGGCGCTGTCAGTAGTTCAAAAATGGACTAATCCGATTTGGATCAGTCTATTCATTATCCCTATCGCAGCAATACTGATCAAAGATCCTCAGACTGTCGCTACGTGGATTCATTTCGGTGGCAAGTCTCCTAGCGGCGCAGGGTTCGACCCATTGCTTTGGGGAAGCGCCGCCGGAATTGCCCTTTCACTTATCGCGCAAATCGGCGAGCAAGCAGATTATCTTCGTTTTATGCCGAAGATTAAACCAGCAAAGAAGTGGAAGTGGTGGTTTGCCGTCCTAGCCGCTGGTCCTGGTTGGGTCGTTCTTGGTGCCACGAAGCAGCTTATGGGCTCTTTTTTGTCATCTATTGCCGCAACACACGGAACCCCCCTTGCCAATGCTAATGAACCGATTCATATGTATATTACAGGTTTTGGATATGCATTCCCGGCAGCAGCACTGATTCTCGCCGCTATTTTTATCTTTATGTCACAAATCAAAATAAATGTGACTAACGCTTACTCCGGATCACTCTCGTGGTCTAACTTTTTCTCGCGCCTGACCCATCGCCATCCTGGGAGGGTGATCTACATTTTCCTCAACGTAGGTATAGCCCTCGCCTTGATGGAAGGCAATATGTTCTCGGTTCTGGGTACCATCCTCGGATTTTATTCAAATGTTGCTGTCGCCTGGATTGGAGCCATCGTTGCAGACTTGGTAATTAACAAACCTCTTCTTAAGTTGAGCCCATCTTATATTGAGTTCAAGAGAGCTCATCTCTACAACTTTAATCCTGTAGGTTTCGGTGCGATGGTCATTGCCTCTATTGTGTCGGTGGCTGCCTTTTTTGGGGCATTCGGTCCCTGGGGTGAGTCATTCAGTGCTTTTATCGCCTTGCTTATTGCGTTTACGCTTTCGCCAATAATAGCCATCATGACGAAGGGAAAATACTACATTGCGAGAGATCCGCACTATCACGCGGGCACGCACCACGATGTACTCAATTGCGTGAGCTGTGGTTTCGAATATGAAAAAGAAGATATGGCATGCTGTCCTGCACATGACGGTCCAATATGTTCCCTATGTTGCTCCTTGGATAAGGAATGTCATGATATGTGTAAAGAGGTTGTAATATTAAAAAATATTCCTGTGAAGTGTGCTTGATATTACCTCTATTAAATGGGTGTACTGCGGCATTTATTCCCGTTGATAAATTGCCACTATGAGATTTTATAAGGAGGATAAAGTACATAAATAAGGTCACATAATTGTCATACAAAGCCTAACATTGTTCATGAAGCTGAAAAACCAGGACCATCCGAATAGATAGCGGTCATCGGCACACCACAAATGCTTACTGATAGCGTAATACCTGGCCTTTCTGCCGGTGATTTTTATATTGAATCGAAAAGTTACACTTTGTCTGAAATTAAATATAGGAGCCTTAACATGTCAAAAAGAACAAAATCTATTGCTTTCGTATTTGGCTTGCTATCCGGGCTTTCCGGGTTAGCATATGCAGATGGTTTCTCCATTCCACCACCGCTCAAATTTAATGCCGGTCCTCTAGGAGAGCTTGACGTCCAGGGTGTTGCCTCTGCTATGGGCTTTGCACAGACCAACCCTGCTGGCACAGGCCTCAACGGTAAAAATTTTGGTGCCGGGATAACCAACGGTTTGATATCCATCAGTAAGCCTACCGGCCTTATACAGTTTTATCTGACTGCCGGCGCCTACAATTTTCCGAACCTTGGGCAACCCTTCCATTCCGCAAGCACTGCCTTACAAGACTTTACCGCACTCCCGTCTGCCTATCTGACCATTGCGCCATTGAGTAATTTTTCTGTTAGCATCGGACAGCTTCCCACACTGATTGGTTATACTGGAACACTTGATTATAACCGCATGAATATAGAGGGAGGATTTCCGTGGACTATTCAACCATCATTTAGTCGCGGCATCCAGATCAACTATTCCTATGGGCCGGTATCTGCATCGGTTTCTTGGAATGACGGATATTTTTCCAATCGTTATAACGTAATATCTGGCTTGCTGACCTATACGATCAACCCGGAAAACTCAGTTTCCCTCTACGCAGATGGAAATACAGGGCATACAGGCACGGTCAATGATGTGAGCACTTTACGCTTCTCCAAGAATGGTTATGTAGATAGCTCACTGGTATACGACAATAGTAATATTTATGGTCTTTACTACACTTACAGCGGTTCGAATTTTACCATAACTCCGGAAGTGCAGTACATGTACACTCCGATCAATCGGGCTTTTGGTACGACTCAAAGTTCCAACGATATCAGCGCCATGATCCACGCAGACTATTATCTCACCAAGAACTGGTCTATCGCAGCTGGTGTCGACTATGAACGCGCAAATTCAACCGGTGAGGGTACAGCGGCGACGGGCGGATATTTTGGTTATGGTGCAGGCTCCAGCGCTTTCGGAGTGATGATCACACCAACTTATGCAGATAACGGGTATTTTATTCGGGATGAACTCTCTTATGTTCACCTTACCAACTATTCCTCTGGTTTCGGCACTGGTAATAGGCCTGATCAGTTAAGAGATATTCTAGAAACCGGGTTTTGGTTCTGATCGGAGACGAGTAATATAAGTAGCTGACCCCAGAATAGCGGGGTCGGCTTTGGTTTAAGCGCGTTCAGCACCGGAACGCAATACCTGCAGATTCACCTGCACAAATGTTGCGTTCTGCAATAATTTAGGAGCCATGTTCCCCGCGCACTAAAAGAACATACCATTTGCGCAATGCCACTAGGCTCAAGATAGTCTCAACCACACCAAATGGCCACGTTCCTGCAAGAAAGCCGTACGCAGCCGAACCAAGGCACGAAACAGCAAAGGCTAAAGTAAACCAGGATTATCTTGCTTCCAGAGCATAAAATAGCATCATCAGGGTTACGACCGATGTTTCATAAAGTGTCAGCATAAATTCTGCGTCAGCATATTCTCATGATGCCGGTGCACACTCCAATTTAATTCAGCCAAACTGCCGAGACGTTTACTTGGCGCCGCTAACGAAAGCCACCCTCCACTTGAACGTTGGACCTGTGCAGAAAAAACATCAGCCAATCGGTTAACGTATTAATGTGTCTTGAATTCATCTTTCAAAAAACAGGAAAAATATCACCATAAGAAATATAAAAGAAATAATTCTCCACCGATTTACTTGACTAATTTTCATGATAAGCGGTAATTTTGTTTTGGTATCTCTCCATTCACGAGATAGGTCAATATATTTATCTATCTCATAAGCAACTTCCAAAGTATCAGAAAACCTTTCATCAGGATTGCGTGAAAGCATTTTCCTTACAATTTCATCTAGCCATGCTGGAATATTAATATATCGCTCAAGACTCTTATATCCATCAATCCCAAACGGACTTTTACCACCAGAAAACATATAATATAAAGTAACTCCAAATGAATATACATCAGATCTCGAATCTGCGAGATTGCCACCCACTAACTCAGGTGCAGAATAAGCTGGTGTTCCTAGATCAACATCAAATTCGCTACCAATCTGTCCGGGGATACGAGCGAATCCAAAATCCATTATTCTAACATCATTATCATTTACAATCATAATATTGTCTGGCTTAACATCTCTGTGTATAATCCCATGGCGATGTAACTCATATAGCCCATATGACACCTTTTTGGCAATTAAAAGGCTTTCAGAAAATGATAACTTATTTTCACGAATGGCTTTTTCTAGCGTGCTCCCGTTATAGTATGGTGCCATCAAATAAATCTGACTCGGTGAAGCAATAAAGTTTTCTATGACCTCAGCAAGCCACGGGCTCGATACAACAGAAGAAACCCATTTTTCGCGAGCAATTGTATTTAAAATGCTCTTATTCCGTAACGTCCTATGGTTTGGAAATTTCATGACATATTTTTTGCCAGGGGAGCTGACAGGTTCTACAAGAAATATTTTGTTATAATACCCATCGTGAATCAGATTAAGAATAGCAAACCCGTCTACCAAATCACCAGGGTGTGGGCATTTTCCTATTGGCAGGTGATCAATCTGGCTCTCGTAAAACATATAACTTTTTTTGGGTATCTCCAGGCATTGCAAAATCCCAATAGAAACATCATCCTTAGAACCATTAAGTCGTGCACAATTAACCAAATCGTCAATTGTAGACGAGCCCAGAAAATGAGCATTTACTAGAGATTTCCTTATCTGGTTGTGCGTAACGAACCTATGCAGACCATCAGAACATACAATAATCTTATCGTTATCTGAAATAGTAATCTTGTTCATTTCACCGATAAATTCTGACTCAAGACCAATAGCTCGCGTTATGTACTGACCATATAGAGCCGAAACCACATGGTCGGAAGTTATCTGTTGAAGTTGATTATCATTTAACAAGTAACACCGGACATCGCCGGCATGAAATATATAACATTCCCAAGCACGAATAATGACCACACAAAAGGAGGCTGCCATGCCTTCAAGGGATTGATCCATCTTCGCCATTGATACTAGCCATTTATTAATAGAATAAAAAATATGACCTACATTTTTCTCTGGAGGTAAGTGCGTATTCCGGGGCATCGTGGGCACCCATTCCGTTTGATCGTGGGCAGTGATTCCGATTGATCGTGGGCAGCCATTACGATTGATCGTGGGCACTTTTGCGGATTTTCCGGAATCGGT
>JAAOMR010000325.1 GCA_018853935.1 Acidithiobacillus ferrivorans
TGGGGACACTGTTGAACTATCACCGGATGCATTGCGCGAGACGCCACAGGAACAGGGCAACCCCTGGGTGCAAAGCACCCCACCGCCCAAACCAGCGGAACAGGCGAAAAAAGCACCGGAACCCCCTGCCGGGGAGCAGCCCCCACGTCAGTCCTGGGGTAGCGGTCCTTCCTGATTGGGAGGCGTTTGGTCAATCACCCAGGCTGAAGTCCGGAGCTTGTAGAAGTAAAGCAGGTCACGAAACCAAGGTGATTCTTCAGTGACAGGCGGCGATCCTGCCGCTCATCACCCTGATTCCTCAATAGAAACTCCTTCCCGCGCAACTGGATGTTTTTTCGTGCAAAACTGCCGCAAGAGGGAAAAATCTGAATGGGCAACCGTTACCTTCACTTCCAGGTGTCGCGCCCTGTTTAGTATTTCCTGTCCCAGCACGTCCTCATCGTTCATGGCAGTAAGATCGTTCGGGCTTTCCCCATGAATAGCATCCGATAATTCCTGCGTTAACTGTTTCTGATTTTCCATAGATTCACCCCTCCTGGCTCCAATCCATGTTCTCACTTTCCAAACTTCCCACATCCTGCTGTGCGACTGGTGAATGCAGCGCGGCCTGAAACTGTCGGGCAATGGCTTCGGTCAGTTCCTGTATGCTTTTCTGGTCCATGGCGGTAACGGATGGACGATCCTGCGGATCGGGCATGAGCACCTTGTCAGCAGGTACCGAGGGCGGCGTTCCAGGATACGGTTCACGGGTTACGGAATCCAGAGGCTCCGGTACCATTTCCGCTACTTTCTGGTCCCCGTAAATCTGCTCCAGGTGTAGTATCGCGCCGTGGGAAATTCGCCACTCCGCCAATTTCGGCCAGGGGAAGTAGGCCGATGCGATGCTCAAATACTTTCCCTCATACGCCAGATACATCTGCCCAGATTTCTGCGCCGGAATTTCCTCTGCCTGGACCCGTTCTGTGCGCTCCACGATGTCGCTCTTGTCCGCGTAACGGCTAGGCATCATTCCGGAAGATACCTTGTAATACTGGATGCGCTTCATCCATGCCTTACCGATGCTTTTCACGGCGAACTGGATGGATTCATCATCCTGTAATTTCATGAAGCCCTTAAATCCCGTACAGGAAGCGATTGCGGTCGCACCCGCCTTGGACTTTTCCGTCAGACGCGGGAAATCCTGCGAACCCACCAATACCGACATGCCAAGTGATCGACCCTGCGCCAGAATATCTTCCTCGCCCTCGACCATGTACGAGGCTTTTTCGTCATAGTCCAGACAATAGGGATGGTCGGCATCCGTCAAACGAACATCCACCGATTCATCCATGCCCTTGCTGATCTGTGTTCCCAACAAGCGGGCCAGCATCATTTTGTTTCCGGCCACGATGATCTTGCCCAGAATCTCCAGATCAGACGGCGGTTTCTCCAGCGACGGCAGAATGGTTATGACGATGCGCCGGTTGAGCGCCACATCATCCCAATCCAGCTCGGAATATTTAGTCCCGAAGATATGTCCGAAGGAATCGGACATGGAATTCAGGGAGCGGATCAGTTGCATGGTGACAAAACCGTGCTGCTTGTTTTCTTCTTCTGAACCCGGCACCTGGGGCATCTGTTGCATGGCCTGCATATTGGCCGGATCGTTGGCACCATCCGGTGGCGGCGTATCCTTGTAACCCGGCAGGTTGTTCAGGTAGATGCGAATCGGATCGATGGCTCGGTCGGGAATATCGGGAAAGGTGCGTTCCCGACCGTCGATTTTCAGCTTTTTGTGGCGTAAATCTTTCACGGCGGGTAGACTGATGTACTCGCGTAGAGTCTGCGTCGAAAGCTGAAAATTGTGGTGATCGCGCATATACACCAGCGGTGCCAGAATCGCCTCGATGAAACTCACGGTGCGGTCATGCCAAACTTTATTGTCGCCCTTGGGCGCTTCGCCCAACAGACTCTTGATTAAACCGGATACCGTGTTGAGGCTGCCCGTCGCCATCAGGTTGATGGTGATGCTCTGGCGCTCGATGGGTTTGTCCCACAGGGTGACGTCGCCCGTGGTGTAGTTGATCAGCAGCAGATCGTCCTCGCGCCCGGCCAGCCATGCCATCGCGCAGATCATGTGCCATGTGGTGATGTCACCTTTGCCGTCGACGAGGGTAAAGCCCGATCCCATGACCAGAAAGGACCAGAGGAAACCTAACATGGTCTGCGTCTTGCCCGCACCGGTCGTACCCAGCAGGAACAGATGGGCGCGCAGCATGGCGTTGGTTAGAAAGACCGGCTGCCCCCAGCGTTTTCCAGATCGGACGGTACCCATCCAGGCGATGCCACCAGCCTTCTCGAAACCGCCGCCCA
>JAAOMR010000326.1 GCA_018853935.1 Acidithiobacillus ferrivorans
GAGCTTCGTTTTGGTCGCACCCAGTTGCCGAATAGCACCCCAGCCCAGCAGCGAACGCATCTGGGTGATGGCAATGGCATTCAACTGCGTCAGGCGCGCGGGTGCAGCCATGCCCTGATGAATGCCAATCATGAATTCCTGGGGCAGGATATGGATGACGTTCTGATCCTGGGGAATGACGATGGCCCGGGCGGCGTCCATGACCCGGCCAACATCCTCATTGCTGACCTCCTTGTTCTTGATGGCGACGATACCGTGGCTGTTGTAGCCGCGGATGTGGCCGCCGGCAATGCCGACCACTGCGCCGTGAATCTGCACACCGGCCATCAGTTCTGCTTCCTGCACGGCGCGGGTGATGGCCTGCACGGTGGATTCGATGTCGACCACCACACCCTTTTTGAGGCCGCGGGAGGGATGTTGACCGACGCCGATGATTTCCGCCTCACGGCCCCCCCTGGACTGGGCGACGATGCAGGCGACCTTGGAGGTGCCGATGTCCAAACCGACGATGAGTTCCGGATTGCTGCGTTTCATTTCATCTTGCTCCTTCGGATCGGTGATCCGTTACTGACTGCTGACGGTGGCCGCCGTGGGCATAGCGACCGCAAAGCCATTGGTGTAGCGCAGGTCCATGGTGGCCCCTGGCACGAGGTATTCTTTGACTTGGGAGACAATAGCCACCCAACGTGTTAAAGCGGGAAGGATGTTTTCACTGCCCAGCAGCAGGCGCACCTTATTGCTCAGAATGCAACGCCAGCCGCCGCGTTGATCTTCTTGCAAATCCAGCACCTTGACGCCCAGAGGGGTGAGGATCTGATTGAATTTGGCCATTTGTGCAATCAGCCGGGCACCGCTATCCGCCGGTCCTTCGAGGTTGGCCAGATTACCGGGAACCTGGCTGGGAGGAACGCTGAACACCTGACCCTGGGCATTCACCATTTGTCCGGCGCCGCCCAGCCAGCGGGCCACGGGCACCTCGGGTTTGATATCGATCTGCAAGCGATTGGGCCAGACCCTGCGGACTTCGGCATCGGCGACCCAAGGCAGCGTATCGAGGGTGTGGCGTACCTGCTTCGGGTTTACCCAGAGAAAACCCTGAGCAACGTAAGGTTTGAGGGCGGCATTGACCATAGGCAGCGGAATTCTCGCGGAGGTGCCGGTGGTGGTCAGGGTGCTGATGGGCATGAGCTGCGGCTCGCGCACCCAGTTCCAGCCCAGCCAGCCCCCCCAGGCGAGGGCGCTGAGGCCGACGCCGCCGACCAGTACACGACCGTAAAGGCGCCACGGGATGGGTTGACGTACTTTGGGTGAGGCCGCCGCTTTGCGTTTGGGCGGCGCCTTGAGGGTGGCGGCAGGCCCTTGCGGGTGCTGCCCATGGCGGTAATCGCGCATGACGCTAACCATGTTTCACTCTCCTCTGCGCAGTGCGCAGTATGGCGTTGCATAATTCCGGGAAATCCATGCCGATCGCTTTGGCGGCCATGGGGACCAAGCTATGGCTGGTCATCCCGGGTACACTGTTCACTTCCAGCAGGTATGCCTGACCCTCGGCGCTGATCATGAAATCGACGCGTCCCCAGTCGCGACCGCCCAGCTCGGCAAAGGCCTTGAGCGCTACTGCCTGCAATTGCTGATCCAGTGTGGCACCGAGGCCTGAGGGCAGGAGGTAGCGGGTATCGTCGGCGAGATACTTGGCGGTGTAGTCGTAGAAGGCGCGCGGTGTTTCGATGACGATAGGCGGCAGGGCACGGTCGTCGAGGATGCCGACGGTGGCTTCGTGGCCGATGACGGCCCCCTCGCAGAGGACTTCGTCTGCAATTGCAAAGGCGCTCTGCAAGGCCGCATCCAGTTCTTCCGGACCGCTGACCTTGCTGACCCCGAGGCTGGATCCCCCGTGATTGGGCTTGATATACAGGGGCCAGCCGAAACGGGCGCCAAGATCTGGTGCGTTCCCGCCGCGGCGCAGCAGGATACCGTCGGTCACCGGTAAACCGGCTGCCCGCCAGAGCTGTTTACAGCGCCATTTATCCATGGCGAGGGCGGAAGCGAGCACGCCGCTGCCGGTGTAAGGGATATTCAGCATCTCCAGGCACGCCTGGAGCAGACCATCTTCGCCCACCGCCCCGTGGCAGATATTGAAGACGATGCCCGCCTGGCTGTCCGCCAGTTGTTGCTGCAGGATGGCGGGCTGGATGTCGATACCCACTGCATTCAGGCCCAGTCCCTGCAAAGCCTGCAACACGGCCTGGCCACTGCTGAGAGAAACTTCCCGTTCTCCCGAGGGGCCACCGTAGAGGACGGCGATGCGCGGCAAATCAGACATCAGCCACCTCCCCGATGATGCGCATCTCCGGCTGCAGGTCGATGCCAAAGCGGTTGTACACTTCTTGTCGGACGCGGATGACCAGTGCCTCGATTTCTTCGGCGCGGGCGCTGCCCCGGTTGATGATGAAATTGGCGTGTTGGTCGCTGACTTCAGCGTCCCCGTAACGCATGCCTTTGAGTTCCGCCGCCTCGATGAGCCGGGCGGCATGATCGCCGGGTGGGTTGCGGAAGACGGAACCGCAGCTTGGCCATTCCAGAGGCTGGGTGGCGGCGCGGTATTCTTGCCAGGCACGCAGACGGTGCATGACGGTGTCGCTGTCTGCGGGGGTCAGGCGCAATCCTGCGGCGATGAAGCAGGCAGCGCCCTGACCCAGGACTTCCCGGTAACCAATCTGAAACTCGGCGCGAGACAGACGTTGCACCTGGCCATCGGGATGTAACACCTCGACCCATTCCACCAGGCTCCAGGTGTCGCCACCGTGGGCGCCGGCATTCATGCTGAGACAGCCGCCCAGGGTGCCGGGAATGCCAGCCAGAAATTCGGCGTCGGCGAACCCGGCTTTGGCGGCGAAGTGGGCGATCTTGACTGCACCGACGCCCGCTCCGGCACGGATCAGGCCGGACGCGTCGAGGGTGATTTCATCCAGGGTGTTGGCCAGGCAAATGGTGGTGCCGCGCAGACCGCCATCGCGCACCAGCACATTGCTACCCAGCCCGAGCCAGGTGAGCGGAGCGACGGCGAAATGCTGCAGGAAAGCCTGCAGATCTTCCAGCGTGCCGGGCATATAGAAGCGATCGGCCGGGCCGCCGACCCGCCAGCTGGTGTGGCGGTGCATGGGTTCTCCCAGGCGCAGACGGCCCCCAATAGAGTGCATCATGCGGGATCCCCCCCGAAGACCTGAGGCCATTGTGCCGCCAGATTGGCGATGCTGCCCGCGCCGAGGGTCAGCAGTACGGCCCCGACGGGGAGTTCGGCGCGGATTTGTTGCGGCGCCGTGAGTAAATCAGGCAGGAAGCGGACAGACACCCCTTGCGCAGCCATGGCCGCGGCGAGGGCATGACTGCTGACACCAGGCAGAGGCGTTTCGCCGGCACTGTAAATGTCCGTCAGAATCACCCGATCCGCCGCCGCCAGACTGCTGACAAAATCCGCAAAGAGGGCTTGGGTGCGGCTGTAGCGATGCGGCTGAAAAGCCAACACCAGCGGCCGCTCCGGCCATACAGAGCGGGCTGCGGCGATAGTCGCGGCAATTTCCCTGGGGTGATGGCCGTAATCATCCACTACGGTGATTCCGTCGAATGTGCCGATCAGCTCAAAGCGGCGACCGACACCACGGAAGTCGGCCAGAGCGGTAGCAATAGTGGACTCCTGTATGCCCACCTTGCTGGCAATGCCGATGGCGGCGAGGGCATTGAGGACATTGTGGTGGCCGGGAATGCCCAGTTCTATGTCCAGCCAGTGCACATAATCACTGTTCACCCGCCGCCACACGGCGAAGTGGCTGCCAATGCCGTGCACGGTGACATCACGCGCTTGCAAATCAACTTCGTCACCGAAGCCATAGCGCAGTACGGGAGTGTGCAATTCGGGGATGAGGCCGGCGACCATGGGTTCATCGGTGCAGAGAACGGCGAGACCGTAGAAGGGCAGGCGCTGGAGAAATTGCAGGAAGGCGCCACGCAAATTGTCGAGGCTGTCGCCGTAGGTTTCCATGTGATCGGCGTCGATGTTGGTGACGACGGCCATGACGGGCGAGAGATAGAGGAAGGATGCATCAGATTCGTCCGCCTCGGCCACCAGATATTCGCCACTGCCGAGGGCGGCATGGGTGCCCGCGCTCTTCAAACGGCCGCCGATGACGAAGGTGGGATCCAGTCCGCCAGCCCCGAGAATGCTGGCCACCAAGCTGGTGGTGGTGGTCTTGCCATGGGTCCCGGCGATGGCGATACCCTGCTTGAAACGCATCAACTCCGCCAGCATCTCGGCGCGGCGGATGACGGGAATGCGCAATTCGCGGGCCGCCTGAACCTCTGGATTGCTTTCGGGAATGGCGGAGGAAATCACGACCACATCCGCGCCGCGCACATTGGCCGCTTCGTGGCCGCTGAAAATCCGTGCGCCTAAGTCCGTCAGGCGCAGGGTGGAACCGCCGGGGCGCAAATCGGAGCCGGAGACGGCATAGCCGAGATTCAGCAGCACTTCGGCGATGCCGCGCATGCCGCTGCCGCCGATGCCGACCATGTGGATTTGGCGGACCCAGTTACGCATTTTTGCCTCCTGCACATTCTATGCACGCTGTCGCAACGGTGGCGGCGGCGTCGCCCTTGGTCTGCGCGCGCGCGGCTTCGGCCCAGCACAGGCGGAGTGCGCTGTCGGTCAGCAAGGGATTCAGCACGGCGCGCAGTTGTATGGCGTCCAGTCCCTCCTGACGCAGCATCCTGGCCGCACCGGCGTCCTCCAGAAAGCGGGCGTTGACGGCCTGATGGTCGTCTACTGCGAAGGGGAAGGGGATCAGGATGGCGCCGAGACCAGCGGCGGCGAGTTCGGCGATAGTGGCGGCGCCCGCGCGGCAGAGGGCGAGATCGGCCCAGCCCAGCGCCGCCGCCATATCCTCTATAAAGGGTTCTACCCGGGCGTCAAGGC
>JAAOMR010000327.1 GCA_018853935.1 Acidithiobacillus ferrivorans
CCGCAGACATGCGAGCCGGCAGCATGGTCGCCATCAACGGAGAGGTCAAAGCCCCAGGCGTCGTCGCGGTGGAAAGCGTCACCTTCAGCATCAACCCTATGGACTTCGATTTGCCCCCCTTGCCACCGGTGGCAAGGGGCGTGGGGGGGAATTGGGAGCGATCTGAAAATGAGGGTGAGCGCCCAGAGATCAATAGCCCAGAAATCGAGCGGCCCGACGTCGAGCGGCCGGAGGTGAGACCACAGGTGGAAAGGCCGGAAATCCTTGATGGCGATTAAGAAAAGGCTATATTACCATCGCCGCGTTGTACCACATATGTTAAATTTAATCATACAGATGGAGGATGCGGATGAACTTGGAAAGCAACCTGCAGGGGATGAAACTCCTGACCTATTCATCAACAACCTGGCGACGGAACGAGGCAACGCCGGACACAGTTCGGCGAAGTTGCAGGAGGGATGACGTGATCCGCCATACCTCTATGCCCGAGGTCCTGCAAGGCCATTACCAGAGCGGTGCGGGGGCTGATACTGGTGCGGTACAGGGGAGGAGCAGCCATTGTCTGCACACGCTCCTGGCGCAGGCTTTCTCATGAGCCGGCGGATTCTCGTCACCGGCGCCGGGGGCTTCATCGGCTACCACCTGTGCCGCCGTCTATTGACCGAAGGGTGGATCGTGCATGGTCTTGATAACCTCAACGCCTATTATGACCCCGCCCTCAAGCGGGATCGCCTGGCGCATCTGGAAAACCATTCGGACTTTCAATTCCACACCGTGGATCTTGCCGATCGGGCGGCCATGACAAGCCTCTTCGCCGGACCACATTTTGATGTGGTGGTGAACCTTGCGGCCCAGGCGGGCGTCCGCCATTCCCTCCAGGATCCCGCCGCTTATGTCGACAGCAATCTGGTCGGTTTCGCCAATGTTCTGGAGGGCTGTCGCGCCCAGGCCGTGGACCATCTGCTTTTCGCCTCCTCCAGTTCGGTCTATGGCGCCAACGCCCGCCTGCCCTACAGCGTCCATGACGGGGTCGATCATCCGCTCAGTCTCTACGCCGCCAGTAAGCGGGCCGGTGAACTCATGGCCCATAGCTATGCACACCTCTTCGGTATTCCCTGCACCGGCCTGCGTTTTTTCACAGTCTACGGACCGTGGGGCCGACCGGACATGGCCTATTTTCGTTTCACGCGCCAGATCCTTGCCGGAGAGCCCATCCCCGTCTTCAATCATGGTCAGATGCGCCGAGATTTCACCTATATCGACGACATCATCGAAGGCGTGGTACGGCTCCTGGACTGCGTACCACGCCCGGTCCCGGCCACGACAGAGCAGCCGGATCCGAGCACCAGCGATGCGCCCTTCCGCCTTTACAATATTGGCAACCATACCCCTGTAGCCCTGCTCGATTTCATCGCGATCCTGGAAGATCTGCTAGCGCGCAAGGCCGACATCGAATGGCTGCCCATGCAGGCCGGGGACGTTATTGCCACCTATGCCGATGTGGGTGAATTGCAGGAGGCAGTGGGGTTTTCCCCCGCCACCCCCTTGCGTGATGGTCTTGCCCGTTTCGTCGCATGGTATCGGAATTATTACGACGCCTCTTGAAAACAGGTGACTCCAGACTACAAAACAGTGGGTTGGACATAGCGGCGCTCCTACTGACCGCTTGCACAAATCGCCGGGTGGGGCTGGTGAAATATCGCCTCCGTGTTCTGTAGCACGGGCAACTTTGGTTAACGGAGGGACGTTGCGCGTGCGCCGGGAGTAGTGAGGGTAAATGGTGCGTCCATATTTCACTACCTGCTACACTTGACGCGGAAACTGATGGAGGCGAACCCTAGGCAGGCCATGAATGGAGTATTGAAAACGGCGGTGTTGGCGATCCTGCGCCCTTTGATCCGGTATCTGATCGGACAGG
>JAAOMR010000328.1 GCA_018853935.1 Acidithiobacillus ferrivorans
GCCACGATACCAGGGATGCCACATGGAGACCGGCACCGGGAACGGAGAGATGAACAGTAGTGTTGCGCCCTTCCCTCTTCCTTTCACCCTAACACCACCACCGCCACGCACCACCTCGATCCCGTCCGCCAGCATATCCCGTCCAACCGGAACGGAAGCACCGACCAGCCAGGTCTGTCCCTTGGGCACGGCATGCTGGACTTCCGCCGCATTGCCCGTCCACCAGGTCGTCAACGTCTCCGGAAGCAGTACCACCCTTGCAGGGTGCGACCTTGGCCGAGACGCAACCTTGGCTTGCGTCTGGCTGATCCATTCCTGATTGCGGGTCATATCCGCCATCATATTCCCCGTGATCGGCCCCAGATGCAGGTTCATACCGACCCAGCCTTTCGGCACACCGGCAGGATTGACACCCTGCGGATTGAAAATGGTCATGACGTTCAGCAACACGGCTATCATACCCA
>JAAOMR010000329.1 GCA_018853935.1 Acidithiobacillus ferrivorans
GGGGCCTTGACCCCGCCGCCATAGTCCGCCGACTCGAACACTCCGTCGTCCCCGCCAGTGCCAGGGTCAGGCGCGCTCGACGAACACCATCACGTCCAGCTCCACTTCCGGATGCAGATGCAACCGCACTGGAAATTCACCTATCCGCTTGATCGGGCCATCCGCCAGGCGGATTTCCGAATGGGCCACTTCATGACCCAGAACCGCCAGAGCCGCGCTGATATCATGCAAGCCCACCGAGCCAAACAAACGACCATCTTCACCCGCTTGCAGGGCGATTTTGACCACGGCTTCCGCCAGTATGGCTGCGCGCTGCTGAGCTGCCTGCAAACGCTCTGACTCGACATGCTCCAAAGCCGCTTTACGCTCGGCAAAGTCTTCCAGATTGCGCTGGTTGGCCATTATGGCTTTCCCCTGCGGCATCAGAAAATTGCGCCCATAGCCCGGCCGCACTTCGACCACATCACCAAGACGCCCCAACTTGTTGATACGTTCCAGCAAAATCACTTTCATTTCCAATTCCTCCAAAAAATTCCCTGCAAAAGCGCCATCAGGACCGCGAGCCGGCAAGTCGTTGGCGCAGATGAAAAACACGATCCACGATGCCCAGCACAGCAATTACCAGCAAGAGCTGTGAAAGCAGGATCAGTCCGATATAAAAAGCTGTCAGCACGAACAGGGGCCAACCCCTTGACGCAAACCACAGGTGCATAAAACTCAAGCCTTGCAGCAGATACAGCCCACCGACCACAATGGCAAGGTTCTGTACCGGCCATAGCGCATTGCCATGCAACAGGCTGATGCCCAACAATGTCGCGATGAGCAACCAGATCAGCCGGTCCGGCAGCACCCAGTCCCGAAACACTCGCTGCGGCACCAGAACGCCCTGGAAACGTTCGCGCCAGCGACTGGCCAGCAACGCCGCCAGTGTCCAGAGCAGTGCCATGCCGGCGGCGAGAATCCCTGGCATCAAGCGGGTCATATCAGCCAAGACCTGACGCTGCGTCGTACTTAACTCTTTACGCGCTGGCGCCAGCAAATGTTCCATCTGTGTTTGCCAGAAGGCCGGACCCACGCCTCGCGGGATGACCCAAAGCGAGAGCGCCAGCGCCAAGAGAGACAGACCGATAACTACCCAAACCACCCCGCCCCACTGCACGTCCCACTGCAAACCTTCCCCCAACAGCCGCCCCGGCAGCCAGGCCACCAGAGCAAAGGCGACACCATACCACGGGTTCAGCGTAAACAGTGCGGAGGCAAACCCGGCAATCAGGAGAACTTCAAAGCTCTCTTTGCGCCCGGCCTGCAGGGTAACCAGCGCCACCAAAGCGACGCAGTTGAGCAGTAACGGCGCAGCAAGAAAGGGAACCAGTCCCGCAGCACTAAAAAGTACAGCAATACTAATGCCGGCTTGCCAGCGTCCGCTGAGAAACCAGCGCAAGACCCCACCTTCTGTCTGCGCCGCCACCGGAACGCCAGTGCCTTAACGCACGACGTAGGGCAATAACGCCAGAAAACGGGCACGCTTGATCGCTGTAGTCAACTGTCGCTGATACAGGTTGCTGGTTCCGGTAATCCGGCTGGGGACGATTTTACCCGTCTCACCCACATAGGCCTGCAAGGTTTTCAGATCCTTGTAGTCAATTTCCTTGACGCCTTCCGCCTTGAAACGGCAGAACTTACGGCGACGGGTAAAATTACTGCTGCCGCCGCCACGCTTGTCGCCATCACTATCCCGATCTCTGTCCCGATTAAATGCCATTTGAATTCTCCTTCCTTAAGCCGTCGCTACGGTTTCGTTATCGCTGTGGTCCGGCACGCTTTCGTCTTCCGCAGTATCTTCACTGCGGTCACGCCGATCACTCTCATCGCGGGCCAGAAAGGAAGGGGTGGTGACAGCTTCAGCGCGGGCCAGAATCAGGTGACGCAAAACCGCATCGTTGAAGCGGAACGCATCTTCCAGCTCAGCCAGTGCCGCAGCACTGCATTCTACATTCATCAGAACATAATGAGCCTTGTGGGCCTTCTTGATGGGGTAGGCCAGTTGCCGGCGACCCCAGTCTTCCAGACGATGAAAATGCCCGCCATCGCCCTCTATCATGCCGCGATAGCGCTCAATCATCTGGGGGACCTGCTCACTTTGGTCAGGATGGACCAGAAACACAATTTCGTAATGACGCAAAAGTTGCTCCTTATGGTTCACTGCGGAGTTCGGGCGCCTATCGCCCGAACAAGGAGTAAAAGGTGAGGGCGTATTCTAATACGCGCCGTGGGAAAAACAAGGGGTTAACCTTTTAGTCTGTACATCAGCCAGCAAATCCTGGGGTCAGAGCCCACAATTGCTCGATCTGCTGCAGACAGCGCGCCCGGTCTACAGCAGAAAAAGGTGCTGTTGCAGCGTTGCCGACGAGTCTCTCCAGACGATTGCCCGTCGGGAACTTACCCTTGGACTGTAAATGGGCGGCTGCCATTTGCGCGCCCTCCGGATCGTTACAGATTAGCAGCAAGTCCGCGCCTGCCGCCAGTGCCGCATCCACCCGCGCGGCCATATCGCCGACACCATGCGCACCCGCCATGCTGAGGTCGTCACTGACCACCACACCAGTGAAGCCCATATCTTTGCGGAGGATATCCTGTAACCAGCGCGGCGAGAAACCGGCAGGGCGTTCAGCATCCACCTGGGGATAAAGACAATGCGCGGGCATAACCGCCGGAATCCCCGCAGCAATCAGGGCAGCGAAGGGCTGAAGGTCTTCCTGAATGGCGCTGAGCGGACGCTTATCCAGAGGTAAGTCGAGATGAGAGTCTGCGGCTACCGCGCCATGACCGGGAAAATGCTTGGCGACCCCCTGCAAGCCGGTCCGTACCATGCCCGCCCAGAACGCTACCGCGATAACCCCCACCCACTCGGGATCGCGATGGATGGCGCGGTCGCCAATCACCGCAGAAACGCCGCGATTCAGATCTACACAAGGGGTAAAGTCCATGTCCAGGCCCAGCGCCCGGAGCTCCGTACCGAGCAGAAGTCCCCAGTCCCGCGCTGCCGTCTGCGCCTTTTCCAAGCCGTCACGATCCGCCAGACGACCCAAAGTCGCCATGGGCGGGAAGCGCGTCACTCCGGCGCGCAAACGCTGCACCCGTCCCCCTTCCTGATCAATACCGATGAGCAGCGGCGGAGAACGCAGCGCATGCAATTCGCCGCACAAGGCGCGCACCTGTTCGGCATCGACGCAGTTACGGGCAAAAAGGATGACGCCACCCACTGCCGACTGACGCAGCATCGCGCATTCGGCGGCAGTGGGCCGCAGCCCGACAATATCCACCATCAGCGGACCCCGTGCGGGGCGCTGCAAATCAGTCTGTAGCGGCATGGGGGACGGACTCCTGCGTACTGGCCTGCGCCTTGGCTGCGGCACGGGCCTTGGCTTCTTCCTTGTCCACCTCTTCATTCTGCACCAGCTGCATATCCGGCGGCATGGAAATAGGCAGCGCGATCCGCGGCGGCTGGCTGGGAATACCATGCACATGTACGGGTACGATCATCATACTGAAACCGTCATGCTGCAGGCGATCCTGCACGATAAAGCTGACTTCATCATGCAGCAAGCCGTGGAAGGGTCCCTGCACAGAGGTATCAATCACCCGCCCGGCAAAGAAGATGCTCTGCGGAAAATAGCGGATAGCGACATTGGCTAATTCCTCCATCGCGAGGATACGGTCGGTGGAGTAGGTGGCGAACCAGGTTGCCGCCATCCCCTCGTTGCGGCAAAAGGCCATATACTGGTTAGCCTCAGTCTCTACATACACCTTCAGGTCTTCCAGTGCCTTGATACCCTTAAATTCACCCTGACCTACGATACCCGCCAGCAGGAAAACATAGTTCTTGACAAAGCCACTGACCATACGGTGTGCAGTCAGCAAGGTATGCAGCCCCAACCCGTCAAAACGGCTGACAAAAAATACGGCCGTGGCGCCACGCGGATCCAGAGGCAGGTTAGGGCCGGACTCCAGATGGTCAGGCACCACATCCAGCATGGTTTCGTCCAGTTCGGCGGTGATTTTACTGATACTTTTGTAATGGCGATAGATCAGATATCCGAGACCCACCACAATCGCGGTGACCAGCAGGGTGAACCAGCCGCCCGCATCGAATTTCTCGAAAATGGTGATGGCGAGAATAGAAGCCGTGACTATAAAGCCCAGGACACTGACGGCA
>JAAOMR010000033.1 GCA_018853935.1 Acidithiobacillus ferrivorans
ACTACCATCTGGCGGAAATCATCGGCGAAGGCAACATCATCTCTCTCAACAAAACCATGTCCCTGGATTTCCAAGGCGGCGTCGGTGCTCAGGAGGACCAACCCATAGGCCTCAAATATCAAACAAATCCAGCCGCGCGGTTGGCGGTGGAGTATGAATGGCATCTGACCCGGCATGCGACGTTCAGGGAAAAGGTTACCGCTTTGTTATCAACAGCCAACAACAATACTTACGAATCGGTTACCAGTGTGCAAACCCGACTGTATGGGCCTTTAAGTTTGCAAATGTCGTATACCGCCACATACAATGAGCTCCCGGTGATAAGCTATTACAAAAAACTTAACACCATTACCACGGCTGATTTGATGTACAAATTTTAGTAGCTTGAATCCAGGGAGATGGGGTGGATGAGATGCTGGACCGTCGTCTCGGGAGGTAACGCGGGGATTCCCGCGATGCTATAATCGGTCCAGGAGAAAGCGGAGTGTTCGACATTTCGAGGGTCCCCTCCGTAGCTTCACCGACGCATGTCGGTACAAGAGGAGTCATACCATGAGTACCGTGAATCTCACCGACGCCAAGGCAAGGCTG
>JAAOMR010000330.1 GCA_018853935.1 Acidithiobacillus ferrivorans
AAACGCAGTTACTACTCTGGATCCGGTGGTGGTTATGAAGAACAGTAAGGGAATCTTGATGGGGGTTCTGGGTCTGCTTGCAGCAGGGCCAGCCTGGGCGGAGGAGAAAGCGGGGTTGCATGTGATCCAGGGCGGGCCGGCGTATTTCAACGCCGGTATCGGCGCCTTTAACGCCGCTGGCGTCGAGCCCGGTCCCGGACATCGGGGTAACGCGACCCTTCCGGAGATTGATCTGGAGTATCAGTCCGCTTCCAAGTTGTTCGGCATTGGCGCGCTGTGGGGGATCGTCGCCAACACCAACGGTGGTTTCATGGGCTATACCGGCTTTTACTCGGATATCGCCTGGGATCACTGGGTGCTGACACCGGTGCTTGGCATGGGTGGATATAATCAGGGGCGGGGCAAATATCTGGATGGCACCTTCCAGT
>JAAOMR010000331.1 GCA_018853935.1 Acidithiobacillus ferrivorans
ACCGGCTTTTACTCGGATATCGCCTGGGATCACTGGGTGCTGACACCGGTGCTTGGCATGGGTGGATATAATCAGGGGCGGGGCAAATATCTGGATGGCACCTTCCAGTTCCGCCTAGAGTTGAATCTGGCTTATCAGTTTGCGGATCAATCCCGGTTGGGGATCAAAATCGCCCATATTTCCAATGCGTATATCGCCAACGAGGACCCCGGCGAGGATGAGGTGCTGCTGACGTACGCCTTCCCTCTGTCTTTTGGTGACCACTCCTGAGATAAATCCCGCTCCGTCCGCCGATCCTGTCTATGACATGGCCCGCTGGCGGGTGCTGGAGTGGCAGAAGATTCAGCCTGAGGAAGGGGTTTATCGGTATTACCGCCTGACCCTTCAGCAGAACCTCTGGGGAGAGTGGGAACTGGTGAAGAGCTGGGGACGGATAGGCCAGCGGCCTACCCGAGTGGTCCGGCAGGGCATTTCATCACCTGATATGGCCGAGACCATCGCTGCCGATGTGGATAAACAGCGACGCCAGCGGGGATATCTCTACTGTATCAAGCCGTAGGTCGTAAGCGTTTGTGGCACGATAGCCT
>JAAOMR010000332.1 GCA_018853935.1 Acidithiobacillus ferrivorans
TCATCCCATCGCACAGCGGCAGCAACTGGAGTGTCCATCTCTTGCGTAACAGCGTGCGGCAAACCCTCTTGTCCTACAACGGCGTGCAAGAGCACATTCATGCCACCGCCCACGGCCAATCCCTGAATATTCCCTACACCTGGGGCGCGGCCATGCGTAACCAGGTCGGTGCCAGCGGTTATCTGAGTGGCGGCAAACACGGCTGGTCTTATATCGGCACCCTGCATCTCAATGCCATTACCGGCCAGAACATTCAGACCAATTATGGCGCCAGCACCTATCTGGCCGTGATGCACCCCGTCTATACCGGTCCCGGTTGGTGGGTCACCGTGGGGCCATCCCTCTATGCGGAAACCTACGCCCGGAATGCCAGTTTTACGTCTCCCGGTTATGGTGGTTACTTCAGCCCGCAAATGATGGCGCAACCCTCTCTCAGTGCGAGTGCCAGCCATTGGTGGCAGGGCGGGGGCATCAATATGAGTGCCGCCATCGGTTATCAATGGCTGCATCAGGGCGGCGGGCCGTACCTGGGCTTTAGCCCGCTGCGCCATCAGATAACCCCGCAACTGAGCGCACAGGGCCTGTCCCTGTCTCCCTACACGGCCTCCAGTGGCAGTAATATCGCGGGATCGGTCAATGTGGTGCTGACACAGCGG
>JAAOMR010000333.1 GCA_018853935.1 Acidithiobacillus ferrivorans
CGCTATAACGACCATACACATCCGGGGTTGTGGTGTCCCCCTCAATGAGGCTCGCCTTGCCGAACCGCTGCAGGGCCATATCCACCAGCAACGCGGCCACCACCGATTTACCCACGCCGCCCTTATCTCCATGTGAAAAAATAATCGTCTGCTTCATGCCCATCTCCTTGTCGATAAAAGGTACCGTTTCATCCTTCTATCGGCAGGCCGGAACCTGATGGCGGTTATTTTATTTCGCGAGATTCAGTCCGTAGGGATTGTTACCGCCTTTGGGGTCCCGATACCTGCACATGCTGGCATCCCACTCCCAGCCATCTTCGATTCGCTTGTATCCATCCGGCAAGGTCTTTATCAGAACCTTTTTCCCCTCGCGGGCGTCCCAAACCAAGTCTTCCCTGACAAAACGAAAACCGCTTATTAGCGTTGCCGGGTCCCGATAGTCCCGCAAACCGCTGTCATAGACAAAGCCGTCAGATTCGCGGACATCACCATTCAACGGCTTTTCTGTCTTCGCTGCTTGCGCTGGCGCAGTTTTAGTCTCGCTACCACCAGATGTCGCGGCAGGGGCTTTGGGAATATTGTCTTTGTCGGGATATGGCTGACCTACGGACATCTCCGCCTTCCATCTGGTTTCCGCTTGCCGGTAGGCCTCCCTCACGATTTTATAGGCCGTCTTCCGGTCAAAGCCGCGGTCAACAATGGCCCGCACGTACCATATTCTCGGATCGCCGAATTTTGCCACTGCTACAAGTTCACGAATAATGGCCGACGTCATGGATTTTTTTGACACCACACCGTCAGGCCGCTTCCCCGCAATTTTGCGGAAATCCTGCGCCAGATCATCCAGAACTGCCGGATCACACTGGCTGCTTCTTGTCTGCGTCATCGTATTCTCCTTGCCGTTTTATAGCTTCACCCTGTATTGGGAATAGTCAGACCTGATGCGGGTTTTTCACTCCGGTTATGGCGCGGTTATGGTCCGCTGGTTACCCTCTACGCTCAGGATGTGCCCAGTTATGGGACGAACGCGCCACTGACGGAACGGATATGGTATGGGCAGCCCATGGAAGTCTCCCGTTATCCACGGATATGGTCTAGTCATTACACTATTGCCACGATGATGGGACGGTGGGGACGTATGGTGGGCAAATCGTGGTCGCAGCTTCGTGAATTGTTGGGCAGGGTAGGGGATATGTAAACAAAGGCACGGCTACGCCGACCTTCGTTTAATATCCCACCTGCTCAGGGCAAGCCCCGAGACCCCATCCTGCTTCGCGCTTCGCTTGTCGCAGGGAATACATACATTGGCAGCGCGACAGCCCCAGCAAAGTTATCCCCCCGCAGCAGGGCACCTCGAAAAACCCTGGTTTTTGCAGAATGCATAGCTGCAACAATTTGATTCTTTATGGTAGGCCTTTCGTTCGGCGGAATTTTTCGAGGTGTATGGCGGAGGCCGATTTGCAGCGGGCGGCAAAGTAGTCGCGTTCAGCCTAACCGTTCAAACTGCGCAAGAACGCTTCCCACTGGGGCAAGATTCGCTCCGGCAGATAGCGAGCACTTTGCTCTGCACCCTCCGCACGCAGGCGAGCTTGCAAGCTTTCAGCATCAGGGCTGTAGATAATCTGCCGCAAAGTCTCGACCACACTGGCGGTATCGTAGGGGTCAAAGTAGCAGGCGGCATCGCCGTAGACTTCACGGTGCACCGGAATGTCGGAGGCGGCGACCACGCCGCCGCAGCGCATGGCCTCCGCACCGGAAAAGTCGAAGCCCTCGCCGACGCTGGGACAGACCGTCACCACCGCCTGCCGGTAGAGCAGGCGCAGGGCATCGGCGGGAACGCCGTGGAGCAGAAAGAGGCTGCCCTGCTCGATCCACGGCAAGAAGCCCTCCAGAGCGGTCTGGTAATCCCAGCCGATATGGCCGACCAACACCAGTTTGAGATCGGGGTCCGCGGCGCCGCGCAGTGCCTCCCAGGCTTCCACCAGACGGGCATGATTTTTACGCGGCTCGATGGTGGAAACCATGAGTACGAAACGGCTGTCCGGCCCCAGCGCACGCGCATAAAAAGCGGTTTTCTCTTCTTCGCTCCCAAATGCGCGGGCGAGACGAAAGACCTTTAACTTTGCCTTACCTCTGATCTTGCCCTCAAACTCGCCATGCAAATGACGGCGGACGATATCGGCTACCCGCTCGGGCGCCGGTTCCGCCGGATAATAGTGTGTGGGCAGCATGTTGTGGATAGTGTGGGCCAGCGGCTCAGCCTCGGGGAAGAGACTCAGCAGATCGCGGCGGGTGGCCTCCGATACGCAGACGAAGCGGGCGCCGGAGCGCACGTTCGCGGCCATGGCCTGAAAATGGCTGGCCTGATGAAAGGCACGGTCGGAGATGGTATGGGGCATCAGCACCGGGATAGCGTCGTGGTAATGCACCACCAGCGCCGTCCCCCGGCTCACCCGCCCCGGAAAAGGCGTCTGCGCCACAAACACGTCCAGCCCGCGGGTATCCAGCACCGGATAACGGGAGTGGGACAACACCTGCGCCCGCTCGATCCCCACCAGATGCATGCGCCGCCACGGATAGCCACAAACCCGATAGTCGCCCAGCAACACCTGTTCCCGATCGGCGGCGGGCAGGCTTCGGCCATACAGTTCCTGCCAGATAAAATCGCGGAAATAACGGGTCTCGAAGTGGCCCAGAGGAATCTGCCCCAGCCCAGTCCACGCCGCATAACGCAAGCGCCAGGTCTGCCAGAGATCGTCCAGCCACTCGATGACATCGCCTTTCCAGTCCAGCGCGCTACTGCCCTTGAGGGACACTACCACCCGCGCAAAGCGATGCACCCGCTCCGCCTCCGTCAGCGCCGCATTCCCGTAGACTCCGCCGCGCACGCTTCGCTTGGACATTTGCAGCAAGCCGGACAACTCCAGTTCCGGCAAGGTGGACAGCACCCCATAGAGCAGACGGGTCTCCTGGGGTATACCGTAGAAGCCGTCCAGGGCGGGGCGCATTTCCATAAGGACGCGTAACGGATTGATATTATTTTTCATTTAGTATCAGCACCTGAGTATCAAATGGCCGCCAGAATCTACACCGATTCGAGAGAAACACAACCCAACTCCCTTACCCCCTCACGGGTTCACCATCTGAATCCAGTCTGGAAATTTCGGTGGCTGCGATCCATGCCAAGCGGGATCTTCCGCGCTCGCGGTAAAAACGATGTAGTTCGGGTCGGCGACCAGCGCGCGCACATGGTCTGGTTCCACTCACTGGCGTCAAACTGGCCGATGGTGATGTCAATATCGCGTAAGATCTTCACTGATTCAAAGTCATTCGAATTGTAGTCAGCATCACCGCTGATGGTCTATGCACCCAGTAGCCTTCGCGCCAATACCGACTGCATGTCACGACGCCCGTCAGCAATCAGATAAATGATGACTTGGCTGCCCATAACACGGTAGATCACACGGTACAGTTTGAAGAAGGCCTGGCGGTACTCTTTGATGCCGAGTCCGGCCAGTTCCTTCGGGTAGCTACCGCGCTCCGGAAACGTCGATAAGCCCTCCACAACCTCCATCAACTCGTCCAACACGTAGTTGGCGTTGGCCACACAGTCGAACTCGGCGATGTAGTCGTGAATGGACTCTAAGTCCTGCTCCGCACCCTCGATCAGCAGAACTTCGAACGTGCCTGGCACGCCTGCCATCAGACAGGAGCGCGCTTGGTACGCAGGCGGGCAACGACGTCAGCCACAGTTTTGGCCTTGCCAGCCGCCACATCTTGGTTACCCAGTGCCAGGATTTTCAGTAAGGCCATGGTTTCCTGCGTCTCTTCGAACGAGGCCACGTCCTGCAGAACAGCCTTGGCCTCACCGTTTTGGGTGATGACCAAGGGCTCACGCTGCTCAGCAAGGTGCTTCAAGACCTCGGCAGCGTTCGCCTTGAGGTAGCTGATCGGCTTGACTTGAGAAGAGTAGCGCATAGTCGTGCTCCTGATTATGGAAAGACCATATATAGTCTTTTTAAGGTCCTATAACAAACGATTTAAGATAGGCGACTGTCATCACCGCACTGCCACTCCGACGACCAGTCCAGATGAACGATGCTTTCCGGATCGCCCCGCAAGGCTTCGGGATGGGGCCGGAGGCGCGCGAGCTTTCCTAAAACGGGCATGGGGTCGCGTGGGACGATCTGCACGTGTCGCCCCTTCCACTCAATTTCTTCTGGCTTTCCGGTGCTAAGTACCCGACGCAGCACCACAAAAAGATTCGCCCTAAGCTGTGTCGCATTCATAATGCCCCTCCAGATGTACATTAACGGCCCTGACTGTACGCTAAAAAATGCAAAGTGCGACCGGAAAGCGACGACCGACAAATCAGCGCACGCGTGAAGCCATACGCCTTATCCTTCTGTCCCAATGCCGGTGCTGGCAGGAAAATCCAACAGGTGCGCGGCTTTCACCATGCCCTGATCCAATGACAACAACTGGGGACGACGGTGATTGTGGATGACGCCCAAATGAAGCGCGTCCCCTGCCCGTAATCCCGTAGCCGGGTCATGGAGCAATTGCACCGCTACGCGCAATCTGCGGAACTGAGCACCAGCATTTGAAAAGAACTCAACAGGGTGACCTCAAAGGCCTCGCGGATTGCATCGGCCTGCGCGATGTTCAACTCTTTCATCCGCACTCTGCGCGCCAACAGGCTGGCAAACTCTACGCGCGTCCAGTCTGACGTGACCAGGGTGCCATCGATCTGACGCAGATGGTTTTCGACTGCGTCACTGGTATCCTCCGCAATGAACAACGGTGCAATGAAGCTGGTGTCCAGATAGACCATCAATAGCCTTCGTCACGGATTGCACGGATCATTTCGGTGCTGGAATGCCGCATTTTGGGGAACTGTGCCCGGAATGCGGCCAGGGACGGCAGGGGAACCACCGGCGGCTGCACAGGAACGACACGGGCCACCGGTTTGCCGCGCCGGGTGATCACCAATTCCTCGCCAGCCTCCACCCGATCAAGGACCTGGCTCAGGTGCGCCTTGGCTTCGGCCAGTGCGATAGATACGACAGATTCCATATGGCGTCACCCTATCTGGTCATGTGGTTGGTCAAAACATGGTAGGCGCGATCACGTTAAGGAGCAATCTTCCTGTGCCGGTCAAGGGACCACATCCCGAAAGTCACCCATCCCTAAGCCCTATCCATGCAGGTTATTGGGGCGGCACGCATGTTACGTCCCGCCGAAGTCTACCTGAGCCACCCCATATTACGTGGAGGATGTTATTTGTCCCTCAAGCCGCATTTTATATCCCCAGTGGAACGGGTCAAGAACGCCGAACCCGTCATGCCGATCAACCTCTCTGGGTGGACGCCCGGCTCTGGGCGTCCTCATACCCAGTTCTCTATCTTCAGATTGGCCACACGCGAGAACTCTTTGGTATTATTGGTAACCAGAATAGCGCCGAGCGCCAGAGCGTGTGCCGCAATCATCATGTCCAATGCCCCAATGGGCTGCCCCTGCCGCTCAAGATCTGACCGTATCTGAGCATATTGCCACACAACGGATTCATCGAACGGCAAAATCTCCAAAGGAGCCATGAACATCTGGAGCGCACGGTGATTACGCTCGGATTGGCTTTTGGCTACCCCAAAGGCCAATTCGCAGGCTGTAACCGTGGATATGGCGACTGTTCCTGGAGGGTGCTCGCGAGATTTCGCGAGCACCTGTGGTGGACGGACGTTGATGATGTAGATACAGATATTGGTGTCGAGCAAGTGCATTAGGAATCCGCAATCGGTGTTCTGTCCTGATTAGAGGGTTGTTCACGATCCATAACGAAGCCCGGTTCGAACTCTGTGAAGCTGGCTTCGAGCATATCCCAGGAGCGGTCCAAGGGCAGAAGCAATACCCCAGTGCCAAAGTGACGGACGATGACCTCCTTCCCGGCGAATCGATAGAGTTTCGGCAGGCGAACTGCCTGGCTACGGCCAGATTGAAATATGCGGGCTGTGTCCATTCTAGTACCTCCTGTCTACGATGGGTATCAATGGTAGATGCCAAACAGCAAGAAATCAATATTGGCACGTTGGCGCGGGGACGGAAGCTCTCTTCTCAGCCATACTTCTTCCGGTGCTGGTCAAAGGGGGGGCACATTCAGAAAGTCACCCATCCCCAAGTCCTATACATGCCGGTCATTGGGCATGAATAAATCGGTGCTCGACGCCTCGGCCTTGCTGGCCTATCTCAACGAAGAATCGGGTATGGACACTTTCAGTGCCGAATTAGGCCCAGAAAGTGTCCATCAGACCAGACTAATCCGGTCATGGGCGCCAAACACGTCAATATCCACAGTGATGCGGCGAGCGAGCACCTCGGGGATTTTTGCCTTTCCTTTCCCTTCACGTAACCGCACCAGACCACAGGCTTCGAGTTTATTCAGGGTGCGGCTGACATTGGGTTCAGCACGATGCAATTGTCTGGCAAGGGCAGCAACGGACTCGGGATGCGTTTTATCGATCACAGCGAGCAATTCACGGTTTTCAGCGGTCAACAAACGCAGCACGGCACCGGCAGACTCATAGGACACTCCGCCTGCAGAGGGTGGGACCACTCGTTCACCACGGACAACGGCCAGCATTTCCGCCTTGAGTTCCCGTAGAGTCTGTATCTTGCTTTGCGTCATCTCATTTTTCCTCGATCACTGCGTGCGGAACATCCAGATCACACAACGTGCGTTCAACCGCCTCAAAAAAATCTACCAGGAGCCGCTCTGTCGAAATAAAGGCGTATGGACGCCCTGGATCGTTCATGGTCCGGTGCCAATGGTCCGCCTGAACGGGATTTCCAACATGTCGGCCTCCAGCGTGTGGCACGGTGTGCGCATTATCGAACCCAACCAGCCGCTGACCATCTGCAGTATGTAAGGTTAAAGAATATGCCAACCCGTGTGGCACGCGGTCTGACGGGTCCACACGTCGTACCTCAAACTTGAGAAAGTGGCCGCTTTCCAAAATATGTCGCCTGCCGTCATATCCAAGCAGCAGATCCAACTGGTACTCTGGCAAATCGTACAATCCCATGGTGATAGCATATCATGGTTTGTATCTATTACTAAACACCTCTCACAATCGAATCCATGTTGGAGCGTCGGGCACCACCGAACCCCGCCACAAAGCACTCCCTGCATCCTGGGTAAAGCCGTGGGCAGGCCAGAAGTCGCGACAGGCGTCATTGCGGGCGGTGGCGGTGAAATGCCCCACAAAATCCGCGTGCCCGCCCTCCCGCAGCTGTCGCAACGCTTCGACCAATAAAGCACTTTCGATACCCAAACTAAATACCCGGCAGGATAGCACCACCTGCTCAATCCCATGGTCGCGCAGCAGGGCCAAAGCAACGAGGCCATGATTGGCAAAGCGATCTTCGGCGCGCGCTGCCAGCAACCAGCCGCCAGAAGCCATCCAGTCCTGCAATTCCGCATCGCTCCAGCGCTGGCCGGTGGTATTGAACTGATTGGTCCTGTTCAGCAGCTCCAAAGCGCGGGCATAACGGGAGTGCCCGACATCGACAATGCGGTCAAAACGCAGAGTCAGACCCAAAGACTGCAGCCAGGCGTCCCGATCCATACTCGGCGCCGCTAACTCCCGCGCCGCTTTGGCCTGGATCGAATCGGTGCGAAGGGCGGATTCCTCGCTGATGCGTGCCACCTGGGTTTCGGGGGCATAGAGCAAGACATGTCGCCAGCGCTCGGGTGCTCCCGTCAAAAAGCGCATCCGCGGAAAAGCCCGGCGCACCTCTTCGATCTCCAGGGGGTGGTCATCGATGAACAGGGCATGATCGGGCAGAATGTTGGTTGTGCGCAGAATCTGAGCGATGTTTTGGGATTTGGGCTGCCAGTTGATCTGCAAAGAGCAAAAATCATCCAGACGCAAGCGCTGGCCCCACAACTGTTGGAACCGCTCACGGGTCGGTCCCTCATCGTTCTTGCTGCAGATGGCCAGCAATATCCCACGCCGCTTGCACTCCAGCAGGGCCTCGGCATAGCCCAGCGGCCAGCCTTCGGTATGCTGCCAGGGGACGATCTCGTCCTCTTCTGCCAAGACGCCGCGCCAAAGGGTATTATCCAGGTCGGTGATGATCAGTTTGACGGGGTCCTCCGCGCGCAATACCCGCATGGCGCCTTCCAGGCGCTCCAGAATATCCCGACCTATCCATTCGCCCTGCACGCTCAACGGCGATAAGCCATTATGGGTATAGTGGGACAGATAACCGTCGTACGCACTGGCATCGCCGTAATACTGGCGGATATCGTTGATTTCCAGATAATAGCCCCGCGGCGACGCGGCCAGATGGTCCTCCAGGGCATCGTTGAGGCCTCTGACCAGGCCATACAGGGAACCCAGACGGTTACGTCCCAGCACGCCCGCCACCTGCGGAGGAGGTTCCAGCAGGGACACAAAGAACACCGGCAAACCCGGTGGAATGGCGGCTAATATATGATCCACCACCTGCTGCACGTTGAGGACAGCCTGCGCCTGAATCTGCCCCATATCCAGCTCTGAGCGCAGATGAAAAAGATCGCCGTCGCCCTCTTCTACCGACATGCTGAGGAGGGTCCGCAGGGTGAGATTGACAAGGACCACATCAAAAGCATCGGCAACGATCTGTCGATCCACCTCCTGCAAGCCCGAATCCATGAGGTAATGCCGCATGGACCAGCCCATATCCAGGGCCACCTGCAGCAAGCTCTCGGCAAGACAGGTTCCGAGCAGTGCGGTGCGGGGGTTTTGTGGCGGACATCGGCGCAGTTCATCAGGCAGCAAGGGGGTCTGCTCCGGGCGCAAAATCGTTTTCAGAAAATCGCGGTGCTTTTGATGCCGAGCATAACGCCGGGCCTCCGGTGCGCGCTTAAAGTCCCGCAGCACCCGAGGTCGCGTCCATCCGTGCTGCAACAAGTGCAGGTAATGCGCCTTGCCGTGACCATCGGCAACACGACCAAGGTGACGCTGATAAAGCGCTTCTACAAAATCACCATCCGAGAGTGCAAGCAGGGCAGGCTCCAGTCGGATCGCAAAAGGCCAGTAGTGTTTCATGCGCATTTGAGAAATACCCAATTATTTGGCTTTATGTTTTTCACTCATGAGTACATCCCAGGGGTTCAATAGCGGAACGCCGGTTGGCTCAAAGTCGGCCATATTCCGGGTAACGACCGTCATGCCATACACCAACGCGGTTGCCGCGATCAGCGCATCCCTGTCAGAACGAGGGTCAGGCACCTGCAGACGGGCGCAGCGCAACGCCACACGCGTGTCGATTGAAAAGGTGCGTTCCGAGAATTCAGGGAGGATATAACCATCCATCCAGGATCGCAGCATGGCTCCTTGGGCCGGATCGCGCCGCTCGATCCGCAAAATGCCGAGCTCAAGCTCCATGAGCGTGACCGTGGAGAGATAAAAAGCTGCGGCATCCACGCTGGAAAGCCAGGCAACGACATGCGCATTAGCCTTGCCGTCGCCGGCCTTGCGCAACTCGGAAATAACGTTGGTGTCCAACAGGAACATTATGAAAAATCAGCCGAACGTGCGAGTTCGCGCAATTGGGGAAATTCAACCTCGATATCTGAGAGGCCTGGCATGGATAGGGCTTCAATGATGTTCCGGTGTTGGCCCGTGAGCCGTTGATAATCCGCAATGCTGATGAGCACATGGGCAGGTTTGCCGCGGTCTGTGATAAACACTGGCCCTGCGGTCGCGGCCTTCTTGGCGCGACCGGTGTCTTGATTGAACTCGCGGCTGGATATGGTCGTGATGGTCATGACAGTGCTCCTGCTTTCCAATGGCAAGCTAGCTTGTATAAACGTTAATACAATGCGCCGTTTTCGTCAAGTTTCACGGTACCAACCCAAAAGCCCCAAAGTACCCGGTCACATCTGCTCATAGGTGCGGACGGCTTCGTCGACCGAATCGAAAAAGTGCAGCTTGCCATGCTGCAAAAAGGCCGCGTGATCACAGTTGTTGCGGATCAGGTCCACATGGTGAGACACCAGCAGCATGGCCTTGCCATCGCGGCGCCGGAGTTCTTCCTCGCATTTACGGTTAAAGCGCACATCTCCCACCGAGATGACCTCGTCCACCAGAAAACAATCAAAATCCACCGCCATACTGATGGCGAAACTCAGGCGGGAGTTCATGCCGGAAGAATAAGTCTTGACCGGCTCATCCAGATACACGCCCAGCTCGGCGAAGTCCTCCACCTGCGCCACCGTCGTATCAACATCAATCCCATACACCCGCGCGATGAGCCGAGCATTGTCCCTGCCTGTCAGCGAACTATGAAAGGCGCCCCCAAAAGCCAAGGGCCAGGACACCGTCATGCCCCGGTGCACCGTGCCGGAGTCGGGTGTGAGGGAACCGCTGATGATCTGGATCATAGTGGACTTGCCTGCACCATTGGGGCCCATGATGCCCCAGCGTTCGCCAGAATGCACATGAAGCGAAATATCATCCAGCACGATACGCTGATCGCGGCCGTGGTGGATGGGGAAGGTTTTGGTGATATTGGTAAGAATCAGATCATTCATAAGTTATATCAGGCTGCGATGGTTATGCTGCATAGTACCATATTCTACAATGGTCGCCGTCTGCACCAGTCCCTCGGTTACGTTACACCGGATCAGGTTTATCTGACCGGCCAGGGCGGCGGGGCCTGTATTGTGGAGTATCTGAAGATCGCAGCGTAGCCGTTCCATGCCGTTATAGGGTGGGGAAGTCCATCCCATTGCTTACGGTGCTCAGACTCATTTCATATTGGAAGTGGCTCTGTCTTGCACCAATGGGTCCACCATAGTAGATTTAGAATCCGCAATGACAGGATAAAAAGGCGGCTTAAAAAATGAATGACGCGACAACTACCACGTTGGCTGATCTCGAGAGACGACTTACTGATCTCGAATCCAAGGCGACAGGTCTTGGGCTAGATGCCCAGATTGGGAATCTCCTTCGTAAGATCTACAGGAACAATCCTACCTATCATCTCGAAACCGCTTCATTCTTTATGGAATATGCAGCTGTTCAAAATAACATAAAACAAATGGGTTACTACATCGGCCAGCAGCAGATGGATAAGTATGGTATCGCCGGTGTAAGCGGTAACTGAGCGGCGTTGTATTCTGAATTTTTCAGATGTGCAGAATGGTCTCCCAGGGCATGGACTGAGGAGATCATGGGTGATGGCATCGGAGACACAGAGAAAGTACCAGCGGCGCAGCGCGGAAGGCTGGCGGGCGCTATTGGCGCAGCAGGCGGTCAGCGGCCTGACTATTGGGGCGTTTTGCCGCAAGGTGTCAGTGAGTACGGCGAGTTTCTACCGCTGGCGGGAGTTGCTGCAAAAGAACGGCGATTCAGGCATGGCGGCGGCTGTGACCGATCGCGTTCCGACAGCCATGGCACCCCACCGCACGCCGGATTTCGTGGATCTGGGCGCGCTGGAAGATTTGGCACCACCTGTGCCGCGCGACGATGCCGCGTTGCCCCGCGTGGAACTCCGCCTGGAATTAGGCGGTGGCCTGGTCCTGCACTTGGTGCGTGGCTGATGTTTTTTCCGGAAGGTCAGGTGCGGGTGCATCTCTGCGGCCAGCCGGTGGATATGCGTAAGTCTTATGACGGGCTCTATGCCCTGACCCGCAATACCCTGCACAGGGATCCGCTGTCCGGCCACCTTTTCGTCTTCATCAACCGGCGGGCCACCCAGATGAAAGTCCTCTACTGGGACCGTACTGGATTTTGTCTCTGGGCCAAGCGCCTGGAGCAGGGTCGATTTCTCTCGGGCTGGCAGAATGTCACGCCGCGGGAAATGGATTGGACCGGCCTCAAGCTGATGCTCGAAGGCATTGAGCCGGGGCGTCTGCGCAAGCGTTATAAAGGGCCGATAAATGCGCAATAACCAATCGTTTTTATGGACAAAAGTGCCCGTTATTGATACGATTTTGCTCATGAAAGCGACGACGGCAGCAGCCCTTTTCCCCACGCCTTTGAGCCTCGAACAGGCGGCGGCTTTTACCCCGCAGCAGGTGCTTATGGCGGTGCAGGGATGGCAGATTGCCGAGCAACAAGCCGCAGCCTTCCAACAGCAACTGACGGCCTTCAAAGAACAGATCGATGCCTTGAAACATCAACTCGACTGGTTCAAGCGCCAGACCTTCGGGCAGAAGAGCGAAAAGCGGATCCCGGAAGCACCGGCCAACCAGCTCAGTTTGGATGAGACGATGGAGATGGAAGCGGCGGCCTCCCCCGCCACATCACCCACCCGTCTGGTCCCTGCCCATCAACGGAAGGTCTTGCGCTCAGCAGAAGACAAAGCGGAAGCCGTGCCCTTCTTCGATGAAAACCGGGTGCCGGTAGAAACCATCGA
>JAAOMR010000334.1 GCA_018853935.1 Acidithiobacillus ferrivorans
CAGTCCCACGAGGTCGCAGCCCCGCAATTTGCTATCGATGGCGAGGTTGAAGAGGGCTAATTCACGGATCTGTTGGGCCAGTTGCAGGCGAATTCTAATGGCCCATACCTCCTGTAGTTTCAAGAGCCGTTTCTGACCTATAATTTTGTCTTTGTTCCAAGGGGTTTGAAGGTGCTGGTTGCCGTTGAGTTCTGTTGGCATGACATGGTCTCCATGGTTGTGAGAAGAAGACCATTGTTTGCGAACTCAAAGGGCGGTGCCAGACTGATTGCGGTCATTGAGCAGTGGAAAGCAAATGACATTATCCGACCAGTAACAGTCGTTCATGATTGGATGATTGGGGATGACAATGCGCGTGATATACTGCAACTTGGAATGTTACGCTGCACTGTCAGTGCAATCGAATTTGCGTTAGGCGTCGAATTCCTCTTTACACGAGTAGGTCAACAATGGCATTTGCCACCGAGATCGAAGCAACAAAGCACCTGCTTCAAGAAACGACCGCTAAGCTACTTCAGTACGAAGTTGACTTCGCCGTGGTTGGTGGCTGGTCTCCGTTCCTCTTCCATTCGGCTTGATACGGTCATCCCGGCACATTCGATGTTGACATACTGCATCAGCCCGAGAGCTTGGACCACGGCACTTTCGACCGAGCGACCGAAAGCCTCCTCACGGACGGGTACCTCCGAGCGCCAAAGAACATTTATCAAGCCATAGGTGTTGGCGCGCATTTAAAACTGACCACCTGTGCGCGTTGAATTTTGACCAAGTGTTATAGCGGTGCAGCGTACTACACGGCTGTGGGCAAGTCGACCAGACCGAGACTGTGTTACGCCCACGGTCAGTCGGTCGACTCAATTGGGGCGAAATGGGCAGATTGACAGGGTGGTTAGCAATCGCTAACATTATGTCCCATGAAACAAGACACCCCATGCCTCACCTATCTCAATCCCGACGATGCACCTGGCAAGCGCGCAATCGTCGCAGCGGCGCTTGATCTATTCGCGAGCAAGGGCATCGAAGGCACTAGCGTGCGTGCAATCGCCGCCGCCGCCGGTCTCACCAATCCCGCGTTGTTTCGGCATTTTCCCGGCAAGGAGGCGCTGGGTCTATACCTATTCGAGCGCATCTTCCGCGGGTTCCGCAGCAGCTTGCCAGCGGTGAACGAGAGTCCGTTTGCCGATCAGCTACACGCCACGCTGGCGGCCTATCTGCGCATCTTCGACGAGGATTTGCAGGCGGCTTTGTTCTTGCAGGAGACGCTGCGTCGCTTTTGGCCGCAGTTGCCAGCCACGCTGCGGCGTCAGTCGCTGATTGCGCATTTTCACGCGCTGCTGGATGTCGGCGTCGCCCAAGGCGTGGTCGACGCGAACGAGGATCCCAAACTGCTGCTGGCGGCCGTGCTCGGTCTGCTGGGCCAGTTCGCACGTCAGCTGAATTTTAACGAAATCCCGAGTCCGGCGATCAGCCATCTCGAGGCCGTTCACCGTCTGGTTCTACGCAGCCTGAGTGCTCAGCCAGCCATGCCCCCATCTCCACGCCGCGCTACCCGATGACTGTCCTCACACGATCAAATTGGATGCTCTACGGTGCTTACGGCAGCACCGGACGCTTGATTCTCGACGAAGCCCTGCGCCGCGGCCATCGCCCGGTGCTGGCCGGACGTGACAGAGCGCAGTTATCGGCGCTGGGACAGGCGACCGGCCTGAGCACTCTGCCGCTGCCACTTGATGACGGCGCTGCGCTGCGCGCGGCTCTGTCCCGCGTTAGCGGTGTACTACTTGCTGCTGGTCCATACCAGTTGACTGGGCAACCGATGCGCGCCGCCTGCCTCGACGTGGGCTGCTCGTATTTGGACGTCAACGGTGAAATTGAGGACTTCAGCGCAGCACTAGCCTGCGACGCACAGGCGCGCACTGCGGGCATTGCCATTATTGCAGGCGTTGGCTACGGTGTTGTTTTCGCGGAATGCCTAGCTGCACAGTTGGCACTGCGCCTGCCCGACGCGACCTGGCTACGCCTTTCGCTCGCCACGCAAACCGGAGCACGCAGCCGCGGCGCGCAGCTGAGCATGGCCGCCGCGATTGCTGCCGGCGGGCGCGAAATCTACCAGGGCTCCCTGCGCAAACGTGCGCTGGCCTTCTCTACCTGGCGCGCGTCGGGTGCCGATACGCCCAGGATGAGATTCGCCGCCGCGCCGCTGGCCGAGCTGCTGGCCGTGCAGCGCTCCACCGGCATCCCAAATATTGTCGCGGGCATCCCGCTATCGCGCGCCGCCGCCGCGCTGATGCGTATCGCAGGTCCCTTGCTCGGCAAGCTGCTGACGCGGCAAGCCGCGCGAGCATCGAACACGGCCGTGGCCAGCCCATCGGCCGCAGCAATCGCGGTGCTGCGCTCGCGCGTGTGGGCGGAGGCCGGCAACGCAACAGGCGAGCGCGTCGCCGCCATGCTAGAGACCGGCGAGGGCTATCACGCTGCCGCTGCCGCTGCGGTGCGCGCCCTGGAGTTGCAGCTGCAAGAGCCTCGCGTGGGCGCTCTCACACCAGTGCAGGCATTTGGCGGGCGTTTCGCCTTGCTCGTGCCCGGCACGAGCATTCAGGAGCTTTAACTATCATGGCAATCAACGAGACGCTACTCGCCCAAGTGCTCGGCATCGTCACGCTCGGCTTCCTCGGCGGATTCTGGTTTCTCCCAGGTGGAGTATTGGCGCTGCGCCGCCGCGCGCTCGGCGAACTGCAGGTGGACGTGCGGCCGGGCTATAGCCCCGAGACTCTGTACCGCCTGCTGCAACTCTACGGCCGCGACGGCATCCGTTCGTTCCGGCACATGCTGATGGCCGACATGATCTTCCCCGCGGTGTACGGGGCCCTGTTGTTCTTGCTCGGCGACCTAGCCGCTGCGGCACACCCGGCAGCCGCCGGGGCGGCCAGCATCGTGTGTGCGATGGCCATCGCCGCCGCATGCTTCGACTACATCGAAAACATCTTTCTGCTCTATGTGCTGCGTCGCCTGCCGAGACGCCAGGCCTTCGCTGCACGCGCAGCGGGCATTTGCACGACCTTGAAGATGCTTAGCATCGTCGCCGCACTGGGTGTACTCACTATAGTTTCGCTAAGTCCCGCTGGGCGCTTGATCGCCCCCGGTGCCGCCGGTACACAGCGAGCCTCACAGGATTCCATCTGGACTTTCTGAAAACAGCCGGTCGCGACCTTCCGCAGTCGGATGTTGTCGGTCGCCCCAAAAGGATGAGCGGCTGCTTTACCATGGGTACACCAACAGACACCATGACGCGATCGCTTGTTCCTGCTGCACGTCGGGTGGTGGGGCGTGTTCCGAAACCACCAATGATGGGTTACGCTGCGTAGTGTTCCTTCGCGATCAAGTCAGCTAGAGCCCACGTATTCCGCAGGGATGGGATGTGAAAATTTAATGGCAAAAAGGTATGAACTTCGTAGGCGGTTGGTTAGATGCCAACATCCCACTACATAAAAGCTCATGGGCTTTCACGGCACTTTTGAGCCAAATTCACCAGCGCCGACCGAGCCCCTTGCGCATCGATGATGGGATCGGAAACATCGAAACGCATCAGTTTGCCATCGGCTCGAACATCGAAGCCATCGTAATCAATCCCTACCATCTCTACATCAGTGACATCAC
>JAAOMR010000335.1 GCA_018853935.1 Acidithiobacillus ferrivorans
CCCACCTCTTCTCCCAGGTGGGCTGGCTGCCCACTGGTAACGGCGAAAACCGCCACAATAGGGACCATGGTTTCGGGCAGTGCGGTACCTACCGCCGCAAAAATAGAACCAGTCACGCCTTCGGAAATACCCAGGCGGTCGCCCAAGTGCTCCAGCGCGTTAGTAAATGCCTCGGCCCCGGCGAGGATGATGATGAGGGCGGCGACCAGCGAGAGAATATTCATGGGCGTATTATGTCATAGACTCTGCACCTCACAAGGCGTCGCAGGATGCGTTCAGTGGCCGAAGACCGAACTGCGCGCCATCGCACCTTTGCCGATACTTTTTCTCTGCCTATGTCAGGACACACGGTCAGGAGCCACGCTATGTGCTTGCGTAACAAACAGGGTGCTATCTTCTTTGGGCCGGTCCTGGTGCCGGACGCTGACTGAGTTTGTGGCGTCTTTTATGATAGGGTGAAGAAAACACTGCAAGTTGCGCACAACTAGCGTATAGTGTGGACGCTGAATTCTCTTCGTTGTCCAGGTGTGCTCATGTCTCAAGAATCCGATCTTCGCTTTATTGATTTCGCCCTCGCTGAACCGATCCAGAAAGCGGTGACAGAGATCGGCTACGAACAACCGTCGCCCATTCAGGCGCAGAGCATCCCGCCGCTGCTGGAGGGGCGCGACGTTATCGGGCTGGCGCAGACCGGTACCGGCAAAACAGCTGCATTTGCACTGCCGTTGTTAAGCCGCGTTGATCTCAGCTTGCGCGTGCCGCAGTTGCTGGTGCTGGCACCCACCCGTGAGCTCGCTATTCAAGTGGCTGAGGCGATGCAGAGCTACGCTAAGTTTCTCCCCGGATTCCATGTGCTGCCCATCTATGGCGGACAGTCCATGAGCCTGCAGCTCAAGCAACTGCAGCGTGGTGTGCAGGTGGTAGTGGGTACACCCGGACGCATTCAGGATCACCTGCGCCGCAAAACCCTGCGTCTGGATCAGTTGCAGGCCGTGGTGCTGGATGAGGCCGACGAAATGTTGCGCATGGGCTTCATTGACGCGGTGGAGGATATCCTCAAACACACGCCCGATGGCCGACAGGTGGCACTCTTCTCTGCGACGATGCCAGATGCCATTCGCCGCATCGCCAAAACCTATCTGCGCGACCCCCTGGAAATCCGTATTAAATCAGCGACGACTACAGTGGCCGCTATTCGCCAGCGCTATTGGCAGGTCAGCGGTACCCACAAGTTGGATGCTCTTACCCGTATTTTAGAGGTAGAGGAGAGTAATGCCTGGCTGGTTTTTGTGCGTACAAAAACAGCGACGGTAGAGCTGGCGGAGCGCCTGGAAGCGCGCGGCTATGCCTGTGGCGCCCTCAATGGCGATCTCAGTCAGGCGTTGCGCGAACAGACCATTGAGCGACTGAAGGCGGGGACGCTGGATATTGTTATTGCGACTGATGTGGCGGCCCGCGGTTTGGATGTCGAACGGATCACCCACGTGATCAATTATGACATTCCGAATGACACCGAGGCCTATGTTCACCGTATTGGCCGCACTGGGCGTGCCGGACGTACCGGAGACGCAATTCTCTTTGTCGCGCCGCGCGAACGCCATTTGCTGCACGCCATCGAGCGGGCGACGGGGCAGACAATTACGGCCATGCATCTGCCCAGCATAGAAGATGTTGCGGATCGGCGGATGAGCCAGTTCAAGGATCAGTTGTCAGAAGTGCTGAATAGTCAGGATCTTGCGGTTTTTGAATCCCTCATTGCGGATTATCAGCAGGAAAAGGACGTAGGTTTGGGAGAAATCGCTGCGGCGCTGGCTTACATGGTGCAGAAAGAGCGCCCCCTGGTTCCTGTCGAGGCCCCGGTATCAAAGCCGATGCGCAGCGACTCTGGAGGTGCCGGTCGACCGCCATCATCACGTCGCCGCTCTGAAGATGAACGGGGTGGGGGCAGCAGTGCACGGCCGCCGCGCGGCGGTGGTGGTGCCACCTCGGGAGGGGAGGATGTGCCTATGCGCCGCTTCCGCTTGGATGTGGGTGAAAGCCACGGTGCGCAAGTCAAAAATATTGTCGGTGCGATCGCTAATGAGGCTGGGATACCCAGCCGCAATATTCGCAAGGTACAGATTGGCGCCGAGCATACTACTGTCGAGCTTCCTGCGGATATACAAGCGTCAGTTTTGCAGCATCTGCAAAAGGTCTGGGTCTCGGGGCGGCCTTTGCAGATCGCCCCGACGGATGCGGGCGCACCGGTGGGACGTGCTGCCCCTGCGAAGCCGCGCAAGATACTCTCCGCCAAGCCGGCAAAAAGTGAGTATAAATCCAAGGAGCGTGGCGCTGGGCCAGTAAAGCGGAAGAAGCCCGCGCGCGATAGCTGAACAAAAAAGAAACCGGAATTGCGAAAGCCAGACCGGTAAATTACTTTTCCCCGCAGGGGGGACGGATGGCTGAGAGAGCCACCCGTTGGGCTTATTAAGCCCGGCGGACCTTCTCGGCCTGCAAACCCTTCGGACCACGAGTCACTTCAAAATTGACGCGCTCGCCTTCGGCCAGGGTCTTGAACCCCGTACCTTCAATAGCGGAGTGATGTACGAATACATCTTCCTTGCCATCTTCCGGCGTAATGAACCCAAACCCCTTGCTGTCATTGAACCACTTCACTGTGCCGACCGCCATTTTACACCCCAAATTAATCAAAGCTGGCCCAACTGGCCGTCGCCGAGGATAGCATATCTACAGGCCAATGCAAGTTGAGTGTCTGACCATATCGTTAAGCATTCAGGTGATCAGTAAGGGATCGACATCAAGCATCCAGCGAACATTTCTGGCGGAGTGTAGCTCGGCAAACTGTGGTAGCCAGAGTTTAAGCGCTTTCTGCATTTGGGCCCGGCCTGGTGCTTGTATCCAAAGCTCTGCACGCTCGAAACCGGCACGCCGCTCCATGAGCGACGGCGTCGGACCACTGATCTCCACCAGGGCGGGTGGTGCACATTGGCAGGCGGCCTTCAGGAATTCGTCTACCCGGCAGCGTTGGTGCGCCTCGGCACGCAGCAGGGTGAGGGCGCCAAATGGCGGTAGCCCCGCAGCCCGGCGCTCATCCAGGAGCGCCTGCGCCGGAGGACGGTAGTCGCCCTGGGCGAGGCTTTGCAGTAAAGGATGTTCAGGCAGATGGGTCTGTAGGAGTACCCGGCCAGGCCGCTCTTCGCGGCCGGCGCGGCCGGCTACTTGCAGAACGGTCTGCAACAATCGTTCAGGAGCGCGAAAATCAGCGCTGAACAAACCCTGGTCAGTATTGATAATGCCGACCAGGGTGACGGCCGGGAAGTGATGTCCCTTAGCCAGCATTTGGGTACCCACAAGGATGGCAGCACGATTCCGGTGAATGTCGGAGACCGCTGTGGCGAGGGCATCACGACCATGCAATGCGTCGCGGTCGATGCGCCAAATGGGGGTCTGAGGGAAGCGCTGGCGAAGTGTCTCCTCCAGTTGCTCAGTGCCTTGGCCGACGGTGACCAGCACCGCACTGCGGCAGGCGGGGCAGACCGGTGGCCAGTGCGATTCGTGACTGCAATGATGACAGCGGAGGCGTTCCTGTTGGCGATGCCAGGTCATGGGCGCGCTGCAACGAGGGCACTGCAGCACATGGCCACAATCGTGGCAGAGTACTGCTGGAGCGTAGCCCCGACGATTCAGGAACAGTAATACCTGATTGCCTGCTTCCAAGGTTTCCTTACACGCCGTTAACAGGGTAGAGGAAATGCCACCCTGCAGATTTTCGCGGCGCAGTGGTACGATCGTCATCTTCGGTAAATCGGCTGAAGTGGCGCGCTGGCGTAGTTCTAGGTGCTGATAACGGCCCTTTTGCGCGTTGTAGAGACTTTCCAGAGAGGGCGTGGCAGAGCCGAGGACAATGGGAATATTTTCTAGGCGTGCGCGCTGAATCGCCAGATCCCGTGCCGAATAATGCCAGCCATTCTGCTGCTTAAAAGAGGGGTCATGCTCTTCATCGACAATAATCATGGCAAGACAGGGCAGGGGCACGAAAAGTGCCGAGCGGGTGCCAACGATGACCTGAATCTGTCCGGCCGCTGCCGCTGCCCAGATGCGCAAACGCTCGCCGTCGCCTTGTGCAGAGTGCAGGGCGGCTACGCGATGCTCGCCAAAACGCGTTTGGCAACGTTCTACGAGTTGGGGGGTGAGACCGATCTCTGGGACCAGAATGAGGGCTTGTGCTCCGGATTCCAGATGAGGTCGGATTGCTTCCAGATACACTTCTGTTTTACCGCTGCCAGTCACTCCCTCCAGTAACCACGCCTTAAAGCCTTTGGCCATGCGTAATTGCGTCACGGCGCTTTCTTGTTCCGCATTCAGGCGGTGTGGAGAGGGTACCGCTGGTTTAGGTGAGATGACTTCCGCCACCGTTTCTATCCAGCCCTTTCGGATGGCCTGCCGTAAAATGGGGCGTAATTCTTTGGGAATTTCTGCTTCAGGCACCACACCCGTGGTGATGAGCAATTCCCGGAGCGCTTGCTGCAATTTTCCAGGCTGGCGTGCTGCCGTCGGTGCTTCGCTAGCACTGAGGCGGTAACCCCAGGGAGTGGGTTTTGGCAGCGGCCGACCTTGGCGCAGCAGGGTCGGCAGGGCGGTAGCCCAGGCATCACCGAGCGGGTGATGGTAGTATGTCGCTCCGAAGTGAATCAATTGCTGTAAGGCAATGGGTAAAATGGGATGCGCGTCCAGGACCTGTTCAATAGTCTTGAGCATGACGTCGGGCGGGCAACTGGCATAGCCGAGAACAATCCCTACGCGCTTGCCTTTGCCGAAAGGTACCCGCACTCGCATACCCGGCTGTAGATGGCCCTCTGGCGGCAGGGCGTAAGAAAAGATGCGGCGGAGCGGTACCATGACGGCTACTTGAATACAGTTTGCTTCATCGCTCATGAAGTTGCCCACAACTTCTGTGGATAAGTCTGTGTATGAACATCTTGAAAAGTCTCAGACCCCCTGTTCTTCAACGCGTTAGAGTGGGTGCCTAAAAAAGGTGCAAAATAAAAGCTAATAAAAAACAGTGTGTTAATAATTGACATCAATGACGTGCTGGAATTGCCCAAGCTTGTCTCTGTATATGAGTGGATTGTGTATAAGTTTGTCAATGGTTGTCTTCAAAGTGCTCTGAACGGGCATGGATGACCCAGAAATGGCCAATCTTCATAGGGCTCCCGGTATTATAAATGTGCCGCTCGGGGCTAGGCCCGCGACAATCCCCCAGAAGAGCAGCAGACCAATCCAGTTATTGTGCAGAAAAGCGCGGAACGCCTGATCCCGGTCGCCGCCAAGCAGCGACTGCTCGTAGGCCGCGAGAACGGTGGCACCCGCCAAGGCGATCCAATAAGGCCAATGCATGCCCCGCGTGACGCCGATCCCGAAAAAAATGATGAGCATGATGGCTTGCAGGCCGGCAATGGCGTGACGGTCAAAGCGTCCAAAAAGAATGGCTGTCGACTTGATTCCGGCCTTGAGGTCGTCTGGACGGTCGGCCATGGCGTAGGCCGTGTCATAAGCGACGACCCAGCAGGCATTGGCCAGCATCAGCCACCAGGCGAGTGCCGGAACTCGCCCGAGGGTCGCGGCAAAAGCCATCGGTATACCAAAGGAAAAAGCGATGCCCAGATAGGCTTGCGGGAGATGGGTGAAGCGTTTGAATAACGGGTATGTAACAGTGATGAACGCTGCGCCACCTGCTAACCCTATGGTCAGCCAGTTGAGCAGAGGCAGGAGGGTTGCGGCCAGCAGGCACAGGATGACGAACAGGCGCAGTGCTGCCCGCGAGCTAATCAGGCCTGTCGCCAGAGGGCGCTGGCAGGTGCGGGTGACCTGCCGGTCGAAATCGCGGTCAAAGTAATCATTGATCACACAACCCGCCGAGCGCATCAGCCAGGTGCCGGCGGTGAAAATCAGGAAGAGACCAAGTGACGGAGTCCCCTTTGCGGCTAGCCAGAGTCCCCAGTAGGTGGGCCAGAGCAGGAGCAGAGTGCCAATGGGACGATCCATGCGCATCAGGGTCGCATAGGCGCGTATGCGTTGGCGGCGCGGCGCGGGAATCGTTCGCATCAGCGTCGTCCTCGACCAGCCCAGCGTGGCAGGTCCGGCAGGAAATGCTCTTCGACCAGGACACTTGCACCACCGCGACGTAATACCGACCGCCGCTGCCAGCGGTGCTGGCCGAATCGGGGCTGGCTCTCGGCTTGAATCGGGGAGCGCCACAAGCGGCGG
>JAAOMR010000336.1 GCA_018853935.1 Acidithiobacillus ferrivorans
CGGCCAGGACATCCGCGCGGGTCGTTGGTGGTGGGAAAATCCGGACACCAGAGAGTGCGGCCTGCATGTCGTTGACGGCAAAGTGATCCGCGCCAGATCAGCAACACCACAAAAAACACCAGGACAAATATGATGCATACTGCAGTCGAAAAACATGTTCTCGATGTCGCCAGCAATCACCATCTGGACTGGCTGGAATCAGAAGCGATCCACATCATGCGCGAGGTTGCGGCCGAATGCGGCAAACCGGCGCTGCTGTTTTCCGGCGGCAAGGATTCGGTGGTGCTGGTGCGCATCGCCGAGAAGGCCTTCCGTCCCGGTCGGTTTCCGTTTCCCCTGGTACATATCGATACCGGCCACAACTTCGCTGAAGTCATCGAATTCCGCGATCGCCACACTGCCGAATTGGGCGAGCGCCTGATCGTGCGTTCGGTCGCGGAGTCGATCAGGCGCGGCAGCGTGCGCCTGCGTAATCCCGCAAGCGATTCGCGTAATGCGGCGCAGGCCGTCACGCTGTTGGAGGCCATCGCTGAGTTTCAGTTTGATGCCTGCATCGGCGGTGCCCGTCGCGA
>JAAOMR010000337.1 GCA_018853935.1 Acidithiobacillus ferrivorans
GGGCGTGGTCACCATTGATCGTCCTGACGGCCTGGGTCCTCTGGTCCCTGGTCATGATCGGCGGGGACTTCATCCAGATCCTCACCTTTCGAGCCAGCATTTCCCGGCTCTTCGGTGACCTCTTACGCTTTCTGTTCTTCACCTTTTTCATGCTGACCACCTTCGTAGGTGCCTGCATCTGGTCGTTTTCGGTGCTGTTCTAGCCCTTCAACCTCGTTGCTGTCCTCCCACCAGTTCGTCCTCATGAGGTGGTGTGGGGTGGAGGGAAAAGAAAAGGCGTCGCCAGATTCTTCTTTTTCCCAAACCCCAACGCCACTGTTCGCGCAAAACCCTTGCAGGGGTGCAAACCGTGATCAGGTCCCGCTTCGCCCTACAGATAACAGGAAACGTTATTCACACGAGGGCTTCACCATGAAAAAACAGCACATGAACACCATACTCATTTCCGCCATCGCCTTTGCCCTGCTGGCCCCGGCTTCAGCTCTTGCGGGCACCATGACCGGCGGCGCGACGATGCCCGAACAGATCGTACAGGAGATCACCGCCGTCCAGTCTCTGCTTCAGCAGGCGGAATCGGTTCAACAGCAAATCCAAATGGTCTACCAGCAGGCCATGAACCTGAAAAATCTGCCGACCCAGATGTGGTCCAGCGTGCAAGGTGATCTCAGCAACCTAACGAACATCGCCGGACAGGCGCAGGGGCTTTCCTACGCCAGCCAGAATATCGCCAGCCAATTCACCCAGACCTATCCGGCGGCGAGCAGCATCGGTAATAACTACGGTCAGCAAATGCAAACCTGGACCACCAATACCAATGGCCAGATTCAGTCGATGCTGACGCAAAACGGACTAACCGCCGACCAATTTTCATCTCAGCAATCTGCCCTGCAGGGCATACAGAATGCCAGCCAGTCCGCCGGCGGACGCATGCAGGTCCTCCAGGCGGGTAACCAGATTGCAGGCATGGAAGTCAACCAGATCCAGCAGTTGCAGCAGGAAATCATGGCGGGCAATAGCGCCATCGGCAGCTACGAGGCGCAACAGGTGAACCAGCAGCAGCAGGCGACGAACGGGGTCAATAATCTGTACGCGCAAGCCGCAGCGAGCTTGGGGCCTGTGCCGACGCAGATGCCCTCAGGGACCGTCCTGCCATAGAAACGGCTCGGTATTTCCAATAGGTACGGGCAATGACGCTCGCCATGAAACAGCAAGGAGATTCAAGTGAATACGAAACTTACCAGCATCGCCATCATCGTCACTGTTCTGGCTCTTGCTGGATGCGCGCACAACGGACCGCATGGCGGACACAGCGAGAAGTGGTACGAAAAGCATAATGCGGCACGGCAGGTTGAAAACAAATGGTGCGCGGGGCAATCGTTTTCCACTCAAGTGCACAACAAGTCTTGCTGGCGTTCGGGGCAGGCTGAAAACGTGGTTACTCTGCACAGTAGTATGGAGCAGTCTACTCGTAATATGTGTACGCAGCCGGGACTGGAGCAATCATTTGGTCCAAAGCTGTATCAGACGGATTGCCCCGGGTACAACCTGCAGGAACATAAAATCGCAAAATAAAAGGGGGTAACACCATGAGCAACGCCGCACAGTTGGTCAGTCTGGCCGGCCAGTTCAAAGCCGCCACGACGGGATGGATGACCACCGCCATCGGTTACGCCAAAGACATCTTCGGCAGTCTGGCGGTATTGGAGTTCGTGTGGAGCGGGGCGCAGTACGCATTGCGCAAAAACGACCTGCCGGAGTTCATTACTTCGGCGTTTCTAAAAATCCTGAGCCTTTCGTTCTTCTTCTTCGTGTTAATCGACATGGCACCCACTTTTATCCCCGATATCCTCAATTCCTTTCTGGATATCGGCACCAGCATCGCCGGGGTGCCGCAGATTTCACCGGCCAGCCCAGGCACCTTTGTTGACCTGGGCATTCAGACTGTTGTGCAACTGTTCAACGGGCTGGGGAAGATGAGCTTGGGAGATGAAATTGGTGCGCTTTTCCCGGTAACGCTGGCCGCGATTTTCATTCTTGTCGCATTCGTCATCATCGCCGCGCAGATTTTGATTATACTCATTGAATCATACATCGTTGTTGGCGCCGGTGCGATCATGCTGGGTTTTTTGGGCAGCCGATGGACAAACACTTTCGGTGAAAAGTATTACGGATACGCAGTCAGCATCGGTATTAAGTTGATGGTGATCGAGCTGGTCGCGGGGTTGGGCATGAAGATGGCAGGCATTTGGCTTGCGGAGCTTTCAGCAGCGCACGGTGTTCATTTAGCGATGTATTTTGACGTCGCTATGGGATCCGTTTTGTTCGCCGCCCTGGCTATGATGGTCCCCAGCCTCGCCGGCAGTTTCATGAACGGTTCCCCTTCCCTTTCCCTGGGCAACGTCGGTGCCGCCGGTGCGGCTGTGGCTGGAGGCGTGGTTGCCGCCGGTGCGGGCGCGGCCATGGGTACCGCATCCCTGGCGAACTCCGCCATCGGTGCCGCTAAAGGCGCTGGTAGTCTGGCGTCATCGGCCAACACCGCGATGGGCGGCATGAAAGGACTGGGCGCCGCTTTCCAGGAGGGTGCCGGCGCGGCCAATGAGTCCGGGATTCTGGGTCTCGGCGCGGGAACGGCTGGGGCGCAACTGGCTGGCGGTCTTACCGGTATGGCCAGTCAGGCTGCGTCCGGCATGGGCACGGCGGGCAAGCATGGGCTCAAAGCGGTCGGAGGCATGGCGGGCGCAAGGATACAAGGCGTCTCCGGTCGCAAAGCACAAGATGTGTCCAGCGGCTTGGGTGACAATGCCGTCCAGGGCCACGGCGAAACGACTGCGGGCGGCAATTTTGCCAACAGGGTTCGCGCGCAGCAAACTACAGCAGGCGAAAAAGGTAACAGCGTAGGCCTCGGCGCCGCGCCGGATGCACCCGCCAGCGGCAATGTCGGCGGCAATGTTGGTGGCGGG
>JAAOMR010000338.1 GCA_018853935.1 Acidithiobacillus ferrivorans
TCGGCATCGCCGAAGTGCTGAGCCCTCTGCGCGATATCGACAAGTGGGTACGACGCAAGTTACGTTGCTATCTCTGGAAACAATGGGGATCGGCCGGTTACCGGCAACTGCGCAAGCGTGGCGTGTCTGTGCGCGAAGCGTGGAACACCAGCAAGTCGGCGCATGGGCCGTGGCGGCTGTCGAAGACACCGGCATTGACTATTGCGTTACCATGGCGCTACTTCAATGACTTGGGACTACCCAGCCTTGCGCCGCGGTAGGAATTTACTTCATCGAACCGCCGGATACGTGACCCGTATGTCCGGTGGTGTGGGAGGGGGGAGCCGTGAGGCTTCTCCCTATCCCGATTGGACACCCACACTCAGAATGCGCGAAAATTAGCTTTTCCTGCCCTCGGAGCCATAGTCATGGAATTAACTGCGGTTCTTACCCCTGCCGAAGAAGGCGGATATGTTGCCCTCAATCCCGAAACCGGCACGACGACCCAAGGGGAAACAGTTGAGGAGGCTA